>CAYVRN010000067.1:7428-15172 GCA_964453855.1 uncultured Rhodobacterales bacterium
GGCCCTTCGGCGCGGCCGTTGATGAACTGATCCAGATAGGGATCGCCCGCCGTGTCGATATCGGCCACAGGACCCACCCAGCGGATTTTCCCGTCGTGCAACATAGCGACCTGATCGGCAATCGCCCGCACACTGGTCATGTCGTGAGTGATGGTGATTGCTGTTGCGCCCATCTCGGTGACAATCTCGCGGATCAGCTCGTTGATGACGCCCGACATAATCGGATCAAGGCCCGTTGTGGGTTCGTCGAAAAAGATCACTTGCGGGTCGGCACAGATCGCACGGGCAAGGCTGACGCGCTTTTGCATACCGCCCGAAAGCTCGGCAGCAAACAGGTCTGCGGTTTCCGGGGTCAGCCCCACGCGGCGCAGTTTTTCGATGGCGATCTCGCGGGCTTCATCGCGGGGGCGGGCCAGCGACCCACGCAGCAGGCGAAAGGCGACATTTTGCCAGACGGGCAGGCTGTCAAACAGAGCGCCGCCTTGGAAAAGCATCCCGAAGCTGTCCAGAAAGGTTTCGCGGGTTTTGGTGTTCAGCACCTGTCCGCCTACGGTGATTGTTCCCCTATCGGGAGTGACCAGACCAAGGATGCATTTCAGCAGCACCGATTTGCCGGTGCCCGAGCCGCCGATCACCACCATCGACTGACCTTTGGGTACGTCAAGCGATGCGCCGCGCAGCACATGTTTGGGACCGAAAGATTTATGGACGTCGCTTAGGGTGATCATGCTGTGAAAAACGCCTCGGTCAGGATGAAGTTGGCGGCAAGGATCAGCACGCTGGCGCTGACGACGGCAGCCTTGGTGGCGGCGCCGACACCTTGGGCGCCGCGGCCCGAGTGGATGCCGTGATAGCAGCCCATCAGCGCGACGATGAAGCCAAAGACCGCGCCTTTGACTAGACCCGAGGCGATATCCCAGAATTCGAGGTAATCGACGGTGTTTTGCAGATAGGTGGCTGGGTTAAAGTCCAGTCGGTTGACGCCCACAAGATAGCCGCCCAGCACGCCGATACTGTCGCCGACGGCCACCAGTACCGGCACCGACAATGTGGCGGCCAGAACGCGGGGCAGGGTCAGGTATTTCATCGGGTTGGTTGACAGGGTGACCAGCGCGTCGATTTGCTCGGTCACTTTCATCGTGCCTATTTCAGCAGCAATCGAGCTGGCGACGCGGGCAGCGACCATCAGCCCGCCCAGTACGGGGCCAAGTTCGCGCACCATGCCAATGGCGACGATTGATGGCACGACGCTTTCAGCCTGAAAACGCGCGCCGCCTGCGTAGATTTGCAACGCCAACGCGCCTCCGGTGAAAAGGGCGGTCAGGCCGACAACGGGCAGGGACAGCCAGCCGATGTTGAGCAGTGCCAGAAAGAACTCGCGCGGGTAGAACGGCGGGCGGAACAGTTGGCTGACGGTATTGGCGGTAAAGATCGAGACACGCCCGATTGACGCCAAAAGGCCAAGAACTGTGCGGCCTAGAAGGGCGAGGGGGGCGGTCAGGCTCATCCGATATAGGTGCGGTTGTAGCGCACGCCCAAAGAGGTCAGGATTTCATAGCCGATGGTGCCTGCATTGTCGGCCAGTGTATCGACAGTTTGGACGGCGTTCAGCAGGCCAAGCGCGTCGGGCACATCGGTTAGGTCGGTTACGTCCACGGCGATCATGTCCATCGAGATACGCCCCACAATGGGGCAGGCGATGTTTTCGGCGTATAGGCTGGTGTTTGCGCCCAGAATACGTTGGATACCGTCAGCATAGCCGCCAGCAACAGTTGCAATGCGGCTGGGGCGCTGGGCCGTCCATGTGTTTGAGTAGCCGACGGTTTCGCCAACAGCGACATCTCGGATTTGGATGACGGGGATCGTGACTTGCACGACCGGCTCGGCCTCTTCGAAGGGAAAGCCGCCGTACATACCGATCCCCGGTCGGGTGATGTCAAAGTGGTAGTCGCTGCCCATCAGAATGCCACCGGTGGCCGACAGCGACAGCGGTACGCCCAATCCATTGGTCATACGGCGGAACTCGGCCAGTTGCTGCGCATTCATGGCGTGGGCTGGGTCATCCGCGCAGGCCAGATGGCTCATGACCATATCCGGTCCTTTTGCCAGAAGATCGGCGCGCAGGCTGTCCCACTCGGGCGCTTCCATGCCCAAACGGTTCATGCCTGTGTCCAGCTGAATGCCGAAATTTTGCATGGGCAAAGCGTTAAAGTGCCGACGCACCTGTTCGCCTGAGTTCAGCATCGGGATCAGGTCGAGATCGCGGATCAGATCAGTATCTCCTGCCATATGGCCCGAGAAGACGCAGATTTTCGGGGCGGGACCAATGGCTTTTCGAACTGCTACGGCTTCTTCCGCAGCGGCAACGAAAAAGCGGCGGGCGCCAGCGTCGAACAGGGCCTTGGAGACCTTTCCTGCCTCAAGCCCGTAACCGTTGGCTTTGACGACAGCCGCGGTTTCCACTTGCGGGGCCGACTTTGCGTCAAGCCTTGTCCAGTTGTGTTTCAGCGCGGTCAGGTCGATATTTAAGGATGCTGTGCTCATGCTCTCTTGTTGGTCAAACGCCGCGACAGGGTCAAGGGGAATTGCTTGAGCCGCCCATCATGTTATGTGGGTAGCAGTAAAGGAGAGCGCCCATGTCGAGCCGAAATGAGTTTCTGATTGCCCTGCAATTCATGACCCGCCTGCCAGTAAAGGGCGATTTGGATTTCAGCGAAGACAGTTTTGCGCGGTCCGCTCGGTTTTATCCTGCGGTTGGGCTGGTGGTAGGGGGGATCACTGGGGTGGTCTATTACCTAACATGGCTGTTTCTGCCGGAAAACGTGGCGTCGATCATCGCCGTGCTGACTGCCGTTGCGCTGACCGCCGGATTGCACGAAGACGGGTTGGCCGATGCCGCCGATGGGTTGGTCGGCGGGCGCGACCGCGATCATGCCTTGGCGATCATGCGTGATCATCAGGTTGGCGTGTATGGTGCGCTGGCGTTGATCTTTGCGATCGGCCTGCAATGGGCGGTGCTGTTCGACTGGCCGAATTGGTCGGTCATTTGGGCACTGATAGCGGGGCATGCCGTCAGTCGGCACGCGATTGCCGAGGTGATCGGGCGCTATGACTATGCCCGCCCTGATCCAGCAAAGTTCACGCGGCCCTCGCTGGGGGGCGAAGACCTGACCTATGCCCGCCTGTGGCTTTTGGGAACATTGATCGGATCGGTCGTACTTCTGGGGTTCTGGGGCACCCTGACGGGTCTGGCATTTGCAGCGCTGCTTGGGTCTGGACTGGCGCAGGTGATCCAACGCAAGCTTGGCGGCTACACCGGTGACTGTCTTGGCGCGGTGCAGCAGGTCACCCTGATCGGGTTTCTTCTGGGCGCGTCAGTATGGGGCTGACCTTTCTGCGTCACACCACACCGGATGTGGCTAAGGGCACCTGCTACGGGCGCACCGATCTGGGTTTGGCAGCGTCGTTTGAAGACGAACTGGCGCGGGTGCTGGATGGGTTGCCAAAAGTCGAACAGATTGTGTGCAGCCCGTTAATCCGCTGCCGAACCTTGGCCGAACGGGTGGCCGATGCTGTTGATCTGACAACGCAGGTGATCGACGGGCTGACCGAAATGGATTTCGGTCGCTGGGAAATGGTGCCGTGGAACGACATCCCGCGCGAACAGCTAGACGAATGGGCCGCTGACTTTATGGGCGCCCGCCCGCATGGCGGGGAAAGTGTTCAGATGCTGCGGGACCGGGTTGCCAACACCATCAGTTCTTTGGACAGCGGGACACTTGTGGTCACCCACTCGGGCGTGATCCGAGCAGCTGCGGCGATAGGCGATCACCCCGAAGGCTGGGAAATCGACGTGAAATTCGGCGGCTGGGTGCGGCTGGGATAGCCTGATCCTTGAAAAGGATCATGCGTGTTTCTTTTCAAGAAAACAGGACGTTCGAAAAATCAGAAATCGCCTGCGTTTTGTTGCCATGCTTTGACAAGGTTTCCAAAACGGGTGAACTGCGCCTCGAACGCCAGTTCGACAGTGCCGATGGGGCCGTGACGTTGCTTGCCGATGATGACCTCGGCCTTGCCATGCAAGCGCTCCATGTCCTCGACCCATTTTTCCATGGCCGCGAGATCTTCTTCACCCGGCTTTTCACGCTCTTTGTAGTATTCGCCGCGATAGACGAACATCACCACGTCGGCGTCCTGTTCAATTGATCCTGATTCCCGCAGGTCCGACAGTTGCGGGCGCTTGTCGTCGCGGCTTTCCACCTGACGGCTAAGCTGCGAAAGGGCGATGACCGGAATGTCCAGCTCTTTTGCGATGGCTTTCAAGCCCATCGAGATTTCGCCGATCTCCTGCACACGGTTGTCCGAGGTGCCGCGCACCAGTTGCAGATAGTCGATGATCAGCACGTCTAGCCCATGGGTGCGCTTCAAGCGGCGCGCGCGGGCGGCAAGCTGCGCAATAGGAATGGCCGCGGTGTCGTCGATGTAAAGCGGGCAGGCTTCGAGCGTTTTGGCAGCATCAACGAAACGGCGGAATTCTTCTTCGCTCATGTCACCTTGGCGGATTTTGTGCGACGAGATTTCCGAGGCTTCGGCCAGAATACGGCCCGCCAACTGTTCGGCGCTCATTTCAAGCGAGAAGAAGCCTACAACGCCGCCATCTACCGCGCCTTCGCTGCCGTCGGGCATTGCGCCCTTTTTATAGGCTTTCGCCACGTTGAACGCGATGTTGGTCGCCAGCGAGGTTTTCCCCATCGACGGGCGGCCGGCCAGAATGATCAGGTCGGACTTGTGCAGACCGCCCAGCATCTTGTCCATGTCGATCAGGCCGGTTGATATCCCCGCCATGCCGCCGCCGCGCTGATAGGCTGCGTTGGCCACGTTGACCGCATCGGTCACAGCACGAAGGAAGGATTGGAAACCGCTGTCGGCCTGTCCCTGTTCAGCCAGTTGGTAAAGCTTCTGTTCCGCCTCGACGATCTGTTCTTTGGGTTCGCTTGTCACGTCCATGCGGTGGGCTTTGTCGGCGATGTCTTTACCGACCGAAATCAACTCGCGGCGGATCGCCATATCATAGATCATCTGGGCATAGTCACGTGCCGCAAATGATGAAATGGCAGCCCCCGCCAGTCGGACCAGATAGGCAGGACCGCCCAGTTCCTTCAGACCTTCGTCCTCTTCCAGAAACGCTTTGAGTGTCACCGGCGAGGCCAGATTGTTCTTGGCGATCCGCGCTGCCGCGGTTTCGAATATGCGCGCATGCACGGGTTCGTAGAAATGATGCGGCTGCACAATGGACGAAATGCGGTCAAAGATATCGTTGTTGGTCAGAATCGCGCCCAAAAGCTGCTGCTCCGCCTCGATCGAGTGCGGAACGGGCAAGGCCTGCGCCGCTTCCGATCCTGCCGGATTGAATGCCGAAATCTCGTTCATCTTGTCCCGTCCCTTTTGCGGTCCTGATAGCGGATCAGGCGGCCCGGGGGCAAATTGTATGTTTCTGTGCAAAAGCCTGTGGATAACCCAATTTTGGCATTATCTGGTGGTTTTTGCCTGATTGCTAACAATATCTTGTATAGCCCAAAAAAGAACCCCGCGTAAAAATATTTACACGGGGTTAATGGCTTTTGTTTCTGTAAGCGGGCTTACTTGCGGGCGTCTTGCCATGCACGCGGAGCATTCAGGAAGCTTTCAACTTCGGCCAAGGTGCTTTCGGAAAAGGCTTTTTGCTGTTTGGCCTCTTTCAGCACGTCCCACCATGTGCAGAGATGGTGCAGTTTGACGCCATGCTCGCCCAGATTTTTTTCGGTGTCAGGGAAGATGCCGTAATAGAAAATCACTGCCGTGTCGTGGCAGGTCGCACCGGTTTCGCGAATCGCATCCACGAACGACAGCTTAGATCCGCCATCGGTGGTCAGGTCTTCGACCAGCAAAACGCGCTGGCCTTCGGTCATCACGCCTTCGATGCGGGCGTTACGGCCGTAGCCTTTGGGTTTTTTGCGGACATAGGTCATTGGCAGGCCCATACGTTCGGCGACAAGAGCGCCAAAGGGGATACCCGCAGTTTCTCCGCCCGCAATGTTGTCGAAGGCTTCAAAACCCGCGTCGCGCATGACGGTGACGGTCAGAAAATCCATCAACGTGCTACGGATGCGTGGGTATGAGATCAGCTTGCGGCAGTCGATGTAGGTGGGGCTGGGCAGGCCCGAGGCCAGAATGAACGGTTCGTCCGCGTTGAAATGAACGGCTTTGATTTCCAAAAGCATGCGCGCGGTCAGGCGGGCAATTTCGGCTTTGGTCGGGAACGAGGTGGGGATCATGTCGGGTTTCCTCTGTGGCTCGGGCGCGCCATTGCGGGCGTTTCTTGTAATGATGACGCCCAACAAAGGGCGGTAGAACGGTTAGGTGACTTTCCAATGCAGCGGGAAGCCGGGATCGAATACGGTGACTTCGCCTTCGCCGCTGATGATTTTCGCGGGATATGTGACGGCATCGCCTTTGGTCAACGTCAGAGTGCCGCTGTTGGCGGGCAAGCCGTAAAAAGCGGGGCCGTTCAGCGACGCGAAGGCTTCCAGCTTGTCCAGCGCGTTTTCGTCCTCAAACACTTGGGCAAGGATCGACATGGTGTTCGTTGCGGTAAAGCAACCCGCGCAGCCACAGGCAGTTTCTTTGTTGGCGTCTGTGTGTGGTGCGCTGTCAGTTCCCAGGAAGAACCGCTTGTCACCGCTGGTCGCAGCTTCGCGCAGGGCCAGTCGGTGGATCTCGCGTTTGGCGACAGGCAGGCAGTAATAGTGTGGCTTGATCCCGCCAACCAGAATGTGGTTGCGGTTGATGATCAGGTGGTGGGTCGTAATAGTCGCGCCAAGGTTTGTGTCGTTGGTTTTCACATAGTCCACGCCGTCCTTGGTGGTGATGTGCTCCATAATGACCTTCAGGCCTGGTGTGGCTTTGCGGATCGGGTCAAGAACGCGGTCGATGAATACAGCCTCGCGGTCGAAGATATCGACAGCGGGGTCGGTGACTTCACCGTGAACGCATAGTGGGCAGCCGATTTCGGCCATGCGGTCCAGCACGTGGCGGACGTTTTCGAATTTCGATACGCCCGAGGCCGAGTTCGTTGTGGCGCCCGCGGGATAGAGTTTCACCGAGGTGATCAGCCCCGAGGCATGCGCTGCAGCCAGATCATCGGGATCGGTGTTTTCCGTCAGGTAGAGGGTCATCAAAGGTTCGAACGACGCGCCTTCGGGCATGGCGGCCATGATCCGGTCGCGGTAGGCGCTGGCTTGTGCGGCGGTTACCACCGGCGGCACCAGGTTCGGCATCACAATCGCGCGGGCGAAGTGGCGGGTGGTTTCGGGCAGCACCGCGTGCAGCATCGCGCCATCGCGCAGGTGCAGGTGCCAGTCATCAGGGCGGGTGATCGTCAGGCTTTGGGTCATAGGGCAGCGATTACTAGAATGCTGCCCCGCGATCCAGAGGGATTCTTTGCGCTTTATTCCGCGGGGATCGCCATAGGTTCGGGCAATTGAACCCCCTTGGCTTCAAGTGCATCCAGTTTTGCCTTGAACATGGGGCGATTGGTGCGGCGTACGACCGAGCGGCAGTAAAGCGCCGTCATGTGATCGCGGCCGGTTGATTCGAGATATCTGAGCATGCCGCGCAGATAGGGCAGATACCGCCGGCGGATGCGGTAGGCGCGGTAAAACACGTCTTCGTCCAGAATGCCCTCGCCCGCCTCATAGATCATTTC
>CAYVRN010000068.1:0-14966 GCA_964453855.1 uncultured Rhodobacterales bacterium
GCGACCCCCGGCGTGACAGGCCGGTACTCTAACCAACTGAGCTACAACCGCTCACTGCCGCTTGTGATCCAAGCGTGAGGCGTGTCTTATTCTGGGTGGCCGGACCCGTCAAGCAGACTCTGGTATTTTTTTCGACAAAGTTTTTTGTGCTCGTACTGGATCAGGAAAACCGCTGTTCCATACCGTCCGCAAGGTGAAAAACGACGCCCTGCTGTCCGCCCCCAAGACGATGCATTTGGGCAGGTTCACATCCCAGCCACAGACCTCGCAAAAGGATCGAGGTGATTCCGTGGCAGATGACGACCGAGGGACCATTCAGATCATCCAGAAAACTTTTCACCCGGCCTCGCATTTGCTGAAAGCTTTCACCGCCAGGACTAAGAAAATTCCACAGGAAAGGATCGTCTTTCGGGATGTCAGGATAGCGTTCGGCGATCTGGTCCGACGTCAGCCCCTGCCATTGGCCAAAATGGACCTCTTTCAGGCGTTCATCCACGCTGGGTTCAAGACCAATGTCTTTCAAAGCCAACTCAGCTGTTTGCACTGCACGACCCAGTGGACTGACAAAGGCTGATACATCCCGGCGTTCACCGATCAGATCTTGCAATATGCCCCCCTGCCGCAAGGCTTGCCGGCGTCCTTCCTCGGTCAGCGGGGAATCTAGCTGTCCTTGATGACGCCCAGCCCTGTTCCATTCGGTCTGGCCATGCCGCAGCACAAATAATTCATGTTGTGGCATTAGACGTTTCCTTTTGGGCGGCTATCGGATTTTCTGTCCGAAACAATCAAAGGTTAGTCTACCATGGAATTCGACCCTACAAAGCATCAGATGCTGCCCTCCCGCCCCTTCAGAGATTTCCAACTGGGCGAAGTTTTCCATGCGCCATCCCGCACCATAACCGAAGGCGTATTTGCCGCCTTTCAGGCCGCTAGCGGTGACAATCATCCAATCCACTATGACCGCGCCTATCTAAAACGTTTAGGGCATCCCGAACTTTACGCCCACGGCTACCAAACACTCATTCAGGCTGCGATTGGCGCCAGCCCCCTGGCCCATCAGATGGGAGAGGCGCTGATCGGGTTTCTTGAACAATCCAGCCGCTTTCTAAAGCCGGTTTATTGCGGGGACACGCTTTATCCGCGTTTCACAATCACGGGGCTGGAACCTAGCAACACCACAGGCGTGATGGAGCTGCGGATCGAGATCCACAATCAAAAAGGCGCTTTGGTTGTGGACGGGATGCAGAAATACCTGATGCGGCTCGAATAAAAAGGGCGCCTAGCCCAAGCCACCCGCCATTAAAATTCTTAAACAAGGTTAGTCACGTGATCAATGCACCAGGCGCTTCGCTTCAGCGGCCTCTGCCCTGGTCATCCAATTCAACTTCGGCCCAAGCAGACCCGCCAAGCGGACTCTTACGCTGTTTTGAATGATTTCCGATGCCACGCGGAATAGTCGAAAGTAGCGGTCGTCAAGCCAGAAGAGTTAGCGTGACGCAAACGTATTAAAACGTTCTATATCCTAAAAAATCTTTCCAATTCTCCGATAAATAGAGTGATCAGTAAATATTGAAAGTCTGAACGAATGACCGTCGCCTGGAAAGACAGATTCACCACTCGCATTTCGCTGTTCAGCGGAGCGTTCGCGTCAATTGCTGCCGCTCTGCTCGGGTACACGATTTACAGCACAATCGCCCAGCTTACAGAACAGCAGACTTTGAACAGACTTTCCAGCGCTGCAGAATCAGCGGGCGACCAGATAACGCTGCTAGGAACTGCGTTTGAAAAAGACCTTTGGCTGCTAGCCTCGCAGCCCGAAACGATCGAAGGGTTTGACCGCCTTTTGGAAAACACCAACACACTTGATCGTGAGGGAGTGGCAGACAAGGTATTGGGCATGGCTGCCATGACGGATGACCACGAAGATCATTCTGCCCACGCGGTAGCGATGGCAGATGCCGCCTCTTCACAGGCTGGCGACGACCTTGCCGCCACCCATTTGGAGTTAGCAACCTGGTTCGAGCAGGCTGCAACTCAATACGGTTTTCATAACTTTTTGTTCGTAAGAGCGGATGGTCTGGTTTTCCATTCGGCCACCCATCAAGAGCTCACTGGAGTGAATATTCTAAAAACGCCAGACGCTCATCCAGAATTGGCCGAACTTGTCAGAAATCTGAATGAAAGCTCGGACACACACCAAGTCAAAAGCTCTGCTTTCTTTGAAGACCATGATCTAGACCACAGTTTAGAAAACGACGGGATGTCCAAATTTCTGGGCGTCGCGATCGAAGGCGAAAGCGGCGCGGCCAAGGGGTACTTGATTGCCCAGATCGAGGCCGCCAAGATCGCTGACATTCTGGCACGCGACATCGGCTTGGGTGTCAATGTGCAGGCGTTCCTTGTTCGCGAGGATTATTCGATTGTCGTCGCAAGTAATCTGGTCGAGGAAGAACTCCTAGAAGGCAACATCGAAGAGCACGCAGTAGAAATAGTCGACGCTGCCTTTTCATCCGGCGCAGAATATATCGGTATCTCAAACCAGAATACCGGCGAAAAGTTTATCGAGTCTTTCAAAACGGTCGAGTTTGTTGATCGAACCTATGTGCTGGGTCACGATATGAAGTATGACATTGTGCCCGCAACGGCACTAGGCGTCATACGGACCCCTTTGATTTTACTGGTTGCGCTTGCGTCCCTGTTCATCGTGATCTTCGGGTTGGCGATGCGCAAGTTCACTAGCCCGTTAATGCAGATGCAACAGGGTTTCCAAAAGGTCGCTGCAGAAAAAGATTTCAGCATCCGCATCCCTGTTCAGCGCAACGATGAAGTCGGTGCCAGTATTGCTTCGGTCAATATGTTGTTGGAAAAGGTAGACGAGTTTCTGCACGAGACGCACTTGGAAGCTGCCCAGCTGCTCGAAATTGCGACCGAAATGCGGTCCGAAGCAAACGATCTTGCCTCCAATACCGAATCCCAAACGGCCTCGATCGAAGAACTTTCAAGCTCGCTGGAAGAGACCAGCGAACAGATTAGCGCGACCAACCAGCGCGTCTCGGATACGCGCGAGATCACGGATGCTGGCAAACAAATCACCCGCGATGGCCAACAAAGAGCGGAAAAAATGGCGGAAACGATGAATGATGTCGATAAAGCCTCGGCTGATATTGAGAAAATTATCGGCGTCATCAACGGTATCGCGTTCCAGACGAACATCCTGTCACTCAACGCCTCGGTCGAAGCCGCCCGCGCTGGAAAGGAAGGCAAAGGTTTTGCAGCCGTGGCCGTCGAGGTTGGCAATCTGGCAAAACGCTCTGCCGAGGCCGCTAGGGAGTCAGAGCAGTTGATCGGTAAGACCCGCGAAACGATCTTGAAAGGCGTCGAGGCCAGCCGCGCCACCCGCGAACACTTCATGCGCATTTCCGAAGACGTGAATAAAACTGCCGGCTATATCAGTGAAATCGAAGAGGCTGCCCGCAATCAGTCCACCGGCCTAAACATGATCGGTTCGACCACCGCACATCTGTCCGAAACTGCAGTGCGCAATTCACACCGTTCGGAACGACTGGTCGATGTCGCCCGCGAGATGGAGCATGTCGGGCATCGTTTCCTCGTGAATCTAAAATCGTTCAAGTACACCGAGCGGGCACAAGCAACCGGTGAAGACAGTGTTCAGAGCATCGAATATTTGGAAGACGGCCAAAAGCTCGCGGCAGAGTAAGCAATTTGGCCGGGGGCGGCAGCGCCCTGTCTACCATGCGATCAGATAGAATGAAAAGAATAGGGCGCGTAGCCGAAACCACGCGCCCTAAATATCATAGGATGGGCGCTATGCACCCATCATCCAAGTTCATCAGTGCGCCATGTGCTTCGCCTCTGCGGCCTCAGCCTTGGCCAATGCCGCTGCCTCTTCTGCCGCTTCGTCCCACTCAACCGCCTCAGGCACTGCAGTCAGTGCAAGCTTCAGAACTTCCGACACATGGGTGACCGGAATGATCTCAAGCCCTTCCTTCACATTGTCGGGAATATCGGCCAGATCTTTCTCGTTCTCCTCGGGGATCAGCACAGTTTTCACACCGCCCCGCAACGCCGCCAGAAGCTTTTCTTTCAAGCCGCCAATCGCCGACGCGTTGCCGCGCAAAGTCACCTCACCGGTCATGGCTAGGTCTTTACGCACAGGAATGCCTGTCAGAACCGAGACAATGGCCGTCACCATCGCAAGACCAGCTGAAGGGCCGTCCTTGGGTGTCGCGCCGTCAGGCACGTGAACATGGATGTCGAATTTCTCGAACTTAGGCGGCTTCACACCGATCTCGGGGCTGATCGAGCGCACATATGACGATGCCGCATCAATCGATTCCTTCATCACATCTCCCAGCTTACCGGTGGTCTTCATCCGCCCCTTACCGGGCAGCTTCAGAGCCTCGATCTGCAGCAGATCCCCGCCAACACTGGTATAGGCCAGTCCGGTCACAACACCGACCTGATCCTTTTCTTCGGTCAGTCCGAAACGATATTTCTTCACGCCAAGGAAGTCGTCGATATTGTCAGCAGTCACTGCAACGCTTTCGGCTTCTTTCTTGACGATCTTGGTGATGGCTTTCCGCGCCAGCTTGCCCAGCTCACGTTCAAGGTTCCGCACACCTGCTTCGCGGGTGTAACGGCGCACGATCTCGGTCAGGGCGTCGTCCGATACGTCAAACTCGCCTTTTTTCAGACCATGATTCTTGACCTGCTTGGACAGCAAATGCCGCTTGGCGATCTCGATCTTCTCGTCTTCGGTGTAACCCGCCAGCGGAATAATCTCCATCCGGTCCAGAAGTGGACCCGGCATGTTATAGCTGTTCGAGGTCGTCAGGAACATCACGTTCGACAGGTCGTATTCCACTTCCATGTAGTGGTCCACAAAGGTGCCGTTCTGCTCAGGGTCGAGAACCTCAAGCATCGCACTGGCTGGATCACCCCGGAAGTCCTGACCCATCTTGTCGATCTCGTCGAGCAGGATCAGCGGGTTCGTCGTCTTCGCTTTCTTCAGCGCCTGAATGATCTTACCCGGCATTGAACCGATATAGGTCCGGCGGTGACCGCGGATTTCGCTTTCGTCACGCACACCGCCCAAACTGATGCGAATAAACTCGCGCCCCGTTGCCTTGGCGACCGATTTCCCAAGGCTGGTTTTACCCACACCCGGAGGACCGACCAGACACATGATCGGGCCTTTCAGCTTTTTGCTGCGCTGTTGGACGGCCAGATATTCGACGATGCGTTCCTTGACCTTCTCAAGCCCATAGTGATCGGCGTCCAGAATATCCTGCGCGCGGTTCAGGTCTTTCTTCACACGAGATTTCACACCCCACGGAATCGAAAGCATCCAGTCCAGATAATTGCGCACAACCGTGGCTTCCGCGGACATCGGCGACATATTTTTCAGCTTCTTCAGCTCTGCCTCGGCCTTTTCCTTGGCCTCTTTCGAGAACTTGGTGTCAGCGATCCGGCTTTCCAGCTCATCTAGCTCGTTGCTGCCGTCCTCGCCTTCGCCCAGTTCTTTCTGGATCGCCTTCATCTGTTCGTTCAGATAATAATCGCGCTGGGTCTTCTCCATCTGCGATTTAACGCGGGTTTTGATCTTTTTCTCGACCTGCAAAACGCTCATCTCGCCCTGCATCAGGCCATAGACCTTTTCAAGGCGTTCACTGACGCTAAGCGTTTCAAGAAGATCTTGCTTTTGGTCCACCTCGATCCCCAGATGGCCGGCAACCAAATCAGCCAGTGCCGCAGGATCCTGAGCCTCGGCCACTGAATTCAGAGCCTCTTCGGGGACGTTCTTTTTAACCTTGGCGTACCGCTCGAACTCTTCTGCCACTGTGGTGAACAGCGCTTGGGTCGCTTCGTAATCGCCGGGCGTTTCAAAAACCTCGCGGACCGACGCCTCAAAGAACTCGGGGTTGGGATTGAACTGCGTGATCTCGACGCGAGTTTGGCCTTCGACCAGAACCTTTACGGTGCCGTCGGGCAGTTTCAACAACTGCAGAACATTCGCCAGCACTCCCGTGCGATAGATGCCGTCCTCGGTCGGATCGTCTTCGCCCGGATCAACCTGACTGGACAGAAGGATCTGCTTGTCGTCGCGCATCACTTCTTCCAAAGCCTTCACCGATTTTTCACGCCCGACAAAAAGCGGAACGATCATGTGGGGAAACACGACGATGTCGCGTAAGGGCAGAACCGGATAAGATGCGCTAAATTGCTCTTGCATGTTTTTTCCTTGTTTTTGGCAAAACCGAACGGCCCCAACAGCGGCAGCACGTTCCGTCTCCTTTACAGCTTTCAAAAATGGGGCCAGCTGGGAAAGAGTTCAAGGTAAACTTTGATCTTGCCACCTCAAATAACATCAATTTGCGCTGGTTTCCCGTTTATACTTGCATATTCAGCAACAATCGCAGAACAGCCGAACCCCATGATTGTGATGGATCACGAAAGCTCGCGTCGGCGGCAGGTAATCCCACAAGTGCAGCCTGATACAAGGCGTCATCTTCAACCAACCGCCTGACCGCGTTGACAAGCCCATCTTGGGCGTCCCCCGAATAGACAAGAGTTTTCGGTCGTAATTCATCAAGTATCGGTGTCTGCGCGTGCCTAAGCAAAGGCACGCCGGCCAAAGGGGCTGCCAATCCGCGCAATTCGGGGGCAAGGCGCGCGCCGCCTTCAAAGATCACGCATAGATCGGCCAGTTCCAGCTCTTTCACAAACTCTACATACTCCAACTGGCCCGCAAAGGTGATACCTGCTGAAGCCTTAGTTTGTTCCTTCATCGCATCGGCAGCTGGCCCATATCCTGCGATCGTCAGCTCCAAGTCGTCATAGGCTTTTCGCAGGTCTGGAAATGCGCCAACAAGGTCGTGAATATCACTCTGACGGGAAATGGGGCCAAACGCTAAAATCCGTCGCGCTTGGGGCCGTTCTCGATTGGCGGGCAAAGGGAAAAACTGTGGGATCTCAACCTCGAAAGGAATGCCCTTGCCCATCAGCAATTCTGCCTCTGGCTTGACTGCCTCAACACCTCCAATAACGCCCTTGCAGTGATGCAGGCTCCGCCGTTTCCTTTGAACGCCAACGAAATGCTTTAGCCCAGCGATCCCTCGTGCATGGCTCTCATCGTCCAGCCAAAAGCGCGACGCCATGTAAAGCAGAGCTGGGTATCGGCGGGATATCTCGTTAAACACCCAACCAGGCAGGCTTTGCGAGATGACAACCGCGTGCGGTTTGAACCGATCAAGCCTCGCGATCATATCAGTCAGGCATTTCCGATCCTCATAGTAGCCAGAAGTCGTATAACGTGTCAGTTTCTCGACCCGAACCCGTTGTCCTTCAAGCGCCGCTGTGTCCGCCAGCGAAAATAGTACCCCCTGTGCATCCAGTTTTTCCACGAGCTCGAAAAACAGGGCCGAGTGCGACTGTCTGACTGCTGCATAATCGGTTTCCCTGTTGACCCAAAGCTTTTGCACGCGGGCCACATCGTCAGCAATGGACAGATAGCTTAGACGAAGTTTCTCATCGTCCTGAACCGAGAATTTTTTCCGGAGTTCTGCAATCACCCCTTCAGGCACATCGACACGACTTTGGATTTCAGACAATTGAGCCGCCGTAAAGTTGCGCTGGTTTCACGCCCTACTTGAGCGCTGAAATCGGTGGTTGTCCAGAATTTCCGTCACTTTCAGGTCAAAACCTGTCTTTCACGGCGTGCGTTAGCGTTGCCCCGGTTTCATAGAACAGGGCTTTGGACTTGGAAAACGGCAAGGTGTGGCTGTTCACAGGTACGGTTGGCAAAAATTCTTCATCGCCTTTCAACAAAGCCTCGACCATGGATTGGCCAAAAACTGTGCCGGGGCCAATGCCCCGACCCGAGTAACCGAAGCATGACAAGGCGTTTGGGCCGATGCGTTGTATCTTGGGCAGGTATTCTTTGGTCATACCAATGCGCCCGTGCCACAGGTGGGTGAATGTTTCCCCCTTAAGGGCCGGGAACATTTTGCGCATCTTGCGAACCAGCCAGTTCGCATGAACGCGACTGCCGCCATGATCCAGCTGCCCCATAGCCCCGATAATCATCCGCCCCTCTTGATCCAGTCGCCAAGAAGACATCACGGTTGCCGTGTCCCAGCAACCTTCCCCGCCTTCCAAAATCGTGGCGCGGACCTCGGCGGAGAGTGGCTCGGTTGCGGCTTGGAAATAATGAACGGGAATCATGCGTGGTGCTGCTACCCAGCTTTGCTGCGCCGAATAGGCATTGGTTGCTTGAATAAGCGCTTTTGACGTGACCATCCCGCTTGGCGTTGCAACGTCCCACCGATTATCATCCCAACCAACAGACAAAGCCGGAGAATTTTCATATATTTGGGCCCCGCATTGGACTGCGGCACGCGCCAGACCCTTGGCATAGGCCAAAGGCTGTATCGTTCCGGCACGTGGATCAAATAGTGCTCCAAAGACCCGATCAGAACCGACACGCGCTTTAGCTTCGCTGACCTCGATCAGTTGTACCGGCGCATTGATTGCTTGAAGCTGGCGCGCCCTATTTTGAAGGTCTTGGAAACCGTTTTTCGAATGCGCGCAATGCAACGTTCCGCCGCGCACCGGTTCGCAATCAATTTGAAACCGGTCAATTAGCCCAAAAACCGTATCCGGCGCCTCTCCCAGGATGCGAGACAAACGCCCTCCGTGGGTTTCCCCAAGTCGCTTGTTGATCTCTTCCGGCGGCAACCACAGCCCCGCGTTGCACAAGCCGACGTTTCGCCCCGATCCGCCGTGACCGATTTCAAACGCCTCAAGCACTGCAACGCTCAAACCATTTTCTGCGGCATAAAGAGCCGCCGACAAGCCGGAGTACCCCCCGCCAATCACGACCAGATCGACATCTACACTGCCGTGAAGCGCATCCGCCGAAAACTGTTCGCGGCAGGTGCTTTGCCAGAGATTTGACTGCGAATAATCCAAACCAGATAATCCAAATGATTGCTTCGTTACGCTATCTGCACCGCTAATGTTACGCAATCCGCAAACTTAAAGCGGCGGAATATCCCCTTGGGCACGACCCGCGTGAAAGTCTGCTTCCCACGCCTCAAACGTGCCGGCTGCAATCGCAGCCCGCATGCCCGCCATGATGTCCTGATAAAATTGCAGATTATGCCATGTCAGCAGCATGCCGCTGATCATTTCCTGCGCCCGGAAGACATGATGCAAATACGCGCGGCTGTAGTTCCGACAGGCAGGACACGAACAGTTTTCGTCCAGCGGGCGTGGATCATCCTGATGGCGGGCGTTCTTAATATTCACCACCCCGTGGCGCGTAAACACCTGCCCTGTCCGACCCGAGCGAGACGGCAGAACGCAATCCATCATATCGACACCACGTTTGACCGCCCCAACGATATCGTCGGGCTTTCCAACCCCCATCAAATAACGTGGCTTGTCCTGCGGCAATTGATCCGGAGCATAATCCAGCACGCCGAACATGGCCTCTTGCCCTTCGCCCACAGCAAGACCACCGATAGCATAGCCCTCGAAACCGATCTCGCGCAGCTTCTCGGCGCTTTCGGCACGCAGTTCTTCGGTCACTCCGCCTTGCTGGATGCCGAACAAGGCATAGCCTGGGCGATCGCCGAATGCGTCCCGCGACCGCCGCGCCCAGCGCATCGACATGCGCATGCTTTCCGCCACAACTTTCTCCTCGGCGGGCAGCGCAGGGCATTCGTCGAAGCACATCACAATATCGCTGCCCAACAAGCGCTGAATTTCCATCGAGCGTTCGGGCGTCAGCACATGCTTTGACCCGTCAATATGCGACTTGAAGGTTACGCCCTCTTCCGTCAGCTTGCGCAGCCCCGCCAGCGACATCACCTGAAACCCGCCGCTGTCCGTCAGGATCGGTTTGTTCCAATTCATGAACTTGTGCAGCCCGCCCAAACGGTCAATCCGTTCAGCCGTTGGACGCAGCATCAGATGGTAAGTATTGCCCAACAAGATATCCGCTCCCGTCGCCGCCACGCTTTCCGGCATCATCGCTTTAACCGTTGCGGCCGTACCTACGGGCATGAAAGCCGGGGTGCGTATTTCGCCCTTTGGGGTCGAAATCACACCTGTGCGCGCTTTACCGTCCGTTGCTTTCAGCTCGAATGAGAATTTCATTGCCCGTTCCATCAAAATTTCAGACAGGCCCGCATAGCTGAAACTTCGGTCCAACCACAAGCCACTTGAGGCCATAGAAGGAATATTCCAAACACATCTAATAAACAGATTTTGTTTTTGTGAAATTTGGAATTCTCAAATACGATGCGTCGAAATGTGGCGAGGTTGGTGTGCCCGAATAAGTACTTGTAAAGTTCAGTGCCCGCGGAATTAGTGTGCTAATTTTCGCTTTGGTTTCCCTCATCTGGGTTGGGACCGGCCTGATTATCTATTCGTCCAAATCAACCCACAAAGAAGAATCCCTTGCCCTTATCACGTCAATCAACAGTGCAGCGCAAAGCAACGTCACTGCTTGGTTTCAACAGGAAGAACGAACTTTACTGGCACTCGCAGAAAACGCCACAATCGTTGACGCAACGATCGACCTACTTAACACGCCCAAAACGACGGAAGCGCTAAATAATGCACCTGCGCAAGAAAAATTGCGTGAAATAATGGGATGGCAAACTGGCTACAGCGAATTCGAGGGCTATTTTCTGATTGACCTGAACAACGTTTCGCTTGCCTCTTCGCGCGCATCCAACACTGGAATACCGAATTTCCTTGCCGACATCCCCGGCTTTTTAGATCGCGCCTGGTCAGGCGAGGTTGCCTTTAGCGGTCTTGTTCATACGGACATTCCGATCAGTGCAGTCACCGGCGAGGTCTGCGTCGAACACTACAACCTATTCTTTGCCGCCCCGGTGCGGGATCAAGCGGGTGATATCATCGCCGTAGTCACAAGCCGCGTGAACCCCCAGAAAGTCCTGTACCCAATTCTGGCCGCGCATAGCTTTTCTAAGACGGGCGAAACCTATTTGGTAAGCGCTGAAGGCAAGCTAATCTCTCCGTCCCGGTTTGATCTGATTAATTCTCTTAATGCGTCCTGTCAGAATCTCGGCACGCATTTTCACACCACGGCGTCACCAACCAATGACGCGTCGACGGCTTTAACCAAGTCCGTTTTAAATATGCTTACAGGAGAAGCAGGAAGCTCATACAAGCCATACCCTGATTATCGAAATGTTCCGGTGATTGGTGCGTGGACGCCCTTGACCGAATGGAACAGCGGCCTGATTACCGAACAGGACGCCTCGGAAGTGCTGAAAGACATCGACGCACTAACGACCCGGCTCTTGATCATCTGCGGCAGCATTTCTGCGATTATAATTCTGATCGGCTATGCAGTCAGCAAAACTGTTCAAGCTCACGAAGCAGATGCCCGCGCGTCTTGGATGTTCAAAAATATGAGCGAAGGTGCGTTTGTATTGGACCCTCAAGGCATTTTCCAACGCGTGAACCAAAGCCTCTGCGACCAACTGGGCCTAACCGAAAGCGAAATTCTAAGTCGGGAAATTGGCTTCTTAAAAGCCGACCTTCGAAAGCTTGCAAACAAGGCTAGCAACCTGAATAAAACCGGTGGATCGCGCGCTTTGAAACTATCCTCTGAGTTCAGCCATGAATTAAATGGACAAACCAGAATTTTACGGATCGACCTTTCCTCGTTAGGCGAAGATCAACGTTCAGACGTCGGCGGATTGTGCATTGACGTAACAGCCGATGTTGAAACCAGGAAACAGCTAGAGAACGCCAGAAAAACTGCCGAAGAAACGGCCGCAGCCCGAACCAGACTTTTACAAATCATCGGGCACGAACTTCGCACCCCACTGAATGGCATTGTTGGACCTTTGTCCGTTATCGAGGCGCTCGAAGACATCGATGAAATAAAGAAGATGTTAGCACTGGCCACCGCGCACTCGAACGAGCTTTTACACGCCGTGTCGGCCCTGGAAACCGTCGCCGAGCTTGAGAGCGGCGCCGTTAAACCCGAGTTGACTGACGTTAATATTTCAACAATGCTTGAACGCTTGAAAACGGCCACCGAAAAAGAAACGGGATGTCAGATCGACCTTGCAACCTCTGGCTTGCGCAACGCAGTGATTTCTTCCGACCAAAAGACTATCGAGACAATTATTTCTGAACTGCTCAAAAATGCCTGCACCTTTGGTGGGCACAACACTTGCGATATCTCGCTAGCGGCCACTGAATCGGTTCACTCAGACAAGGACGTGGTTGAAATAACCGTATCGAATGCCGGGCAAGGCATATCCTTTGAAGATGCCAAAAACCTGTTCACCCCCTTCACCCGTTTGGGCGCTTTGAACACGGGCAAAACCCGCGGCTTGGGCATGGGGCTATATAAGGCCAAAAAATTCGCCGAACTTCTTGGCGGAGATTTGATCTACGACGCCACAGAAACGACCCGAACGACCTTCAAGCTGCACCTTCCGATCCGGCCAAGCTAGACGGTCAAGCGGCGTGTCTTTTCGCCCCTTATAAGACGCCGTGCAAACCGCTTCATTCGCGTCAGGGTCTGGACGTGGCAAAGGTGATACCCTATATAATCACTCAGGAAATAAGCAGGACGTAGTATGAGCCACGCACCAGATCCCGTCGAAGGCGCCCCCCTGATCGCCCCCTCAAGCACAAATCATGCCCTGTTCGACAGCATCGTCGAAGCATGTAGAACCGTGTACGACCCAGAGATTCCGGTGAACATCTATGATCTTGGACTGATATATACCATTGATATCAATGACGAAAATGACGTTAAGATCATAATGACCCTCACAGCCCCCGGCTGCCCTGTTGCGGGCGACATGCCTGGCTGGATTGTCGATGCGGTCTCTCCGGTGGCGGGGATCAAAACTGTTGACGTTCAACTCACATGGGATCCGCCCTGGGGTATGGACATGATGAGCGACGAAGCCCGCCTAGAACTTGGCTTCATGTAACCCGCGGAAAGAAGGTCAAAATGTTCGGAATTCCAGGCAAACAAGCGGTCACAATGACCCCGGCGGCTGCCAATCAGATCCGCAAGCTGATGGAGCGCGAGGGCCACAGCGGCCTGCGCATCGGCGTCAAAAAAGGCGGCTGTGCGGGCATGGAATACACGATGGACTACGTGGCCGATGTAGACCCGAACGACGAATCCGTCGAACAGGATGGGGCCCGTGTACTGATTGCGCCTATGGCTCAGATGTTCTTGTTCGGAACCGAAATAGACTACGAAGTTTCGCTTCTCGAAAGCGGTTTCAAGTTCAGAAACCCCAATGTCACCGATGCATGCGGATGCGGGGAATCCGTCAAGTTCAAAGACTTGGATGAGCTAACAGCTGATCAGGACAACGCATAAATCAGTCGACCTTCTGATACCCATACCTTTTGTCACCTTGACGCAGCATTGCGAATGCGCGACCAATCTTTCAACCAAAAGGAGTTCACGATGCGCAAGAAGATGGCCGCTGGCAATTGGAAAATGAACGGAATGGCCGAGTCTCTGGACGAGATCACCGCCCTCGCCGCGCTTCACCAAAAACCAACCGTGGAAATTCTGATTTGCCCTCCAGCCACTCTTTTGGCGCGGGCGGCCGAAATCGAAGGCGCCCTGAAACTTGGTGGCCAAGATTGCCACGACATGAACTCTGGCGCGCACACGGGGGATATTTCTGCCCCGATGCTGGCAGACGCAGGGGCAGAATACGTGATCGTCGGACACTCCGAACGCCGGACCGACCACAACGAATCCAGTGCGACAGTGCGGGCCAAAACCAATGCGGCTTGGCATACAGGGCTCACAGCGGTGGTCTGCATTGGCGAAACTTTGGCCCAGCGCGAAGCGGGAGAAACCAACGATGTTTTGGCCGCACAGTTGACAGCCTCGATCCCGCAGGGTGCCAACGGCGTGAACACCGTCGTGGCCTACGAACCCGTGTGGGCCATTGGCACAGGCAAAACGCCCACGCTTGACGAAATCGCCGACGCCCACGGCTTTATCCGCGCCCATCTTGCCAGCCGCCACGGCCAGACGGCTGCAAACGGCATTCGCATCCTCTATGGTGGGTCGGTCAAACCGGACAACGCCGAAGAGATTTTCGAACTCGGCAACGTCGATGGGGCCCTCGTCGGCGGAGCCAGCCTCAAAGCCGAGGACTTCACAATCATCGTCACCGCCCTGGAAGGCGCTGACTGACTTCATCTTACCACAAAAACTCAATAAACGGGGTGCAAACCCCGTCTAGGGCTCGAACCACTTTTCAAATTTGCGCTGCTGACGTCAGATTGCCCAGCAAGCTATAGCTACGTTTTGCGACCCCTCATCAGGGCAAGCTAAGTTTCGAGGTTCGGCCACCGTCAATCGTCCACACTTGACCTGTCACAAACGCCGCTTCGTCGCTGGCAAGCCAGCATATCAGCGCGGCCACTTCTTCGGGTGTTCCTGTTCGACCAACGGGATGGATACCGCCAATTCGATCTTTGAATGTGTCGGGATCGGGCAGCGAATTGATAAAGTCCACATTCAACGGCGTATCAATCCAGCCCGGAGCTACCGCGTTACATCGCACCCCATCAGGACCATGATCCACCGCCACAGCGCGGGTGAAACCGTGAAGCCCCGCTTTCGCAGCGCAATAGGCCGGGTGGCGGGGGTTTGACCCCAACCCCTCAATGGACCCAGTGTTCACGATCGCCCCCTTTGCAGCGCGCAGATAGGGCATTGCAGCCTTCGTCAGTAGAAACGGCACTGTCAGGTTCAGGTGAAGGGATGCATGCCAATCCGCTATGCTGCTTTCTTCAACTGTACCTTCGCGCATCAGGCCGGCGTTGTTGATCAGGATATCCAACCGCCCCGCCTGCTCGATGACCTAATCGGAAGAGCGTCGTGTAGGGAAAGAGTGTAGATC
>CAYVRN010000069.1:0-14469 GCA_964453855.1 uncultured Rhodobacterales bacterium
GCAAGGGATGCCGGGACTGCCTCGACAACGACGGCAAAGGCTCCGGCCTTTTCGACGGCGTGTGCGTCCTCGATGATCAGGGCAGCAGCCTGTTCGTCTTTGCCCTGGGTTTTGAAGCCGCCGGTCGCATTGACGCGCTGTGGCTGCAGGCCGATATGGGCGACGACGGGAATGCCGCGTTCGACAAGAAACGAAATGGTCTCTGCCATTGCGACCCCGCCTTCCAGTTTTATCGCGTCGCAGCCGGTTTCAGCCATGAGCCGCGCAGCATTGTCAAAGGCCTTCTCTGGACTGGATTCATACGACCCGAAAGGCATGTCGACCACGACGCATGGGCGCGGTGCGCCTTTGACGACCGCTTTGCCGTGGGCGATCATGATTTCCATCGTGACGCCCACAGTCGAGCTTTCGCCATAGACCGTCATGCCGACGGAATCGCCAACAAGGATGAAGTCCACGATGTCATTGACGATTTTGGCGATCGGCGATGTGTAGCCGACAATCGCAACAATCGGTGTTCCACCCTTTCTTGCGCGAATGGCCGGAACCGAAATTTTCGAAGTGCTTTTTGCAGCTGCTTTGCTCATGGCGTGATCTTTCTGTTTTCCAAATCTTCAAGTGATGGTTTTGACGAAGGAGCGAGGATGATTTTTCCCGTCGCGCCTGCGCGCAGGACCTTGCGGTGGCTTTCGGCGGCCTCAGCCAATGGGTATGTCCGGCCAATGACAGGTTTGAGACTGCCATCGGCAAGTCCGGCCGAGATGTCCTCGAGCACGGTCTTCACCTTGTCGTGGGGCGCGTTCCAGATGGCGGTTCCTAGGATGTCCAGCTCTTTCAGCATCGCCATGCGGGGGGAAATGGATATGTCGCCACGGCAGCCGATGATGACGATGCGCCCGTTTTGCGGCGCAAGGTCCATGTCGGCGGCGAGATTTTCGTTGGCAAGCATTTCGAGGATCAGCGCGGGGCTGGTGCCGCCGGTCGCCAGATGCACCGCATCAAGGTAACCGGGTTTGGTGTGATCGACGGCCAAGTCGACACCCTCTG
Organism: uncultured Rhodobacterales bacterium; assembly: GCA_964453855.1. Lineage (GTDB taxonomy): Bacteria > Pseudomonadota > Alphaproteobacteria > Rhodobacterales > Rhodobacteraceae > JASMHC01. The sequence goes on from CAYVRN010000069.1 coordinate 1,048, forward strand.
CGCTGATTTGCTGGAGTCCGGCATCGCTGCCTGCGCTGCCGATCACCTTGAGCCCGGCGCGGCGTGCCAGCTGGATTGCGGCGGTGCCGACGGCTCCGCTGGCGCCATGGATGAAGACGGTTTCGCCCGCCTGCGCGCGTCCACGGGTGAACAGCGCGAAATGGGCGGTGACATAGGGCACACCGAGCGCCGCGGCCTCGGCGAATCCGACGTTTGCGGGTAACGGCATGACATTCGCGGCCGGGCGCACCACGAATTCAGCATAGCAACCGGACATGGCGCGCCCCAAGGCCGCGCTCACGAAAACACGGTCGCCGGGCGTGAACGCCTCGGCTCCGGATCCAACGGAGACGACCAAACCGGCACAATCCCCGCCCGGGATGTAGGGCAGGTCGGTGGTAATCGCATAGTTGCCGGTCAGCATATAGGTGTCGGCCGGATTGACACCGGCTGCACGGATCTCGATTAGGACCTCGCTGGGGCCCGGCTCGGGTGTTGGGACGTCATCGAGTACGAGGTTTTCTGGGCCGCCGAAGGCATGGGCGCGGATCGCTTTCATGGTAAGGTATCCTTACGGTTGGTCGGAAGACCAAGTGGCGTAGCAATTGAGCGCTGGCAGATCGATTTCAGCCCCGAGACCGGGGCCGGTGGTAAGGGGAACGAAACCCTCGGTCACTGGCAGGAGGTCGCCAATAATCAACTCGCGCCCGGCATTGGGATGGCAGTCCATCTCAAGGTTGCCTTCGCCCCCCGCAGCGGCCAATGCGTGCAGCGAAGCGAGGCTGGCGATGCCGCCGCCGAAGACATGCGGGCAATAGACCGCGCCATCCTGTGCTGCTGCCTTGGCCACGCGCATGCAGCCGGTGATGCCCCCCCACTTGGTGATGTCGGGCTGGTAATACCGCAGCGCCCCACGGGCGATCCAGATGGCGAAATCGTCGCCGCGCAGGTTCTCGCCCCCGGCCAGCGCAACGGGCGAAGCGGAGGCGAGGCTATCCCAGTCATCCAGCGGTGTGTCGACACGTACCGGTTCCTCGAACCAGCGAAGGTTATGGATCGCGGCTGCTTGCGCCACGCTGGCGGCTTCATCAGGCGACAGAGACTGGTTGGCATCGATGCTGAATTCGGCTGCTGCGCCGATGGCGGCGCGGACATCGGCGATATTGCCAAGGTCGCGGTCCCAACCGAACCCGATCTTCAGTTTGAAGGCGCGGTGGCCTTCTGCATAACGGGCGGCGGCGAAATCGGCGGCTCCATCCGGGTTTATGCCGGTGGCATAAACTGGCACCCGTTCCATCGGATTGTTGGTCAGGAGACGAGCCAGCGGCAGCCCGGCGCGGCGCGCCTTCAGATCCCAAAGCGCAATGTCGATTCCGGCGATCACCTGGGTGATCGGGCCGACCTCGCCGGTTTGCAGGACCAGAACTTCGGTCAAGCGGGTCAAGTGGTCGAAAGCTTGTGCCGGATCGTCATAACTCTGACCGATCAGCGCCGCGCCCAGATCTACGGCCAGGCGGGCACGGTGTTCGGCACCGACGGCGGGCCAGTTCGACCATATCTCACCCCAGCCCTGGGCGCCTTCGCTATCTGTGACACGAACCAGCACCATGGGCCGGTCAAGGAAGGTGCCGAAGGCGACCTTGATCGGCTGGGCGATGGGAACGCGGAAGGCAAAGGCGTCGATGCGGGCAATGGCTGGGGTGTCGGTCATGGGGTTGGTCCTTCTGGCGGGCAGGTGGGTGACGCGCGGCTCGGGCAGGCCGGGCACCGGGACACGGACCGAGAACAGCGCTCCGCTCATCGGTTGCGCGGCGCGCTCGGCATCGGTCATGTTCTGGCAGGTGGTGGTGATGTAGAGCGTCCGGAGGTCCGCCCCGCCCAGTGCGCAGGCGGTTGGCCGGTCAACCGGAGTTTCGACGATGGCCGAGATTGTCCCGTCCGGGGCGATCCGGGTCACGCGCCCGCCATTGAATTCGGCTACCCAGAGGTGGCCCTGGGCATCTACTGTCGAGCCGTCGGGAAAGGCGGGTGGAGTGCTGGACGCGAAGGGCCGGGACACGCCCAGCGCGCCGGCCGCCGGATCGAAATCAAAGGCATCGATCCTGTGTTTCAGCGAATCGGCGAAATACATTCGCCGCCCGTCCGGAGCCCACGCCAGGCTGTTGGGGATCGAGATGCCGTTCAGAACGGGGGCCAGACCATCGGGGTCGAGCCTGAACAGTGTGCCCTCTGGTGCGCGCGTGACATTGTGCATCGTACCGACCCAAAATCGCCCCTGCCGGTCGGTCCGGCCATCGTTGAAACGGTGACCTGGCAGGTCGGGCGCTTCGGCCAGTATTCGGGCCTCGCCCGTTTCGGGATGCCACAGCATCACCCGGTTGCCCAAGGCCACGATCAACTCCGGCCCTTCGGTCAGGGCCAGCGCGCCGATTATCGCCGGCATGTCCCAGGTTTGGACAGTGCCCGTTGCCGGATCAAGCTGGCGAATCCGGGGCTGGCGGATATCGATCCACCACAGAACACCCGCGCGCGCATCCCATGTGGGACACTCCCCCAGGATATCCCGGCTTTCGCCGACTCGCTGCAGCCCCGCGGCGGCGGCCTCAGATGCAGCGGCCGCCATCGACTTCCAGCACCGCACCGGTCACCATAGCGGCATCATCGGATGCCAGATACAGCGCCGCATTGGCGATATCGAGCGGCGTCGAGAGACGTCCGAGCGGGATGGTCGAGCGAAACTGCGCCCGCATCTCAGGCGTGTCTTCGCCCATGAACTGGGCCAGAAGCGGCGTTTCACCGGCGACCGGAGCAATCGCGTTGATCCGGATCTGATCGGGTGCAAGCTCGATCGCCATGGCCTTGGTCAGCAGGTTCACCGCCCCTTTTGAAGCGTTGTACCAGACGAGGCCGGGGCGCGGACGGATCCCTGCGGTCGAGCCGATATTGACCATGTTGCCGCCGCCGATCGACCTGAAATGCGGGATCACGGCGTGGCTCATCAGGTAGATCGACTTGACGTTGACGTTGAAGACGCGGTCGTATTCGGCCTCGGTCACGTCCAGCATCGGTTGGTTGCGATGCGTGGTGCCTGCGTTGTTGACGACGCAGTCGAGCCGCCCGAAAGCCTCGACCACTTGCCCGACGACCTTGGTCAGTCCTGCACCGTCGGTCACGTCGCAGCCGAAGGCAAATGTGCCTCCGCCGATTTCCCGGGCGGCTTCCTGTGCCTTGTCGGCATTCATGTCGAGAATTGCGACGCGCCCGCCTTCCTCGACAAAGCGCTGTGCGATGCCATAGCCGAAGCCCTGTGCGCCGCCGGTGACGATGGCTGTCTTGTGTTTCAGTTTCATCTCAGATCATCCGTGGTTCAGTATGATGGTTTTCGAGGCCGAGAACTCGTAGAGTGCCTCAAAGCCCTTCTCCCGGCCATGGCCGGATTTCTTGACCCCGCCGAAGGGCAGCTCGATCCCGCCGGCGGCACCGAAGCCGTTGATGAAGACCTGCCCGCAATGCATCGCGCGGGCGACACGCATCGACCGGTTGGTGTTGCCGGTCCAGACACCAGCGACAAGGCCGTAGTCGGTGCCGTTGGCCAGACGAATCGCGTCCGCTTCGTCGTCGAACGGCATCAGCGACAGGACCGGGCCGAACACCTCGTCGCAGGCCAGCCGTGCGTCGCGGGGAACCGGGCCGAATAATGTTGGCTCGACATAGAAGCCACCCTTCGGTGCGTTGCCGGCGACCTGGCCACGAGCGAGGATGGGGATGCCGGCGGCCACGGCATCGGATACAAAGGACGTCACACGCGATTGCTGTTTCGCGGTCACCATGGCGCCGAGATCGCGGTCCTGTTCGTACGGCCCGGCTGTGACGCCGGCAAACCGCGCGGCCAGTTCGGCGGCGACGGCGTCGTAGATTGGCCGTTCCAACAGGACGCGGCTTCCGGCGGAGCAGGTTTGCCCGCCGTTCTGAAGGATCGCCTTGACCAGCACCGGCATCGCCGTGTCGAGATCGGCGTCGCCAAACACGATCTGCGGCGACTTGCCGCCAAGTTCCAGCGTACAGCCGATGTGGTTGTCGGCGGCGGCCTTCTGCACCATCGTACCAACTTCGGGGCTGCCGGTGAAGGAGATGTAGTTGATGTCGGGATGGGCGGTAAGCGCAGCGCCCGCTTCGGCCCCGAGACCATGGACGATGTTGAGAACGCCTTCGGGAAATCCAACTTCAAGCGCCAGTTCGGCAATGCCGAGCAGGGACAGGCCCGCATCTTCGGCCGGTTTTACCACACAGGTATTGCCGCAGGCCAGCGAGGCACCGACCGAACGGCCAAAAATCTGGCTGGGATAGTTCCACGGCACGATATGGCCGGTGACCCCGTGAGGGTCGCGTACGACGGCGACGGTATAACCGTTGTGAAAGGGGATGGTCTCGCCATGCAGCTTGTCGGCGGCGGACCCATAATATTCGAAATACCGCGCGGTGGCGACGATGTCGGCGCGGCCCTGGCTGATCGGTTTGCCGGTGTCGAGGGATTCCAGCGCGCCGAGTTCGTCGGTCCGAGAAAGGATAGCATCGCCTAGCTTCATCAAAAGACGCCCGCGTTCGACTGCGGTGAAGCGGCTCCATGTGCTTTCAAGGGCGACGCGGGCGGCCCGCACGGCACGGTCAATCTCTGATGTGCCCGAACGGGGGATCGAGCCGAAGGCCAAACCGTCGCTGGGTGAAAGGGTTTCAAGCGTACGCCCATCCTCGGCATCCTCAGCTCGCCCTGCGATCAGGTTGCGATAGACAGCGAGCTTTTCGGTAACAAAGGCGTCCATGAGGGCGACTCCCGGCTGGGTGGCGGTTCGGTGGAATGGATACAGGTTGTAACTAATATTGACAAGATGAAAACTTGTAATTAGTCAACATTAACGAAATTAACGGGAAGGCCAGGAATGGAAGGTCTGATGCGGGATCGGTCGGGGCGGGGCGGCCACGTGCCAATTGTGGTCACGCGTCAGTTGCCCGAAGCCTTGATGCAGCGGCTGGATCAAGACTGGCGGCCCTGGGTCAATCCCGATGACCGGACGCTGATCGCGGATGAGCTGATTGCGGCTGCCCACCGGCACGCGGCCGAGGTTCTGCTGGTCATGGCGATGGATCGATTTGATGCAACTCTCATTGCAGGGCTGCCGGATAGCGTGCGCCTGATCGCGACACTGTCGGTGGGCCACGATCATATCGATCTGGATGCGGCGCGGGCGCGGGGGATCGCGGTGATCTATACGCCGGGCATCCATTCCGAGGCGGTTTCCGAGATGGCGATCATGCTCATGCTTTGCGCCGCGCGGCGCGCCCATGAAGGTGAACGGATGCTTTATGACAAGGCGTGGCGCGGCTGGTCTCCGACCCAGCTTCTTGGGCGGGACGTTACCGGCGCGCGCCTGGGTATTCTGGGCATGGGGCGGATCGGGCGGACCATCGCAAGGCGGGCCAAGGCCGCGTTTGACATGGAGTTGCACTATCACAACCGGTCGCGCCTTGCGCCGGATCTGGAGGGCGGTGCGATCTATCACTCGGATGCTGAAAGTCTGTTCGCGGCCAGCAGCTTCCTTGTTCTGGCGGCGCCGTCCAATCCGCAGACACGGGGCATCGTGAATGCCGCCCGCATTGCCCTGATGCCACGTAGTGCCATCGTCGTGAATGTCGCGCGCGGCGATCTGGTTGACGACCCGGCCCTGATTGCAGGGCTCCAATCCGGGCAGATTGGGGCGGCCGGGCTGGACGTTTTCAACGGTGAGCCTGACATCCATCCCGGCTACCTGGACCTGCCCAATGTATTCCTGCAGCCGCATCAGGGCAGTTCGACCCTCGGCACACGGGCCCGAATGGGACACATGCTGCTCGACACGATTGAAACTTGTCTTGCCGGAGGCGATGCGCCTAACCGGTTGGTGTAACACCTAGAAAGAAAAGGAAATCATCATGTTAGACCAACTTGAGCCATCACGGCTTTTCTCACTTCAGGGCCGGGTGGCCCTGATCACCGGTGCGGCCGGCGGCATCGCCTCGGGCGTGTCCGAGGCATTTGCCGCGGCCGGGGCAAAGCTGATCCTTACGGATCTGAGCGACCGGGTGCACGCCCGCGCCCAGGTCTTGCGCGAGGCCGGGGCCGAGGTGCATTCCCTGACCTTTGACGTCAATGACGCCGATGCCGCGCGTGCAGGTGTCGAACAGGCGGCGGCGGTCTGGGGGAGGATGGATATCCTGGTCAACAACGCCGCCGTGATCGTGCGTAAGCCTTTCCTTGAACTGGACGATTCCGACTGGCGCAAGGTGATCGATACCGACCTGAACGCCTATTTCACCGTGGCTCAGGCAGCGGCGCGGATCATGGTTCAGCAAGGGTCAGGCCGGATCATCAATATGGGGTCAATCATGGGCCACGTCTCGCGCCCGAACCTTGTTCCCTATGTTTCCGCCAAAGGGGCGGTGCATTCCTTTGCCCAAGCCGTTGCGGCGGATCTGGCCGGGACCGGCGTGACCGTCAACGTGCTGGCGCCAGGGTACACGATCACCGAATTCAGTCAGGCAAACGTCAAGGATTTCCATGATTTCGTGCAGGACTGGACGCCGTGCAAGCGCTGGGGGCGGCCGCAGGATATCGCTGGAGCGGCTCTACTGCTGGCCTCCGATGCCGGGGCCTATATCAACGGGCAGGTCATTTTCATCGACGGAGGCTTTACTGCCGTGACACGCTAAGGCGCGGCAATGCAGTACCACCAGAGGCATTGGAGAGAATGGCCGCGCGGAGTTCCGCGCGGCCGTTTTCCGTTTGGCCGACTGGGCGGGTGAGGCGAATCGCTCGGGTGGCGCTTTGGCGCGGTTTGCTTGGCGAGAGCCGCTCACGTGGTGGCGCCAGAGATGCCGGGGAAGCAAAAAAGCCTTTTATCTTCGCGGGTTCAGCCATTTCCAGGAATATTTGTAAAATAAATTGACAAGATACAAAGTTGGTATTTAAATTTACAACTAATGGAGTTGAAAAAATGCCTGCAACATTGCCCGGAAAGAGCCCTGCCATGACGGTCATGCCCGAAGACGCCCCGGCTGTTGAAACCGCGCGACCGAATGCGGCAACCGCCCCAGGACGGCGCATTTCCATCGCAGGAGTTGCCCGTGGGGTCTGGCGCGCGCGCTGGTTTATTTCCTTGCGCGCCTTTGCGACATTTATTTGCCTTTGGGCCTTGCTTGCGGCGTGGGTTTCCAGCCCGCTGCAGCTGCCGTCGCCTGCCAAGGTGTTCGACGCCATGGTTGGCCTTGCCGCCAAGGGCGAGCTGCTTAGCCAGACCCTGATCAGTGCCTCGCGCCTCGGGGTTGCACTCATGGTGGCAACGGTGATCGCGGTTCCGCTCGGTTTCGCGATGGCGCTCAACCGCGAACTGAACACCTATCTGGATCCGATCGTCGAGTTGCTGCGCCCGATCTCTGGTATCGCCTGGATCCCGCTCGGCCTTTTCATCTTCGGGGTCGGTGGCACGTTGCCGGTTTTCATCATGGCCTATGTCGCCTTCTTCCCACTGCTCCTGAATACGATTGACGGCGTCCGCGAAATCGACCGCAAGCTGCTGGCTGCCTCGCGAACAATGGGGATCACGCGCCGTGCGCAGATGGTTCACGTGATGGTTCCTGCTGCGCTGCCCTCGGTTATGGTCGGCTTTCGCATTGCCTTCGCTTCGGCCTGGGCCGCGATCATCGCGGCCGAGCTGATCGGCTCACCCAGCGGCCTCGGCTTCTCGATCGAGTGGTATCGCCAGCTTCTGATGAGCCCGAAAGTCTTTTCTTTCATCGTGTTGATCGGTGTCGTCGGCTACCTGAGCGACGTCGTTCTGCGCACCGTGCAACGCAAACTGACGCCCTGGGCGGACGGAATGGGGATCGACCAATGAGCATGAACGTGAATGTACGTGCCACCGGGGGCATCCCCAACTGGGCCAAAGCGTTGACCCTTCCAATCATTCTATTGGTGATCTGGCAGGCCTGGGCAATGACGCTTCCGGAAACCTCGCCCGCGCCCGCGCCGCTGAAGGTGGTGCAGTCCTTCGCTGAACTGACAGCGAGCGGTGAACTGATCTGGGCCACAATCCAGAGCCTGGGTCGCGTGCTGGCCGGGTTCGCTATCGCAATGGTTGCGGGCCTCAGCCTCGGTGTCCTGATGGGGTCCAGCCGGATCGTGCGGGAAAACCTCGACCCGATCGTGGAAAGTTTCCGCCCGATCGCGCCGATGGCGATCCTGCCGATCGCGATCCTGTGGTTCGGGACCGGCACGCCGGCCGCGTTGACCATTGTTGCCTATGCCGCCTTCTTTCCGCTGCTGATCAATACCATCCATGGGGTCAGCCGGGTCGACCGCCAACTGATCCGCGCGGCACAGACCATGGGGCTGTCGCGTTTGCGCACGGTTCTGGTGGTCATCGTCCCCGCCGCCATCCCCAGCGTCCTACTGGGCTCGCGCCTTGCCATGGGTGTCGCCTGGACTGCGATCATCGCAGCCGAACTGGCCGTCGGCGCCAAGTCCGGCGGTGGCACGTCCGGCGGCGTCGGCCAGATGATGTTTGTCTTCTACGCCTATTCCATCGACCTGAACGGGATCGTCGTCTGCATGATCGTGGTCGGTGTCATTGCCCTGCTGATCGACCGGTTATTCCGACTGGTCGAGCACAAGCTTCTGCCTTGGAGGAACTGATCCATGAGTGTCCAGATGATCCATCCAAAACCCGCGCCGAAACTGCGTCTGAAAGGTGTTTCAAAGCAATTCGTCGCCCCGCGCACCGGGCAGCGGACCCTTGCGGTGGCCGACTTCGATCTCGACGTCCAGCCCGGCGAATTCATCTGCATCGTTGGCCCATCCGGTTGCGGAAAGTCGACCATGCTGAACATGATCGCAGGGTTGGAAAAGTCTAGCTCGGGCACAATCGAGATGGACGGCAAGGCGATTTCCACCCCTGGCGCCGATCGCGGCGTGATGTTTCAGGACTATGCGCTGTTCCCTTGGAAGACCGTTCGCGACAATGTCGGTTTCGGCTTGCGCCATGGAACAGCGGGGGCCGGGATGTCGGCGGCCGATCAAGAGGATCGGATCAACCACTTCGTCGAAATGGTTGGCCTCAAGGGCGCCGAAAACAAGTTTCCGCACCAGCTTTCAGGCGGCATGCGGCAGCGCGTTGCACTGGCACGCCTACTGGCAAACGGGCCGGACGTGCTTTTGATGGACGAACCCTTGGGCGCGCTCGATGCGCAAACCCGTTTGGTCTTGCAGGTCGAACTGTTGCGGATCTGGGGCGAAACCAGCGCCAAGGCCGACCGCAAGACGGTGATCTTTATCACCCACGGAATTGACGAGGCGGTGTTCCTTGCCGACCGCGTGGTCGTGATGTCAAGCCACCCGGGCCGCGTCAGCGCGGTTCTGGATGTCGATATCCCGCGCCCGCGCACCGAAGAGGTCCGACTCGACCCGCGCTTCGCGGAACTCAGCGAGGAAATCTGGTCCCTGATCCGCGACGAAGCCTACCGCGCCATCGCCTGACCAGACCCTTTTTCAAGTTTCTCATCGGTCCGGCATTCGACGGGCCAACCATCCGGACCAAGGGAGGAAAACCATGTCCGCTAACAAACCAAGTCTTCTGACCCTCAACCGCCGTTCGTTCCTGGCAGCGACCGGGGCGACCACGGGCCTGCTTGCCGCGCCCGGGATCGTCCGCGCGGCAACCGACAAGCTGACCGTCTCGTGCGGGCGGATTCCATGGGCAGCCGGAAACGCGCCGATGACCGCCCTAATGATCAAGGAAAAGCTGTTCGAGAAATATGCCGCGGAACTCGGTTATGAATTGACCGTCGACTGGCGCGACTATCCGACCGCCATGCCGCAGGTGGAAGCCTTTGTTGCCAATGACCTCGACATGGGCATGTGGGGCAACACGCCAATCATCCGTTCGATCGCCGCTGGCCTGCCGCTCAGCCTGATGTGCGTCGGCGAAGGCCGCCTGCGCTTCATGATCGTGACCCGCGAAGGCCGCGGCATCCGCAAACCGGAAGACCTCATGGGCAAGACGATCGGCTCGCTGTTGGGCGGTGACCCCTATAACGCGCTCAGTCAGATGCTGCGCTGGGAACTGGGCTCGGCCGATCCGCGCGAACTGGGCATCAACCTGGTCAACGTGCCGGTTCTGAGTCAGGCCGCCGCGGTGCCCACCGGACTCGACGCCGCCATCGCCATCCAGCCGATGTATCTCGCCGCCGCCAAGAACGGCACCAAGGCGATCTGGAACTCCTACGGCTATACTGAGGATTTCTACGATGGCCCGCTGGGACAGGGTGCCGGCATCCAGCTTCCTTCGGTCAAGAACTCGCCTTTCTATCCCGAAGGCTATTACATCCACCGTTCGTTCTGGGTGCTTCGCAATTCGCTGGCCGAGCAACATCCGAACATCGTCGTAGCGTTCATGGCGGCCCAGCAGGAAGCTGTGGCGCGCCTGTCGGCTCAGGACCCCGGCGAAGTTTCGCAACTGGTCAAGGATTACTGGAAGCTCGAGCCGGAAGACGGTGCCAAGGTTGTCAACGACGACCTGATCTTCAGCCGCGGCTGGGCTTGGCCGACCAACGCCGAAGCCCGCGCGGTGCAGCAAGCCTCACAATACCTGGTCGATGGCGGCGTGATCGAGCAGCCGCTGAGCTGGGATCAGGTGAAAGGCGCATTCGAGCTGACGGCGCCGCTGGCCAAGCAGGCCTACGAACTCCTGGGCAGCAAGACCGCCGCATCGGAATTCACCCGCACCGACGTGAACGACCTGCGCGGCCTGCCGCTGTGGGACATGGATCAGTGGTCCGAGAAATCGGCCTGATCCGCACATAACGTAACGCCAGAGAAAGGTAAGAGAGAATGGCCAACGTTGGATTTATCGGTCTGGGTGTGATGGGTGCGCCAATGGCACTCAACATCCTCAAGGGCGGTCATACGCTCTCGGTTTTCGACCTCAACCCGGATGCCGTTGAGCGTCTGGTCGAGGCTGGCGCCAAAGCCTGTTCGTCGCCCCGCGAGGTCGGGGCGGCGAGCGATTTCGTCGTCACCATGCTGCCGGAACCACACCATGTCCGGAACGCGATCCTGGGCAAGGATGGCGTCGCGGAAGGGATGCGCGAAGGTGGAATCGTGATCGAGATGAGCACGATCGACCCGAAGACCTCGCAAGACGTCGGAGACGAATTGCGCAAACGCGGTATGAACCTGGTCGACAGCCCTGTCGGCAAGACCTCTGAACATGCGGTCACGGGCACACTCACGCTGATGATCGGCGGCGAGCCCGAGGCGATTGTCAAGGCCGAGCAGGTGCTCGATTGCATGGGCAACGAGAAATACTATTGCGGCGGGCCGGGCATGGGCCACGCGATGAAGATTACCAACAACGTGCTGGCGACCACGATCATGGTCGCCAATACCGAGGCCCTTGCGATGGGGCTGAAATGCGGCCTGACGCTGGAGCTGATGCAGAACGTGATGAAGAACACGATGGCGTGGAACAGCCAGTTTTTCACCGCCATGCCCAAGAAGGGTTTCCTCGGCGACGACAGCCCTGGCTTCGCTATTCGTCTGGCGGCCAAGGACGTGCGCCTGGCGTGCGAGCTTGAGGAAACACTGGGTATTCCGTCGCGGATCGGCCGCGGTGGGTTGGCGGCGCTCGATGCCGCCATCGTCGCGGGCTACGGTGACCGCGACACCGCGCGTTTGATGTTCATGCTTGAGGAGAAGCTGGGCGTCGAGGCGCGACAGGAGCCGATCAAGAAGGTCGGTTGAGGCAGTGTGCAGGCAGAGGGTCAGGATGTCATGACCTCCTTTCAGGGATATCACCGGCCCGACGGCCGCGTCGGCATCCGCAACCGGCTGCTGGTGCTGTCGGTTGGGGGGCTGACCGGTCCTGCCTGCTGCCGCATCGCGGCAGGTTTGCGCGATGCTGTCTGCGTGGTTCTGCCTTACGAGGCGGGACTTATCGGCGAAGACAAGACGGTTCACGACCGTACCGCACTTGGCCTGGCCGCGCATCCGAACATAGGCGCGACTTTGCTGATCGGGGACAACCCGGCAGTTCTGGAGGGGCTGGCCGAAGTGTTGGTCGCGCGCAAAGCCGAATGTGTTGTGCTCAGCATGGGCGATTGCGGCAATGATACCATCACCCTGGTCGAACGCGGGCAGCGAGCCGGAGCGGAATTGATTCATGCCATGTCGTGCCAGCGTCGCGCTCCCTCGCCGCTGTCCGCGCTGGTGGTGGGGCTGGAATGCGGGCGGTCGGACCCGAGCTCGGGGCTCATCGCTAATCCGTTACTGGGCCGAGTGGCCGACCGTCTGGTCGATGCCGGCGGTACCGCAATTCTGGGTGAGACGACCGAGTGGCTGGGCGCCGAGCATCTGCTCGCCGCCCGGGCGCGTTCTGCGCAAGTTGCGGCAGATATCGTCGCGGCCGTCAAACGGCGGGAACAGGCGGCGGTTGAAGCCGGCGTCGACCTGTTGGGCCGCAACCCCACGCCGACGAATATCGCTTCGGGCCTGACGACGATCGAAGAGAAATCCTTGGGCAGTACCGCCAAGTCGGGCTCGCGCCCGATCGAGGGTGTTCTGGGTTATGCCGAGACACCGGCGCGGCCCGGTTTGTGGGTCATGGATGCCCCGGCCTATGCGCCAGAATCGTTGACCGGTTTCGTGGCGGCGGGGGCGCAGGTGATCCTGTTCACCACCGGAGTTGGGAACTCCTATGTCAGCGCGCTGGCCCCGACGCTGAAAGTAAGCGCCAACCCTGAAAGCTGCGCCCGGTTGCGGGCACAAATTGATTTCCGAGTCGATCTTGCGCTGAGCGGGCAGGAAGAGCCCGAGGCGCAGGCGGATGGGCTTCTTGCGACGCTTCAAGGCGTCGCTGGTGGCAGTCTGACCTGGGGCGAGATATTGGGCGAAGGCGACGAGGTTGTCAGCCGGTTCGGAGCCGCGCTATGACTCGAGACGCGATCATTCTGAGTGCTGGCGACACCGTCGCAACCGCACTGCGCTCGATGGCGGCGGGTGAAACGGTCCACGTCCACGAAGGCGACGGCGCGTTCGAGGTTGCCCTAGGCGATGCGATTCCGTTCGGCCATAAGCTGGCACTTGTCAGGATCGAGCCCGACGCCCCGGTTCTAAAATACGGCAACTCCATCGGCCGGGCGACCGTTCGGATCGAGGCTGGGTGCCATGTCCACACACACAACCTGATCAGTGACCGGGCCCGCCCGGGCAAGCCCTGACGGTTCACGCACAACAAACCCCGGCGCGACGCCGGCCTATACATAGAAGGACGCATGATGGTGGCTCGACGCGAAAACTCCCTTAGGATCGCAGTGATCGCCGGCGACGGCATAGGC
>CAYVRN010000070.1:0-4973 GCA_964453855.1 uncultured Rhodobacterales bacterium
GAGCGCAACCTTGCCAAGGTTGATGTCGTGAGTTCGAATCTCATCGCCCGCTCCAGTCAGGTCCATTTCAGACTTTCCAAACCCACCCCGTTCTGCATAAACCAAGAAAAAATCGGGTAAGTCTTCCTTTATGGCACAATCGACCAACAAGTTTCTGACCGCAATTTTGCATCCGCAAATGAGCGTTATCAGATTTGTTCTGATCTACACTCTGTTTTCCATGCTGGCATACAGCGGTCCGGTGATCGACTACTCAATCCGGTTTCTTCCCGACAAGGAAGGGGTGGAACAGCTGCTTTATGTCGGGTCAATGCTAGCGGCGGTAGCGTTTCTGCACCTGTTCACAATGTTTGCCTTGGCAGCCATTTCACGGCGCTTGCTGAAAACCGTCGCTGTTCTGTTTTTGCTGACAAACTCGGCCGCATTCTACTTTATCACCCAATATAATGTCATCATCGACGGGGCGATTGTTCTAAGCGTCATCGCCACCGATCAAAAGACGACAACTGACCTGCTGCATCCAAAACTTGCCTTGTTCGTTTTCATCTATGGGCTGATCCCAGCCTTTTTTGTTTTGCGGACGCGGTTGAATAAAGCACGATGGCGGTCGGTGGCAGCGCTGCTGATCACGCTTCTTTCCTATGGCGGATTTACCGGAGCCACTTTCCACACCTGGCTATGGCTGGACAAGCATATGGGCACATTGGGCGGCGTTACGCTTCCTTGGAGTTACGTCCTGAACTCGGTGTTATTGTGGCGCGAAAGCCGGATTGCAAATGCCGAAAAAGTCCTTTTGCCAGACGCGCAATTCACCCGCGAGGCCGATAGAAAACAGGTCGTGGTGCTGATCATCGGCGAATCCGCCCGTGCGGCCAACCACGCGCAATACGGTTACCCCCGTGAAACCAATCCCTTTACCAAGGATTTGGGCTTGGCCACCATTCCGAATGTCGAAGCGTGCTCGACATACACCATCCCGTCGTTGGCCTGCATGCTTCACCCCACGGGCAATGCGACCCCATTGTTTGCCCCGTCCGAGTCATTGCCAAGCTACTTGTCGCGCCACGGCATCTATTCGATCTGGCGCAGTAAGGGCATCGGAAAAGAAGGGCATTTGAACATCGAGGAATACCAGACTTGGTCCGAGATACATGAGAACTGCACGTCCGATTGCCCCTCTCCACTCTACGACACCATTATGCTTTACGATCTGGCCAATCGGATCGAAGCCGCAAACAGCGACAGGGTGTTCATCGTGCTCCACCAGCATAACGGTAGCCACGGCCCATCGTACTTTGCGCAATATCCGCCAGAATACGAATACTTCTCTCCGGTATGTGACACCGTTCTTATTTCAGATTGCGACCGGGATCATCTGGTCAATGCCTATGACAACACCGTCCTTTATACAGACTACATGATGGCTCAGGCGATCAGCCAGCTTGAATCACTCGAGAATGCCGACACGATGATGATGTACGTGTCTGACCACGGAGAGTCTTTGGGGGAAAACGGTGTATATTTGCACGGAACCCCCCTGGTAGTGGCCCCTAGCACACAGTTCGAGGTGCCCGCGTTTGTGTGGCTTTCCGAAAGTATGAAAGCGCGTCATGGCTTTGATCCGGCACAAATACCCGACGACAAAACCTTTGGCTTGGGCATCATCTTTCATACGGTTATGGGCGCTTTTGACCTGCAAAGTCCGATCTATCAGGCCGATCAGGACATTCTGGCGCTCCCATAGGGCTTTTCTAGCAAGGAAACGCCCCGTATAAGTCGGCGAAGTCAGCCAAAGGATGCCCCATGCGCACAGCCCAGATCAGCCGCAAGACTGCGGAAACCAGCATTTCGGTCGAGATCAATCTTGATGGATCGGGAACTTATGACAATCAGACAGGTGTCGGGTTCTTTGATCACATGCTGGACCAGCTGTCGCGCCACTCGCTGATTGATTTCACGATCCGCGCCGAGGGGGATTATCACATCGACGATCACCACACGGTCGAGGACACAGGCATCGCACTGGGTCAGGCGTTAGTTCAGGCGCTTGGGGACAAAAAGGGTATTCGCCGCTATGGGTCATGCCATCTGGCGATGGACGACGCGCAAGTGCGTTGTGCGCTGGATCTGTCTGCGCGTCCCTTTCTGATCTGCAATCTGGATGTCCCGACGCAGAAAATAGGGACTTTTGACACGGAACTGGTGCGTGAGTTCTTTCAGGCGCTTTCGACCCATGGCGGGATCACACTGCATATCGACAAACTGCACGGATTCAACAGCCACCATATCGTCGAGGCGGCATTTAAATCCGTTGCGCGGGCGTTGCGGGAAGCGGTCGAAACCGATCCGCGCAAGGCGGATGCAATCCCGTCCACCAAGGGCGCACTTTAGGGATCGAAGGGGCTGCGCCCCTCCGACCGAAGCGAGGGGCCAGCCCCTCGCGCTCCCCGGAGTATTTTTGGAAAGATGAAAGCGTAAGATGCTGACAGCCATCATTGATTACGAGAGCGGTAATTTACACTCGGCCGAGAAAGCCTTTCAGCGTATGGCGCACGATGTGGATGGCGGAACGGTTGTTGTGACCTCGGACGCAGATGTCGTGGCCAAGGCCGATCGGATCGTGCTTCCCGGAGACGGCGCTTTTCCGGCCTGTGTCGAGGCGCTCAAAGGTCACACTGGCATTTATGACGCGATGGTCGAGGCTGTGATTGATAAGGGGCGGCCGTTTCTGGGTATATGCGTGGGCATGCAGTTGCTGGCTTCGCGTGGACATGAATATCGTGACGTGGACGGGCTGGGATGGATTGGCGGCGATGTGGTTCATATCGAGCCCGCCGACAAGGCCTTGAAGGTTCCCCATATGGGCTGGAACGATCTGGTCGTGGATCAGAGCCACCCTGTGCTTGAGGGGATCGAGAGTGGCCAGCACGCCTATTTCGTGCACAGCTATCATTTTCAGGTCACCGACACGGCGCATTTGCTGGCGCATGTGGACTATGGCGGGGCGATCACCGCGATTGTGGGTCGTGACAATATTGTCGGCACACAGTTTCACCCCGAGAAAAGTCAGGCAACAGGATTAAGGTTGATTGGCAACTTCCTGAAGTGGAACGTTTAAACGGCTTGTCGCCTAACCATTTCCGCAATCCAAATCGGCGCAAAAGGGGACGTACATCCTTTTGGGGTCGGATAGTCGCGGTAGATGCCCATCCGTTCACCCAGAGTTACTGCCTGCTCGCGTAGCGCCGCGTGGTGAATGCCGATAAACGCCAAGGCCGTGTTCATCATCCATTGCACCTGAGGCGAGGCGGTTGGCATCTCGGTCGCGATGCGTTCAAGCAGAGCCTCAAGGTTCAGTCCATCGGCATCTTTGGCGATGCGTTCCGCTGTCAGGCTCCACCCTGCCCGCAAAGCCCAAGAGTGGTCTGACACCATCCACATCTGGCGCGCCCGCTCTTTTTCGGGATGTCTTTTACTGACATTGGTGCCGAACCAGTCGGCCACCTGAGGTGAACGGATTGACTGTACCATTCCATCCATGTCCTCAACAGTCAATTCGCGCGGGTTCAATATCAGAAGCGCCAGCATTTGGCCTTCGAAATAGCCACTGCTCCACAGGTCAATGGCCAAAGGATGGTTCTTTTTAATCCGCTTGGCCATGGCGCGGATGTCACCCATCTTCACACCGAACTGCCGCTGATCCACACCGTGGCGCGCGTTCTGCGCCCTTAGTCGTTCCGAACCCGAGGCTTCAAATTCAGCAAGGATATCGTCAGTGTTCATTCCACCCGTGTCCAAGTGCCCCCGTCGCGGCACACCACCAGAACACAGCCCGAGACCTTGACCGTATCACCGTCTAATACCATTTTGGACGCATAGGTCTGATCACGGTCCGGCGACCACACCTTGCCGCCGCCGTATTTGCCGTTTCCTTTGGGCTTCATATCCCAGATGATCAGTTTGCCGATGTTTTCGCTGGCCATCTCTTTGCCGGCACTGTCAAACGACTTGATCAGCGTGCCACATATGGCATCGCCGCACGCTTCGACACGGATATGACCCGAGTTTCCGTTGTCATCGGGCGTTGTGGCCCAGATACCATAAAGCGGATCGGCCAGCGCTTGCCCTGCGAACAGGGACAAAACGAATGCGGCGGTCAGTGTCTTTTTCATTTGTGAAACCTCCTGTTTGAGCAAATCTTTGCGATAAAGTGGGTTTCAATCAAGCCCTGTCCTTGGGTCACGTTGCAATCGCTGCCGGTCCATGCATAAGGGCGGCAAGAATTTCTGAAAGGGCCGCGCCATGATCCTCTACCCCGCTATCGACCTGAAAGACGGCAACGCTGTGCGCCTTGTGCACGGGGATATGGAGAAGGAAACCGTGTTTAACGAAAACCCTGCCGCACAGGCGTTGGAGTTCGTAAAAGCAGGGTGTGAATGGCTTCATCTGGTGGACTTGAACGGCGCGTTTGCAGGTGAGCCGGTAAATGCGGCACCCGTTGAGGCGATTTTGGAGCAGTGCAATGTGCCCGCGCAACTGGGTGGTGGCATCCGTGATATGGCTACCATCGAGCGCTGGATTGCCAAAGGGTTGGCCCGCGTGATCCTTGGCACCGTGGCGGTCGAAAACCCTGATCTGGTGCGCGAAGCAGCGAAAGAGTTCCCCGGCAAGGTTGCCGTCGGCATCGACGCCCGCAATGGCAAGGTTGCCACCAAAGGCTGGGCCGAAGAGACCAACGTGATGGTCACCGATCTGGCGAAGTCATTCGAAGACGCAGGCGTTGCGGCGATCATCTATACCGACATCAACCGCGATGGCGCGATGCAGGGCCCGAACATCGAGGCAACCGCTGCTTTGGCGAATGCGGTCAGCATTCCGGTGATTGCCTCGGGCGGGGTTTCCTCACTTGCCGACCTAATCGCGCTGCGCGATTGTGGTGCCCAGTTGAACGGAGCCATCTCGGGCCGCGCGCT
>CAYVRN010000070.1:5073-13981 GCA_964453855.1 uncultured Rhodobacterales bacterium
TCGCGCTGCGCGATTGTGGTGCCCAGTTGAACGGAGCCATCTCGGGCCGCGCGCTCTATGACGGGGCGATTGATTTGGCGGAGGCATTGGGAGCGCTAAAAGCATAGCCATGCTCGTGCTCCGGCTAATCACAGCGCTTTGCGTATTTTGTCTGATCGTTTTGGCAGTGGTTGTGTCATACACGGATTGCGAAATGAGCTACGGAGCAACGACCTGCCCAGCTTGGATGGTCGCACTAGTTCCGCCATCATCGATAGGCTTGGCGATATCTCCAATTCTTTTCGTAGTCGGCGCAATATGGCTCGTATTCGAAATCGCAATCAGATTTCTTAAATCCTAGTCGCTGCCCCGGCGCGCAATTCTCTAATCAACCGGATGATCCCGAGATTCATCGGGAGTGAAATCGCCCAGAACTTGATCCACGTCGCAATGATGTGGGGCCACACGCCCTCGCCCACCGTCAGTAACCTGATCGTGTAGACGTTCTCGACATAATCAGCGGCGACGGCAACCCAAAGCAGGACCAGATACCAGAACCGTGTTTGCCCCTGCCAATAACGTAAAACAAGCAGGCTGATAACGACCCCGTAATAGGCCGGGAAGATCATATCCCACACCCGCACCGCATGAAGATGCGCCGCGATGTCAGCCGCCGAATAGGCAGCCAAAGCCCGCTCGATCTGGCCAGGCAGGATCAGAAAATCCAGACTGCGCCACAGCGGGAAGCTGGCGAAGTAGATCAGTGAAAAGACCAGATACGCTAGTCCGGCAACGGTCAGAGCTGTAAGATATGATAATCGTAACATTCAGATGAGCTAGCGTTTGTGCGCTAAACGGCAAGTCTGTTCAATGATAGAAATCCTCAATGAAACGACCACCATAAAATAAGACTCGTTGATCGAACGCACGGCAAGAGGTACACTGCAAGTAACCACTCATACAAAAAGACACATATGTCACGTGTTCATAGCTCAGACGATGACGAATGGGACAGGTTCCTTGCAGCGAACCCGTTTGGATATCACGAGCAAACCAGTCAGTATGCGACACTCCGCGAAACTTACGGCTTTCAGCATGATCGCGCTGTTGTACGAGATGACCAAGGGCAGATCATCGGCGGAGCCTCAGTCCTATTTCGGCGCACTCCGATCGGAAGTCTCGGTGTCATCGAGCGCGGCCCTGTTGCCCGGGATGACGACTCCAGACTACTTGAGCAGGTCGTCGACGAAGTGTCGGCTTT
The DNA here is from genome assembly GCA_964453855.1 of uncultured Rhodobacterales bacterium. Lineage (GTDB taxonomy): Bacteria > Pseudomonadota > Alphaproteobacteria > Rhodobacterales > Rhodobacteraceae > JASMHC01. Next base: position 6,314 of record CAYVRN010000070.1, read on the forward strand.
GGCGAAACGGCACCGTCTGGCCTCGATCCGGGTGAACACGTTCGAGAATCAGGCCAACGCGCGCGCGGCACTTGCAAAGGACGGGTATTGCGACAGCCGCGCTTGGGCCGACGAAGAGATTTGCGCTGTGTTCGACCTTCATCTGTCGGACGAGCAAATGCTGTCTGCCATGGGAAGATCAGAACGCAATCAAGTTGGCGGCGCGATGCGCAAGGGCGTGACCGTGAAAGTGGGGCGTTCTGCGGATATGAAGGGGTTTTACGACCTTCACTGCCAAAACTCGGAACACTATGCGTTTCCCGTTTTTCCAATGACCTATTTTTCCTATTTACGCGATCTCTTTGGTGAACAGCGTGTTCCACTGTTTTTGGCAATCCACGAAGGGAAACCGATTTCTGGCCTTATCTGTTCGGTCATGGGCGACCGGATGTACGCCTGCTGGTCCGGCATGGACCGCACGCCCGAGATCGCGCGCCTGAATGCGACCCGACTACTATTTTTCAAAGCCTCAGGCTGGGGACGGGAACAAGGGCTTAACGGCTTCGATATGACCGGCACAGACTATTTCCGAAAGAACATGGCCAGTTATGAAGTGAAACGCCCGGCGGCCATGCGAAAGCATTTCGGTTCGTTTGGTTGGGCACACAAACACCTTGTTGAGGCTTCGGCGACCTCTCGCCTGCTTAACAAGGTCGCAGTCAAGGGGGCGTGGCATTTGGGATATCTGGATCGTATCCCACACTAGCTTTCCACGGCGAATTGCCCTTGGAACAATTTGACACCCTTCCCCTGCTTAGAAAACCATCGTAAACCGCATCCATGTTGAAAACGCGCATTATCCCCTGTCTTGATGTCGCCGATGGCCGAGTGGTCAAGGGCGTGAACTTTGTTGACCTTGTCGATGCCGGCGATCCGGTCGAAGCGGCCAAAGCCTATGACGCCGCCGGGGCAGACGAGCTGTGTTTTCTGGATATCCATGCGACCCATGAAAACCGCGGCACAATGTTCGATCTGGTCCAGCGCACCGCGGAACAATGCTATATCCCGCTGACCGTTGGCGGAGGCGTTCGCACATCCCAAGACGTGCGCAACTTGCTTTTGGCAGGCGCGGATAAGGTCAGCTTCAACTCGGCCGCGGTGGCCGATCCCGATGTGATAGCCCGCGCCGCAGACCAGTTCGGCAGCCAATGTATCGTCTGCGCCATCGACGCCAAAACCGTTGAACCGGGCCGCTGGGAAATTTTCACCCACGGCGGCCGCAAACCCACGGGCATCGACGCGGTCGAATTTGCCCGCACGGTCACGGCTAAAGGCGCTGGAGAAATCCTACTGACCTCGATGGACCGTGACGGCACGCGCGCTGGCTTTAACCTGCCGTTGACCAAAGCGATCAGTGACGCGGTTAACGTGCCAGTCATTGCCAGTGGTGGCGTCGGCACGCTGGATCACCTTGTCGAGGGCGTCACCAAAGGCGGGGCATCCGCTGTGCTGGCCGCGTCGATCTTCCACTTTGGCGATTATACAATACGCGAAGCCAAAGAACATATGGCCGCAGCCGGTATCGCAATGAGGCTTGAAGATGCATACGCTTGATAAACTCAGCCAAACCATCGCCGCACGCGCCAGTGCCGATCCAGACAGCAGCTGGACAGCGAAGCTTTTGGCTAAAGGCCCCGAAAAATGCGCCGAGAAGTTTGGCGAAGAAGCCGTTGAGGCGATCATTGAAGCGGTGAAGAACGACAAGGCCAAGCTGACAAGCGAGGCAGCAGACGTTCTGTTTCACCTGCTGGTGATGCTGCAATCACGCGGTGTGGCTTTGGCGGATGTTCTGGCCGAGCTTGAGCGGCGCGAGGGCACAAGCGGCATCGCTGAAAAGGCTGCACGCTAACCCCGCCCGAAGCAATCTCCGGCAGGGTGTGCATCAATCAGGGTTTGTATCGGTTAAAATCGGTGGGCCCACCTAAGGCAGTTCATCGCCGGACAGGGCTACCCCTGCACCTTCAGATCTTCCAGTGGTTGGCTGGTCCCCTAAGCATCCTCGCTCACGCTAGCCGTAAGACCTATTGAACCGTTGTGACGTCGAGGGGGAAGATGACCCGCAAAACTTAATGTCTCGTAGCAGCTGCGTTCGGTCAGCTTTGAAAGACTGCCGAAACTTCCTCGCGGATGATCCGTGCGATCAGGGCGCAATCATCCAGACTAAACGTCAGCGGCAGGCGCATATCAACGATGGATTTCAACACACGGTCTGACGCTGGCATCGGTTCAGACGGGGCATAGCGCCAGCTGTCGTAGCGCGACGTAAAGCCCGAAGGCTCCGCGCCGCCAAACCATTTCAGTTCGACCCCGCGAGACGCGCAACGGGTCAGCACATCGTCGATTTTCTCTTTTGACCAATCCAACAACAGGAACTGGATCGACGAGCCGACATAGGTTTCCTCGGATGGACGTTCGGTCAGCGCCAGACCCGGCGTGTTACGAAGTCCGTCCTCGACCACCTGATAGCGGTCGTTCCAGCGCTGACACTGGGTTTCCAGATCGCGCAGTTGCGGGCGCAGGATCGCGGCGCGCAGATGGTCCATCCGCCCTGATACGTTAGGCGTGGTGTATTTCACCTGCTCGAACACTTGCGGATCAGGGGCCGCGCCGTGGCGGGTATAAAGCATATACGACCCCGACAGCATCGTAGCTCGCGCCATAACCTCGGGGTCATCGCCGATCAGCAATCCACCCTCGCCCGAGTTCATGTGCTTGTAGGTCTGGGTCGAATAGGCCGCCATCACGCCAAACCGCCCCGACGGAATACCGCGCCATGCGCCGCCCATGGTGTGGGCGCAGTCTTCGACCACCTGAACACCGGCGGCGTTGCAGATTTCCATTAGGCTATCCATGTCGCAGATATGCCCGCGCATGTGCGAGAGCATCAAAACCTTGGCCTGCCCGACCTTTGCGGCCAGATCATCCAGATCAATCGTCAGGTTTTCGGTCACCCCCACAAACACCGGCACCGCCCCGACCGAGGCTATCGCCCCAGGCACAGGGGCCAGCGTGAAAGCGTTGGTCAAAACCTTATCGCCTGGTTGGACGCCCAGCGCGCGCAGGGCCGTTGCCAATGCATACCCGCCCGAAGCGACAGCAAGGCAGTATTTCGCGCCAGTGTAGTCCGCAAACTCGCGTTCCAGCGCCGAAACCTCGCCCTCTTCGTCGCCGACAAGGTTGTAACGATGCAGGCGCCCCGATTGCAGAACGCGCATCGCGGCGGCGATGGCATCTTCGGGAATTGGTTCCTGCTGGGTGAAGCTTCCGGTGAATCTGTCTTTCATGGGCGCGAGATTGGATCAGGGCGGGAAAATCGTCAATGTCGCTCTGCGCCATTTGAGATGTCGGAAACGGCGCAGAGGGCATCTCCTACCCAAAGTCAAGCTTAGTTAAGGAGAACACTCATGTCCCAGAACAACCCGATTGCCTTTATCCATGACTTCCAGTGGTCGGATTTGACCGAAAAACAGCAGCTGCAAATCAAGCTGAACCTGCTGGACTTGTTGGGCGTCGCAGCTTCCGGTGCCGTGACCCGCCTCAGCCGGATCATCAGGGATCACGCGAAGGAAGAATTCGGCGGCGGCGTGCCGTTGCTGTTTGACGGCCGCTGCGCCTCGGCCAGCGGGGTGGCTTTGGCGGCGGGTATGACGATTGACAGTGTCGACGCGCACGACGGGTTCAACATGGCCAAGGGGCATATCGGCTGCCCCTTGCTGGCCACGCTTTTGCCGATTGCGCATCAGCATGACCTTGGCGGCGAACACTTTCTGGCGGCACTGGCGATGGGCTATGAATTCGGCGCGCGGGCATCTATGGCGCAGCATGGCACAGTACCGGATTATCACACTTCGGGCAGTTGGGGCGCGGTGACGGGGGCCGCAGCAGGAGCGCGGGTGACGGGGCTGGACCATGAAACCACGCGCCACGCTTTGGGGATCGCCGAATACCACGGGCCGCGCAGCCAGATGATGCGTTGCATTGACTACCCGACCATGGTGAAGGACGGATCGGGCTGGGGCGCGATGTGCGGGGTGTCGGCGGTTGGCATGGCCGCTAAAGGGTTTAGCGGGGCACCGGCGATCACGGTAGAACAAGCCTCCGAGTACTGGGAAGACCTTGGCCAACGCTGGTATCTGATGGAACAGTATTACAAGCCCTACCCCGTCTGCCGTTGGGCACAGGCCCCGATCGAGGGCGTCTTGTCGCTGGTGCGCGCCCACGGGTTGACGTCAGAGATGGTGGAAACCATCGAAGTCAGCACCTTCCACGAATCCGTCCGTTTGGCGACAAAGCGCCCGACAGAATCCGATGCGGCGCAATATTCGACATCGTTCCCTTGTGCGGTTGCGCTGGTTCGCGGGGATGTGACCCCTGCAGACATCGCAGACGATGCGCTGAACGATCCCGAGATCCTGCGACTGTCCGACAGTATGGTGATGACCGAGGACGACCACGCCAACGCCGTTTTCCCCAAGCAACGACTGGCACAGGTAACGTTGCATCTTAAAGACGGGCGCAGTCTGGAAAGTGACTGGATGGAACCCCGCTGGGATCCGACCGCCCCGCCTTCCGAGGCAGAGTTGCGTGAGAAGTTCCACAAATACGCAGACCCTGTTCTGGGCACTGCACGCGCGCAAGCTATTGAAGACGCAATTGATGGGTTGGATCAAACCCCGCTTTCTGCCCTGACGCAGCACCTATATCAGCCGATCAGTTCTTGAACCTTGGCGGATAATTCGCGGAAGTGGTCGATCATGCCCTCGGGCTGCAACTCGGCCACGCCCTGCCCGTGGGGACCGAAAGTGACCAGAATAGACGGCACCCCCGCCGCGCGGGCGGTTTCGCGATCGGTCACGGTGTCTCCGATCAGGGTACAGCGTGCAGGATCCCCCCCTGCACGGCGAACGGCTTCGACCAAGGGGGCGGGATCGGGTTTGCGGACTGGCAAGGTGTCTGCGCCAACCAATGACCCAAACGCGTCCAGAACCCCAAAGCTTTGCATCAATGCAATGGCCATACGCTCAGGTTTATTGGTGCAAATGCCCACTTTATAGCCACCCAGCTTCAAATCTTCGACAGCCTCCATCGCGCCATCAAACAAGAAGCTGTGTTTGTCCAGCTGACCTTCATAGGCTTCAAGCAAAACAGGGTATTGCCGCTCGACCTCGGTTTCATCCCCAGCGCGTCCAATGCGGGACAAGCCCAAGCGAAGCATGGCTTTGCCGCCCTGCATCGCGGTGCCATCATCAAAACCGTAGGTCAGCAAATTACCCACACCCATCGCCCTAAAACAGGTGTTGGCCGCGTCGATCAGATCACCGCTGGTGTTTGCCAATGTGCCATCCAGATCAAAGATTACTGTTCGCATATGCCCTGCCCTGCTTGTTTTGCCCGCTGCGACAGGTAGAACGATCCCGACACAAAGGAAAGCCACATGACCCTAGACGATGCCCTAAGCCAGATGAAAGCCCATATCGAACCCGGACGGGCCGAGGGGATGCGCGGCTATCACAAGATCGACCGCGAATATCTGGGCATCGCCAACGGCCCTCTGGATGATCTGGCGAAAGAGTGGCGGCGCAGTCTGAGCGTGGACGAGCGCGTATCGCTGGCAGACGGCCTTTGGCAGACGAATATCTATGAGGCTCGGGTTGTTGCAGCAAAACTGCTGACACAGGCGCGGATCAAAGATGATGGTGCGGTTTGGCGGCTGATCGCGTCTTGGGTGCCCGACTTTGATTGCTGGGCGATTGCCGATCACGCGATGATGGCGGGGCAACGACGGGTAACCGCCGATCCCTCACGGTTAGACGAGGTCGAGACCTGGACCACCTCGGATCATATGTGGACCAAACGCGCGGCACTCGTGATCACCCTGCCCTTCAATCGCACCCGCGATGCATCCGACGAAGAACGCGCCACACGCGAGCGGGTCTTGAACTGGGCTGCTGGGTATGTTGATGACAAGCAATGGTTCATCCAGAAAGCCGTTGCATGGTGGTTGCGTGATCTGTCGAAACGCGACCCCGAGCGGGTGAAGGAATTTCTGAAAACTTATGGTGAGCAGATGAAAAACTTCGCCCGCAAGGAAGCCTCGAAGTACCTAACCTGACGCCAAGCGCCGTTTTCTGACCAATTTTTTCCGGTATTTGTCTTGCCCCTTCAGCATGTCGGGCTTACGTATCGCCTATGACAGCCCCTCTGATCGACCCCTTCCAGCGCGCCATCAACTATCTGCGCGTATCCGTCACCGACCGGTGCGATTTTCGTTGTGTCTATTGCATGGCGGAAAATATGACCTTTCTACCCAAGAAAGAGCTTCTGACGCTGGAAGAACTGGACCGCATGTGTTCGACCTTTATTCGCATGGGCGTCGAAAAGCTGCGGATTACCGGCGGTGAGCCTTTGGTGCGTCGGGACATCATGTCATTCTTCCAAGGCATGTCGCGGCATCTGGAAAGCGGTGCACTGATAGAGCTGACGTTGACCACGAACGGTTCGCAGCTCGAACGCTTTGCGCAGGGGCTATACGATGCTGGTGTGCGGCGGGTGAATATCTCGCTTGATACGCTGGATGAACAGAAATTCGCAGCCGTAACTCGTTGGGGGCGGTTGCCGCAGGTGTTGCGCGGGATTGATGCGGCGCAAAAGGTAGGTCTGCGGATCAAGCTGAATGCAGTTGCGTTGAAAGGATTCAACGAAGACGAGTTGATCCCGATGACCCAATGGTGCGCCGATCGGGACATGGATCTAACCTGGATCGAAGTCATGCCGATGGGTGATCTGGGCGGCGAAGACCGGATTGGACAGTTCTGGTCCCTTAAAGATGTGCGAAGTGCGTTGGCAGAGCACTATACCCTGACCGATCTGGACGAACGCTCGGGCGGTCCTGCCCGCTATGTTCGGTTGGAAGAAACCGGCCAGAAGATTGGCTTTATCACACCGCTTAGCCACAATTTCTGCGAAAGCTGTAACCGCGTTCGGATGACCTGCAAGGGCGAGCTTTACATGTGTCTGGGGCAGGAAGACATGGCCGATCTGCGCCCTGCCCTTCGCGATCACCCCGACAGCGATTCCCCCTTGGAAGAGGCGATCCGCAAGGCCATCGGGCTTAAGCCCAAAGGGCACGACTTTGATTATTCGCGCCAACAGGTGGCTGGCCAGATGACTCGGCACATGAGCCATACTGGTGGGTAGCACAAAAATCTATAAAATTATCTAAAAGATAATCTTCGACAGTCGTAATAGGTAATACACTGTAGAGCATTTCCTCTACACTGCCTGCGCATGACTTAATCGGAGAAGCATCTTGAGTGCCATTTCCAACAACATCGAGTTTCAAGAGAGCATTCAGAAAACCAAGGACGATGTCGTCAATACGACTTTGTTTTGGCTGGCGGCACCCACGTTTTTAGCCCTGATCAGCAGCGCTTTGCGCGCGCGGGAAACCGGTTGGGAAACCGCCCATACGGTGCAGGCGGTCCTTTGGGCGGCGGCGACATTGCTTTACCTGATGCGTCAGCAGTTCGAAAGCGGGTTCAAATCGCTCGCAATTGCTGTGATGTGTTTTATCGTTGTCGTTTCGGGTTATCTTGCACACGGCAATACCTCGGCCAGCGGTGCGTTTAT
>CAYVRN010000071.1:0-13377 GCA_964453855.1 uncultured Rhodobacterales bacterium
ATTGCCGGTTCGTTCACTGTTCGCAAAATCTCGTTCGGCGAAGGCGTGGAACGTGTGTTCCCACTGTACTCGACCAACATCGACAGCATCACTGTTGTGCGTCGCGGTCGCGTCCGTCGCTCGAAACTATACTACCTGCGCTCGCGTCGTGGTAAGTCGGCACGTATTGCCGAACAGACCAACTACCGCGCACCTAAATAAGGATTGGCCCGATGAAAAAAGACATCCATCCCGATTACCACTTCATCGACGTCAAAATGACCGATGGCACCATCATCAAGATGCGTTCGACCTGGGGCAACGAAGGCGACACTCTGGCGCTGGATATTGACCCGACCGTGCACCCCGCATGGACTGGCGGATCTTCACGCCTGATGGACGCCGGCGGCCGCGTATCGAAGTTCAAAAAGAAATACGAAGGTCTGGGCTTCTAAGGCTCCTTCCTGTCGATTTTCGAAAAGCGCCGCAGCCTGAAACTGCGGCGCTTTTTCTTTGGGGGATAGTTGTCCACAGATTTTCTCTTGCGGGAAGACCCGAAGACTGGGAAAAAGCCCCAACATTTGAGGGATGACCATGGCGCATATCATTGTAGTCGGAAACGAAAAGGGCGGAGCGGGCAAATCAACCGTTTCAATGCACGTGGCAACAGCCCTAGCCCGCATGGGGCACCGCGTGGGTGCGCTGGATCTGGACCTGCGTCAGAAAACCTTTGGCAACTATGTCGAAAAGCGCGTTTCATTCATGGAACGTGAAGGCATTGTTCTGCCGACGCCCGACTATATCGCACTGCCCGAGATCGACAAAGCCACCGTCGCGCCGGGCGAAAACATCTATGACCTGCGCCTGACCGCCGCCATGGCCGAGCTTGAGCCGAAAAGCGACTTTATCCTGATCGACTGCCCCGGATCTCACACCCGCTTGTCACAGGTGGCCCATTCGTTGGCAGACACGCTGATCACACCGCTGAACGACAGTTTCGTCGATTTCGATCTTTTGGCAAAAACCGATGACACAGGTCAGAAAATCCTTGGCCCCTCGGTCTACTCTGAAATGGTGTGGACTGCCCGCCAGCTGCGGGCACAGGCCGGATTGCCGCCGATCGACTGGATCATCCTGCGCAATCGTCTGGGGGCGCAAAACATGGTCAACAAGAAAAAGATGGAAAGCGCCGTCGCCAAGCTGGCGCAACGTATCGGCTTCCGTACGGCACCGGGCTTTAACGAGCGTGTTATATTCCGCGAGTTGTTCCCGCGCGGTCTGACTCTATTGGACCTAAAAGACGTCGGCGTCACACGGCTGAACATCTCTAACGTGGCCGCCCGTCAGGAATTGCGGGACCTTGTAAAATCCCTGAACCTGCCGAACGTGACCGTCGATTTCTAAACGCACATTTTAACGATCGCGCAAATCACTTAGGAAAGCGCCGACCTGCTGATCCAGCACCTGTAGTTCATGGGCCAATGTACGCACCACTTCGGACGTCGATTGGGTTTTCTCGGAAATCACCGCAGCCGCACGGTTCTGGCGGCTGAACTCTTCGCTGGCCGCCGAGGTCTCCGCGTCGATAGCTGTGATGCCTTCGATAATCCGTCGGAAATTTTCCGATGTTGTTTGCGTTTCTTCACGGATTTTCCCGATTTTCTCGGAAATATCATCCGTGCTGCGGCTGGTTTGCGTGGCAAGCTCTTTCACCTCGGAAGCAACAACAGCAAACCCTTTACCGGCCGCACCGGCACGCGCGGCTTCAATGGCCGCATTCAACGCAAGTAGGTTCGTCTGCTTGGCGATCATATTGATCGTCTCGACCGCCTCGGAAATCTTCTGAACGCGCATTTCTAGCTGCTGAACCTGCTTGCCCGCGTCACGAACAATGTTGGACATCGCGCCCGAGTGTGTCGCAACCGATGCAATCCGCTGATTTGCTTCATCAAAAGACTTAACCAATGTTTTGGTCGCCGCCGACATCGAATGGCTCATCTGTGCCGTTCCCTCGGACTTGTCAGTCAGTTGGCCGATCATACCCAAGAAGAATTCGTTGAACTTGTCGCTGATTTCAATAATGGCAGAGTCTTTTTCAATTCGCGCCGCGTCGAGATGGCTACTGATCGTAAGCTCCAGATCAAGAAAAAAGGCTTTGTTCAAAGCAACCATCAAGTCACTGTTTTTCGAACCAATAACGCGCGTCCACCACCGCTCGGATTTGAAAATGGTACCGCGGATCGCAGATAACAGAGCACCATACGCCGCCACCATCCACTGCGGATCGACGCCGGCTCTGTTGTGGACTGTACCGATCCTTTTTACATCATTCATGTAGGCGTCGTTGAATTCAGCCTGTAAGATCCGGTCGATGTGTTCGATCATTTTATTTTTGACACGCTTGGTAAAATCCGGATCATCATGAAAACGCGATGCGAGGTCGGGGAACGAAAGAAGATGAGTGAAGTAATCTTCTACAATAGTGGGTACGAATTGCATAATGAACGCACGATTGCGCCGCAAAATGCGCCGATCCGCCTCGCGCATTTGGACGAATTCTAGTCGCTCTACGATTGAACCATGTTCATTCGCCATTTTGTTCTGTCCTAAGTCAAACATGTTTTAATCCGCTCAATATCTCTATTTCTAACGGTGGAATCGCAATCTATTTTACCCCTCTTGAATAGCCGTTGGTTTGCTGACACCCTTTCGGAAATTGACAGGGGACATGTATGAACGGATTGGACACCTACCGCGCTGCAATCGGAACGGCCAATGTGCTGACCGGCGATGATACCGCCCGCTGGCAATCGGACTGGACGGGACAATACAAAGCCACCCCTTTGGCAGTTCTACGCCCTGCCTCCACCGAAGAAGTACAGGCATGCCTGCGCATAGCGTCCGAACATGGTCATGCGGTGATCCCCGCGGGTGGTCTGACCGGCTTGAACGGGGCGCTCAAGACCGACGGCGGGATCATTCTGTCGCTTGATCGGATGAACCGCGTTATTGATATCCGCCCCAAGGCGCGTATCGCCATTGTAGAAGCAGGCGTCATTCTGGGAAACCTTCATGACGCGGTCGAGGCGCATGATCTGGTTTTCCCCCTGACCTTCGGAGCCAAAGGCTCGGCCTGTATCGGTGGGTGTCTGGGCACCAATGCGGGCGGCTCGAACGTGCTGCGCTACGGCAACACCCGTGATCTGGTTTTGGGGGTCGAGGTGGTGCTGGCAAACGGCGAGGTGATGAACCTGATGTCCGAGCTGCACAAAGACAACTCGGGCTATAACCTCAAGCACCTGATGATCGGGTCCGAGGGAACCTTGGGTGTGATCACCAAGGCAGTCTTGAAGCTGACACCTAAGCCTAATGCCTATGCCTCGGCCATGGTGGCAGCGCGCTCGCTGGATGATGCATTGACGCTATTGAATCGCTTGCAAATCGAGACCGGCGGCAAGGTGGAAGCCTTCGAATATATGCCGCGCGAGTATATGGACACGTTGATGACCATCAAACCAGACACGCGCGAACCATTCGAAAGCCGTCACGAGGTGAATATTTTCGTCGAAGTCGCCTCGACCATTCCCGCCGATGCCGAACCGGACGAAACAGGCGCGGTTCCGCTGGTTGAAAACTTCCAAACCCTTCTGATGGACCTGTTTGAAGAGGGCGCGCTGCTTGATGCCGTAGTCGCCCAAAACCAGGCTGAGCGCCGCGAGATGTGGGCCCGCCGGGAAGCCGCCGCCGAGGTGCAGATGCACCACACCCCGCTACTGGTCAACGATATCGCCCTGCCGCTGGACAAAGTCAGCACATTCCTGACCCGTGCAGAGCAAATGTTGTCGGCTTATGACGCCATTATAGAGAACAAAACCGTAGCCCATTTGGGGGATGGCAACATCCACTATGTCCAGTGGCTGAAACCGGAACTGTTGAACCAGAAGAATGCGATCATGGAAGCGGTCGAAACACTGGTGTTGGAACTGGGCGGCAGCTTCTCGGCCGAGCACGGCATCGGCGTGTCCAAGCTTCCGTCGATGGAGCGCCGCAAGGACAAGGTTGCGCTGGCGGCAATGAAAGCCATCAAATCGGCGCTGGATCCACAAGGGATCATGAATCCGGGAAAATTGCTTCCTTGAGGGGGTAAAGGGCGTCATGCAGGTTGAGATCGTTATACTTTATAAATAAAACGCAGGCAGCCTAGGAGTTCACGATGACCCAACCCCATGTCCTAATTGCCGGAGGCGGCATCGGCGGTCTGTCCGTTGCCCTGACTTTGCACCAGATCGGTGTACCCTGCACTGTTTTCGAAAGCGTATCCGAGCTGCGCCCACTGGGGGTTGGCATCAACCTGCAACCCAATGCCGTGCGTGAACTGTACGATCTGGGAATTACAGCGAATGATCTGGATCAGGTTGGCGTTCCGGCTAAGGAATGGGCGCTGGTCGGGTTGAACGGCAATGACGTCTATTCCGAAACTCGGGGCACGTTAGCAGGCTACAACTGGCCGCAATACGCTGTGCATCGGGGACAGTTTCACATGTTGCTCTATCGCAAATTGGTCGAGCGGGCTGGCCCTGACGTTGTGCAATTGGGCCAGCAAGTGATCGGCTACGAAAAGAACGACGACGGCACCGTTACCGCGATTCTGAGGGCCAAGGACGGCAGCGAAAGCCGCGCCTCCGGTACCCTGTTGATCGGCGCTGACGGCATCCACTCGGAAGTCCGCAAGCAGATGCATCCAGACCAGCCTCCGATCCATTGGGGCGGCGCGGTGATGTGGCGCGGCACGACCTTGGCCAAGCCGATCCGCACAGGGTCAAGCTTTGTAGGGCTGGGTACACACAAGCACCGCATGGTAATCTATCCGATCTCGCACCCCGATCCCGATACGGGGCTGGCGCTGATCAACTGGATCGCCGAGGTGACCTATGACGACACCTCAAAGCATGAAACCACTGGTTGGTTCCGTCAGGTCGCGCTTTCGGACTTCACCCATCATTTCGATGGATGGGACTATGACTGGCTGAATGTGCCTGAACTGCTGAACGGGGCTGATGTGGCCTATGAAAACCCGATGATTGACCGTGATCCAGTGGACACGTGGCAAGACGGCCCTGTGGCACTGATGGGCGACGCGGCCCACGCAATGTATCCGACGGGATCGAACGGCGCATCTCAGGCGGTGATCGACGCCCGTGTGCTGGGTGCAGCGATGGTTCAGCATGGCGCTAATGTTGATGCACTCGCCGCCTATAACAACCAACTTTGCGGTCCGGTGTCGGAACTTATCCTGCGAAATCGCGGAGCTGGTCCGTTCGGGCTACTGAACATGGTGGACGAGCGCTGCGGAGGCGAGTTCGACAATATCGACGACGTAATCCCAAAGGCCGAGCGGGATGAGTTTATGGCAAAATATAAGGCTGCCGCAGGATTTGCGATTGAAAAGCTGAACAACGCGCAGGACACGATTGCCAAGGGCGCGCGGGCGAAACTTTCATAGTTGATGGGGTAAAACCCCATCCCACGGGCGGCATGTAGGATGCGGTTATTTACCCCATCACGTTGACCCCACTCGAGGATTTCCTCGGCAAGGTCATTAATCAATTCCGATCGTAAAAGGTGGCGGGCCCGCCGTTTGGTCGTGCTTGTCCTGCCAGTTCACGGGGGTTTCCCCCGCACCTGTCGATATCTGCGGTGGTCTGGCTGATCCCTCACATCCTCGCTTTCGCTAGCTACAGATCAACGGTCTTCCACGATGTGCATGCGGGAAGGGTTTTAGCCGCGAGACTGTTAAGGCGGGGTTTGGGGTGCGTTCGATGGTTTGGCATATGTAGGATGGGGTTATACCCCATCGCCTAGCGCCAGCTGAAGAAGTCAGGCCCTGCCTTTTGCAGCATGTCCCGCGCCATTTCAGCACCCAACGCTGCACCATCGGCAATCGAACAGCTCCGATCATCGGTGATCACTTCCGAGCCATTGGGTCGCAAAACCTCGCCGCGCAAACGCAATGTGCCACCCTCAATTTCGGCCAGCCCTGCAATCGGTGTTTCACATGACCCGTCCAAAGCGGCAAGGAATGCCCGTTCCGCCGCCAATCTCTGGCCGGTTTCCGCGTGATGAATCGCCGCCAGCATCTCGGCTGTACGACTATCATTCTCGCGACGCTCGATGGTAATCGCCCCTTGGGCAATCGCGGGCAGCATATCCTCGACCGAAATCGCCGAAGCTGGCACGTCGTTCATACCCAGTCGGTTTAGACCAGCCTGAGCCAGAAACGTTGCCGTCGCCACGCCGTCATTCAGTTTCTTCATGCGCGTCTGCACGTTGCCACGAAATTCGACCACCTCAAGATGCGAGTAGCGGTTCAATAGCTGTGCCCGACGCCGTAACGATGAGGTGCCAACAACAGCCCCCTCAGGTAAATCCACCAATCCCTTGAACTTGGGCGATACAAACGCATCGCGCACGTCTTCGCGCGGCAGGTAGCAATCCAGTACCAGACCCGCAGGCTGCTCGACCGGCATGTCCTTGCACGAATGCACTGCGATATCGATCCGACCATCCAACATGGCCTCTTCGATTTCCTTGGTGAAAAGGCCTTTGTTTCCGATTTCCTTCAACGGACGGTCAGCATCAATCAGCGTCCGGTCATCGCCGGTTGTCTTGATCACGACGATTTCGAACGCCTCGTCGGGCAGATCGAACGCCTTACCCAGACGCGAGCGGGTTTCGTACGCTTGCGCCAAAGCCAGCGGAGAGCCTCGGGTGCCGATTTTCAGGGGTGCAGCGGGGGATGGCAAATTCAGTGTCATAGGCTATCTGATAGTCGCGGCAGGTTGTCCTGACAAGCGGGTCTTACTTGACATTGGCGCTTTGTCGCGGGACGAACGCGATGACAGAAAAGGAAATGACATGGCAGATAAAACGATCCTCCGCGCGTTGGCGGGCGAAACGCTGGAAACCCCACCGATCTGGATGATGCGTCAAGCGGGCCGTTACCTGCCCGAATACCGTGCAACCCGCGCCCAAGCGGGCGATTTCCTTTCGCTGTGTTACAACCCCGAACTGGCCGCTGAAGTGACGCTTCAACCTATCCGCCGTTACGGGTTTGATGCGGCGATCCTGTTTGCCGACATTCTGCTGCTGCCTCAGGCATTAGGGGCAGACCTTTGGTTTGTAACAGGCGAAGGGCCACGTCTGTCTACCATCACCGAAGACGCCGACTTCGCCAAAATGAAGACCAAGGATGACATCCACGAGGTTCTGAATCCCGTCTACGAGACAGTCAAAATCCTGTCTTCGGAACTGCCCAAGGAAACCACCCTGATCGGTTTTGCAGGCATGCCTTGGACCGTGGCCACCTATATGATCGCCGGCCGCGGCACGCCTGATCAGGGCCCAGCCCACGCCCTGAAAGCTGATAACCGCGCCTTGTTTGAGCAGATCATCGACCTATTGACCGTGGGCACGATTGAATATCTGTCGAAACAGATCGAGGCCGGTGCCGAAGTCGTAAAGCTGTTTGATAGCTGGGCCGGATCGCTGAAAGGCGAGGATTTCGATAAGTACGCGCTGGAACCTGCCCGTGTGATCACCGCCGAGCTCAAAGCCCGCTTCCCCGGCATTCCCGTCATCGGCTTCCCACGCGAAGCAGGTGACAAATACATCGGTTTTGCCAAAGCAACCGGCGTTGACTGTGTGGCGCTGGATAACTCGGTATCCCCTGAATGGGCGGCCGAGCATGTTCAGGTCGACGGCTGCGTTCAGGGCAACCTGAAGTCGTCTCACATGGTCACGGGTGGACAGGATCTGATCGACGAAACCCGCCGGATCGTCAAAGCCTTCTCGAACGGACCGCACATTTTCAATCTGGGCCACGGGATCACGCCGGATGCTGACCCCGAGAATGTCCAGTTGATGATTGACACCGTTAGAAACGGTTAATCTACTTTAACTTCTATCTATTAGCTTCTGATCTTAAACTTCTTTCCAGGGAAAGGGTTTCCGGTCAGAGGCGCCGGATTGGAACCGTCCCACAGCACGCAACCAGTCGCTCATCTGGTCCCCGAACTGGGCCAAAGACGGGTTGCGCTTTTTGGCAAAGATCATCCAGCCAAGTTGCAGAAGTGCCAACAGGATCAAAAGGGTTTCCGCAAAACCGAACAGGATTGCGAATATCAGCATATGCAACGCCCGCATCCAGACACCCGAGGGGTATTTGTCGGGCACAGCATTCTCAGTTTCATGTTCATAGGTAGCCATGGCAGTATCCTCTCGTTGCCAATCGCGCGTTATTCAATGGGTTTCGCCGCCGCAAAGACGCGGTCGATCATTGCCTGCGTGCCGCGGCTGAATTCCAGCGGACACGGATAGTCCGCGCCAGTCCGAACAGTTGCTCCAAAGTTTTCGACCTGCGTCACATACTGGTTCACAGCTGGAAACCGCTCGATCGTTACGACGCCAGGTGTGGTTTCAACTTCAATGCGGGCTTCGCCGAATATCGCCGCGTTGAAGGGGGCAGTTAGAGTGATGCGTCCTTTGGTGCCGTGAAACGACATGTGCTGACGGTTGGACATCCGCATCGAATTCACCAGCGAAAAGGTAAACCCTTCAAAGCGCCCATAGGCATGCGAATACACGTCCACACCGTTTTCACAGGCAATATCCGCCTGCACCACAGTCGGCTCTTGGCCCGAAGCAAAGCGTGTAGAGCCATAGGTATAAACCCCGATATCGGGGATCGCACCACCGCCAGTATCCGGCTTGTTGCGGATATTTCCGGTGTCTGCGCTGTTGTCATAGGTAAAAGCCCCTTCAACATGGCGCAGCTTGCCAATAGCTCCGGAATGCAACAACTCGCGGGTACGGCGCCACTGTGGGTGATGTACGATCATGTAAGCTTCGGCAGCTAAAAGACCGGTTTCATTACGCTTTTCTATAATTGCATCAAACTCGTCCGCCTTCATCGCCAAAGGCTTTTCACACAAAACATGCTTTCCAGCGTCCAACGCCTTCAAGGTCCACTCCACGTGCAACGAGTTCGGCAAAGGGATGTAAACCGCTTCAATCATTGGATCGGCAATCAACGCTTCATAGCTGTCATGCACCTTCAAACCGGGCGCAAAGCTTTGAAACCCTGCGGCCTTTTCAGCACTGGATGTTGCCAAAGCGTATAGCTCGGCCCCCTTTGCGACGTGAATGGCGGGTGCCATTTGCTCGCGCGCGAACTTGGCAGCCCCCAAGATTCCCCAGCGGATCGGTTTGGTCATAGCTTTATCCTCCCGTATGAACGGGGTTTGCATAACATGTTAGCGCAATCAGGTAAGCCCAATTCGGGTTAGCTGGTCAGCATTCCACGTTCACGGGCCAAATCGGTCATCCGCTTTTGCAGCTTTTCGAACGCGCGCACCTCGATCTGACGGATGCGTTCGCGGCTGACGCCATATTGCTCGGACAGCTCTTCAAGCGTGATGGTCTCGTCCAGCAGTCGCCGTTGGGTCAGAATGTCTTTTTCACGGTCGTTCAGAACATCCATCGCCTCGGTCAGCATCGCCATGCGGGTCTGCATTTCGTCTTTTTCGGCATAGTCACCCGCTTGGTCCGCATCTTCGTCTTCAAGCCAGTCCTGCCATTCACTGGCACCTTCACCGTCGCCGCCTATCATCGCGTTTAGAGATGCATCACCACCCGACAAACGGCGGTTCATGCTGATGACTTCGGCTTCGGTCACGCCCAAATCGGTTGCGATCTGCTTGACGTTCTCGGGGCGCAGGTCGCCCTCTTCCAACGCGCCGATTTTGTTCTTGGCTTTGCGCAGGTTGAAAAACAGTTTTTTCTGGGCGCTCGTCGTGCCCATTTTGACCAAAGACCAACTGCGCAGGATATATTCCTGAATGCTGGCGCGAATCCACCACATGGCATAAGTCGCCAGACGGAAACCCTTTTCGGGATCAAAGCGTTTCACCGCCTGCATCAAACCGACATTGGCTTCGGAAATCACCTCGGCCTGAGGCAATCCGTAGCCGCGATAGCCCATTGCAATTTTCGCAGCCAGTCGCAGGTGCGATGTCACCATTCTATGCGCGGCCTCGGTGTCTTGCTCTTCGACCCAGCGCTTGGCCAGCATGTATTCTTCTTCCGGCTCGAGAAGCGGAAACTTGCGGATTTCCTGCATGTATCGGTTCAAGCCACCTTCCGGCGTCGGGGCCGGCAGATTTGCGTAATTGCTCATTTTCTTCCCTCTCCAACCTGATGTTTACAGGCTTAACATCCATTTAGGGACGGGTTAACGGGGTTTCAAGACTCGTAAACGCAGAGATTTACGTTTCTTTAATCTCTATTTTGACTAAATCTGTCGGGAATTCCAGAAAATTACACAGTCCTCACGCAGTCGTGCGTTCTGTTTCAGATCCCATTGCGTGCAGCAAATCCAGAATATCCTGTGGCAAGGGGGCCTCGAACCGCAAATCTTCACCGCTGACCGGATGCACAAACCCCAGCACCGAGGCATGCAGCGCCTGTCGCGAGAACGTCTTGGCAGCCTCGATCCCAGCTTCGGAAAATGCCTTGAGCGCCAGTTTCCTGCGCCCGCCATACACCGGATCACCGATCAACCCGTGCCCAGCATGGGACATGTGCACGCGAATCTGGTGGGTGCGTCCGGTTTCCAGCCAGCACTCAACCAATGCCGCCCCCGCCGGATTCCCCAACGGTTCTACAATACGCACCCGTGTCACCGCGTGACGTCCGCTGCCAAACACCACCGCCTGCCTTTGTCGGTCGGTTTTATGGCGGGCAAGCTGGGTGGTGATCTTCATGATGTTGCCCGATTCGAAGTTCACGCCCTTCACACCCCGAAGTCGCGGGTCGTTGGCATCGGGAACACCGTAGACGACGGCGTTGTAGTACCGCTCGACCGTGTGTTTTTCAAACTGCGCCGCCAACCCGTGATGGGCTTTGTCCGACTTGGCCACCACCAGCATTCCACTGGTATCCTTGTCGATCCGGTGCACAATACCGGGGCGTTTTTCGCCTCCGACACCGGACAGCGTATCGCCACAATGATGCAGCAAGGCATTCACCAGCGTGCCCGACGGCGATCCGGGGGCCGGATGTACAACCATCCCTACAGGTTTGTTGACCACGATCAGGTCGTCGTCTTCGAACACCACCTCAAGGGGGATGTCCTCGGGCAGGATATGGCTTTCCTCGGCCACAGGTACCGTGATTTCGATCCGGTCGCCTTCGGTCACCTTGGCCTTGGGGTTTCCCTCGACAACGCCGTTTACCCGCACATCACCGCTTTCCATTAACCGCGCCAGCCGGGTGCGCGACAGCGACGCTTCCTCTGGCACATCGCGGGCCAGTGCCTTATCAAGACGTGCAGGCGGGTTTTCCCCGATGTGAAATTCCAAAGTGGTGGAGCCCATGGAAGATATCCCTCAGCCGGAAGTCGATCCGACCCTTGTTCGTATGCTGCGCACGCTGGTCACGGCGCTTAGCGTTGTGATGATTGTCGGGTTCATAGTGCTGATCGCGCTCTTTGTCATCCGCTTCCGCGATCAACCTGCACCTTTGCCGGATGAAATCTCCCTGCCCGACGATCAGAAAGCCTATGCGGTCACCCGCGGCAAGGACTGGTATCTTGTTGTGACCGAAAATGACGAGGTTCTGGTCTTTGATGCCTCGACGCAGAAGCTGGTTCAGACGATACAGATCACCCTGCCCGAGTGATTAGCCCACAACCGGAAAGACGAAACACCGGTCACGGCGGATGGTCAGCCATAGCGGCTGCCCCTCTTTTGGCAGGAACACGTTCGGAACGGTCACTTTGAAGACCGTGCTGCCGAAATCCATGCGGAATTCCACAAGGCTTTCCGACCCCATAAACCGCGCCCTCTGCACAACACCCCGCGCGGCCACACCATCTTGAATGGTGGGATTGGGTCCTTTGCCGCCCCTGTCGAAATCGACCTTCATGTGATGGGGGCGGATGACGATCTCGACCTCTTGACCGTCCGGCACACCGGGGGCCAGAAACTGACCAAACGGTGTTTGCGCCAACGCGCCCTGCACTTTCGCGCGGATCACGTTGATGTCGCTGAAAAAGGCAACGGCGGCCTTATCAACAGGCGCGCGGTAAATGTTATAGGGCGCGCCCTGTTGCACGATCTGGCCCCCGCGCATCAGCGCGATCTCGTCGGCCATACGCATGGCCTCTTCAGGTTCGTGGGTGACCAGCAGAACGGCGGTGTCTTGTTCTTTCAGGATTTCCAACGTGTCATCACGAATGCCATCGCGCAGGCGGTTGTCTAACCCCGAGAACGGCTCGTCCATCAGCATGATCGGCGGGCGCGGTGCCAAAGCCCGTGCCAAGGCCACGCGCTGTTGTTCGCCGCCAGACAGTTCATAGGGGTAGCTATCAATGTAGCGCAGCAGATCGACGCGCTCTAGCAATTCAGCCACACGCGCGCGTTGCTGATCCTTGGGCCCCTTCAGACCGAAGGCCACATTTTCGGCAACACTCAGATGCGGGAACAAGGCGAAGTCTTGAAACATCAGCCCGATATTGCGCCGTTCAGGGGGCACGCGGAACACCGTGTCGCAAATCAAAGTGCCATCGACGTAAATCTCGCCGCTGTCCTGCATCTCAACACCGGCGATCATCCGAAGGGTCGTGGACTTGCCGCAACCGGACGGGCCAAGCAAACAGGTCACCTGCCCCGGCATGACGGACAGCGACACATCGTCGACCACCGTCCGCCCGTCGAACGAGCGTGTCAGATTGCGGATCTCCAAACGGGGCGTCGATTTGCTCACCAATAGGGCCTTCCGGTCATTTCCCGATTAAAACAATCGGCTTTCAGGGCTGATAGCAACCCCGATTCCGCGCCGCAAGTCTATGTTAACACCCGCAGGCGGACGCAGTGTCGCTGCCGCTGTCCCCTATACTGCCCTGAAACGGATCAGGTGAACCACAACCGGGCCACGCGCCGTAGTGGGTTGTGCCCTTTCCGATCAGCTCGAAATGCGGGGCAAAGCGGGTTTGCGTCAGCATCGCACCGGTATTTCCGCAAACTGGAAAAACCTTATCCGTTTCGATCACATGCTCTTCATCCAAAGCAAAGGATTTCGGATGGTTCGCTATCGTACCCTTGTAAATCACAGCCTGACCGTAATCTTCGCATCCGGCATCCAACTGGGGCAACTTGAACAGGCGGTAAATCGCACTGGCAAACCGGATCGGGCTGACCTTTTTCTCAAGCACAGGGCTTTCGATGGTCAATGGGCGATGCTCGGCCATTCGCACGTCAGTAAACCCGACGCGGCCCGCGATGCTTAGGAAATCTTTCCAATAAAGCGCGCCCGACAGGCATTCGCCATAAAGCACCTCAT
>CAYVRN010000072.1:0-13248 GCA_964453855.1 uncultured Rhodobacterales bacterium
GACGCCTGCTTCGCGGCTTGGGCCAGAGGGCGTACCAGAGGGCAGCAAAGGTCTTGAAGACCTCGGGAACAGATAGGCCTGATGCTTGGCGAATGTCTGCTCCGGTTGCGTCCGTGTCATGTTCAAAGGCGAGGCAGAGGAAAGCGACGATGCAAAGACCAATGCAGCGCAGAGAGGTCGAGACGATTGATCGTAGGTGGTAAGGCTTGATGGGGTCGTTCATGGTGAGGGGTCCGTTGAGTTTGAAGGTTCGCCGAACAGGCCTGATGGCGAGAGCATCTCGCTTTTGGCTGCGCGGCACAAACCGCGTGCAGCCAAAAGCGATGTGCTTTGAGCCATCGCCGCATAGCCTCGGGAGTGCAGAGGGTTGGGCCGAGCCCCTTTGCTCGCAGGATGGGGTTCGGGGAAGGTTTGTGACAAAGACCTTCCCCCGGGAGCGAAGAGTGCAGAGAAGTGGGGAACGTCTCTTTGCCGCCCGCCGCGCAGGCGTCCCCGCCGGACAGGCGCGGGGTTTGGGGCAGCGCCCTGACGAACGCCAGCCAGAGCATTTGCGCGGGCTGATTAGTGAGTAATTCCCCTGCGCCCCTTGGTGCACTTCAAGACAGGCAATCTGCCTGGCATTTTTCCAAGTTCTGACTTGGACCCATCTCCTGACCTCAACAAGACGAGGGCAGGACATGACAGAAACGAACGCACAGCATCCGGTGGTGCTGCGAATGGCGGATATGTATCCATTGGATCTGGGAGGCTACGAGGGGCACCGGACCCGTAAGTGCGGTGATCTGGGGCATGTGGACCTGAGCCGCAGTAATCTCAATCGGCAACTAATCGGGGATGAGGACTGGGTTAAACAGGTGCAGGCCGAGATCGCAGAGATGGCTCAGCGGAACTTTGTTCTGGAACTGGAGAAGCTTGAGAAGCGCAGGCGGAAGACAGAAGCGCTCAAGCGGATCACGGAAGGGCCACGCGATCCTTGGCGCAAAGGGCGGCACGGTCCCTTGCGCGAGGTCATCCTGACGGCCAATCGGGCGTGGATCGAAGACGGACAAACCGATCAGCAAAGACGGGAGCGGGAAGCGCAGTTCGAACGGCTGGCAATAGGTTGGCTCAAGGAACACTTCGGCGAGGATGTGGTGCATGCCCGAGCTGATCTTGATGAAGCGGCCTATCATATCTACGCCATAATTGTTCCGCGCAGTGCGACCTCGGACGGCAGGGTAATGCTGCAGCCTTCAAAGCATGCGATGATCAAGGATTACGAGGCGGCACAAGACAGTGTCGGAGACTGGTTTGCAGAGATCGGGCTTCGTCGGGGAGAGCGACGGGCAAAGAAGATCCGCGAGGCCAAGCGGCACAATGCCAAGCTGAAAGGCAAGCAAGCAGTCCAGATGGAGGTGCCGGAGAGGCGCGACCACGTCAGTCCGAGAGACTGGCGGGAAGCTCAGGAGGTCGAGCTTTTCGAAAGAGAGCAGGCCATCGCGCATGACAAGGCTGACATCACCGCGCAGCAGAAGCAGGTCGACACTGTCGTCAATCTCGTTCGCAAAGTGGCTGAGGGAAAGATGGACGCCGTGGAGGCGGTGGACCGCGACGGCAACACTTTCAAGCCTACAGCCGCGGCAAAACTCTTTGGCAAGGCCATCTCTGTTCTACGCGCTCGTATTGCGCCGCAGGAGCACGACAAGCTGGCGAAGGAATACGAAAGCATCCGGGCAGCGGACGATGCGATTGTCGAGGTGGCAAGCCTTCTTCCCGGTGCCGCTCGTCGCAAGGTCGCAGAAGCCCGCAAGAGCTTGGCGCGGCGCATCATAGGGCTTTCGACCTCCCTGAAAGCCCTGCATCGCAAGGCGCAGAACACATCAAGCAGAGGCGGCAGAGGAAAAGATTAAAAAAGTTTTTCCGGAAATCTGAAACGGAACCATGTCCTTACCGGACGGGAAATCTTTACCCCTCCCACGGGCAGACCCCGTGTAACTCAAACCATATAGGTATCAAATATGAAACTTTCAAAGTCTCATCTGAAAACCCTCTCCGCCATTCAGCAGATCGCTGAAGGCCACGACGCCAGTGAAGCGCTCAAACGAACCTTCTCGGACAAGCACGAGAAGGTGCTTTCCGAACTGTCCCGCGAACCCGCCGTTCTGGCCAGCTTCTTTGCTGCCATGGAACTCAGCGCCTCCGCTGCAACAGCCCGCCTCATCGCAACCCACGCCATGCGCGCCGATGAGGTCACCGACCTCGTCAAAAAGCGCAAGGCCGAGGAGGCGAACAGGGTAGCGCAAGGAAGGTGGAAACCGGTCAAAACGCCCGTTAGGTGAGTGACAGGCCGCAAACCGCGGCCACAAAACAATCCCGGTCGCGCGAAAGCGCGACCGGGAAAACGACCTGTATGGCAAGCTAAGTAAACGACATTTCCGAGAGCGTATGTTCGAGTCCATTAATGATATGACGTTCCAGCAAACGCGAAGCTTTTTCACCGTCCCGCTGGAGGGCTGCATCAAACATTGCTTTATGCTCGGCAACTGCGACTTCTCCGCGGTAGGTGAGGACCAGCATCTGATAGCGTAGATATTTGTCGTAGAGCGTTGCATGAAGCGTTAGCAAATTTCCTGAATTACAGGCGCGGATAAGCGCCAGATGAAATTCCCAATCGTAGCGTTTCCACGTTTCCTTCTGGGAAATGTCACCGGATTGCATCCGCTGCTCCATAAGGTGCAACTTGTGGTAGGCCGCAACCAATTCGCCTTCCCATTCGGTATCCCCAGCCTCAACTGACTGCTTTAATGCGTGGCACTCTAGCAAAATTCGGAGATTTGCGATTTCGATCAGGTCTTCACGGGAAACTGGTGTTACGAAGAACCCCCTTTGTTCGGCTGCCGTCACAAAGCCATCGGCGGCAAGCCGATTTAATGTTTCGCGCAGCGTCGGTACACTTGCAGCGTACTTACCTTTCAAGCCGTCGAGTTTCAGCTTCGTGCCTGGCGCAAGAACACCAAAAATGATGTCGTGCTTGATGCGTTCGTAGGTCGAAGCTCCAAGGGTGTTTTGATGTTTGTTCATGGTTCTTTAATACCAGTTTTTTCGTCGCATGCCAGATGATCATCCAATATGCCGTGATATCGTTCAAACACCAATATATCTGTTAAATAAAAAAATATAAGATATTATTGCATTGACCTGCTATTTGGTTTAGCTACTCAGTAATCCTCGAAGAAACTGCCAGCGCGGATTGCAATTAAATAGGGGATTGGGAGGAATTAAATGGCTTCGATCGGTTCGACCGATGGCGCGACAGTGCCGATCCGTCTGGCTGTATCTGGACTTGGTCTGGTGGGGCGCAGGCACGTAGCGGCAATCGAGCAGGTTGCGGGTGTTGCCATCGTTGCCGGTGTAGATCCAAGCCCAGAGGGGCAGGCATTCGCTAAAAATCGAAATATCCCAACCTACTCCACATTGACGGACATGATTGCAGCAGAAAAGCCTGACGGCATCATTCTGGCTACTCCAACACGCTTGCATGTAGAGCAGGGGTTAACCTGTATAGCCGCGGGCATTCCTGTTCTGATCGAGAAGCCGTTGGCGGATTCACTTGAAGATGCACGCAAGCTTGTTGAAAAGGCTGACCGCGCCGGTGTTCAGGTTCTGGTCGGGCATCACCGCCGTCACAATCCGTTGATCAAAAAGGCCAAGGCCATGATCGAAGAGGGCAAGATTGGGGATGTTCGGGCCGTTCAGGGCACCTGCTGGTTCTACAAGCCAGACGATTATTTTGATGAAGCCCCTTGGCGGAAATTAACGGGCGCCGGGCCGATTTCGGTTAATCTTGTTCACGACGTAGATCTGATCCGCCATTTCTGTGGGGAAGTTGTGAGTGTTCAGGCGCAGGCTTGCCAATCACATCGCGGCTTTGAAAACGAAGACGTCGCAGCAGCTGTTTTAAGGTTTGAAAACGATGCGATAGGCACGATTTCAGTTTCCGATAGTATTGTCGCGCCGTGGAGTTGGGAGATGACCTCGAAAGAGTATCCAATCTATCCGGCGACGTCGCAAAGCAGCTATTTGGTCGGCGGAAGCCATGGATCGCTTTCTGTCCCAGATCTGACACTTTGGACCCACGAAGAACTTCGCGACTGGTGGACGCCGATTTCGGCCACATCGGTTCCAAGGGGGGCGTCTGACCCTCTAATCAATCAAATCAAACATTTTCTGGCAGTCATCAGCGGGCAAGAGGAGCCTTTGGTGTCCGGTCAGGAAGGACTTCGCACTTTGGAGGTGGTTGACGCCATCCAGCGTGCGTCACGAACCGGTGAAACGGTTCACCTATCGTCCGCTAAGGGCGCAACTGGTGCAGCAGGGCAATCTGCGGCCAAAACCCAAATATCAAGTCAGGCGTGATCAAGCGCCAGTCACCATGGGAGGATACTTGATGATCACCAAACTAACCCGCCGCGCGGCACTTGGCGCATTTGCGGCAGCTGGCATTCTTGCCGGCGCATCGACCCCTGCATATGCAGCGGATATGACTTTCACTCTGGCAACGTCGGGATCGGAAACCGATATGCGTTCGGTGGCAATGGCTAACGTCTTCGCGCCGATGGTCGCAGACTTTGCCGACTACCAGCCGGGCTACAACGGCACCATGTTCGCCCAAGGCACCGAGCTTGAGGCAATTAGCCGTGGCAACCTGACCATGTCGATCGCTTCGGCGCAGGAACTGGCACAGTTCTTCCCCGAGTTCTCGATCTTCGCGACCGGCTATGTCCATCAGGACGCAGCGCATCAGGTTCGTGTTTTCAATGATCCGCTGATGGATCCGTTCAAGAAAACCGTCGAAGACGAACTGGGCATTAAGCTTCTGTCCGTCATGTATCTGGGCAAGCGTCACGTAAACCTGCGTTTCACTCGTGACGAAGTTGACGTACAGACCCCTGCCGATCTGGCTGGCGTGAACCTGCGTATGCCGGGCACCGACGCATGGCAGTTCCTGGGGGCAGCACTTGGCGCGGCACCAACACCGATGGCCTTCTCGGAAGTTTACACGGCCCTGTCGACTGGTGCTGTAGACGGTCAGGACAATCCGCTTCCGACCGTTGTCGATCAGAAGTTCTATGAAGTCACCAAGCAGATCGCTCTGACTTCGCACCTGGTTGATCTGAACTACATCGCCTTCTCGAAAGAGACTTGGGACAGCCTGAGTGCCGAGCAGCAGATGACCGTACAGCGCGCAGCTGATGCCGCCGCAGCGTGGGGCCGTTTGAAGCAGCTGGACAAGGAAAACAACCTTGCTGACTTTATCCGCAGCAACGGTGTTGAAATCTACACCCCTGATCTGGCAGCATTCCGCGATCACGTTCAGGCACAGTATGTAGGTTCAGAAGCCGCAGCATCTTGGCCGGAAGGTGTTCTGGAGCGCATCAACGCTTTGGGTAACTAAGCCAGCAATATAACCGCGGGAGATACTGACAATGAAACTTGTATTGGACAGGATCACCCGCGGCGCAGAATTTATCGCCGCCATGGCTTTGGCGGCGATTTTTATTACTTTTTTAGTTCAGATTTTTTCGCGCTATGCCGCCAAGATTGCGTGGCTTATGCCGATCCCCGGTATTTCCGAGTGGATGGCCACATTGCAGCCCGTCGGTTGGACAGTGAACCTGATTTCGTTGCTTTGGGTCTGGGTTATATTCTTCAGCTGCGCCTTTTTCGTGCGTGAGCGTGATCATGTGGCATTTGATATTCTTTATCACGCAGCACCGGAAAGGGGCCGCAAGATCATGGCGATCGCTGGTGCTGTGTTTGTGATCGGTATCATGGTCTATTCGTTTATTCCGACATGGGAAGCGATCATGACCAGCCGGCTGATGGAGCTAAAGAAAATCCAGACGCTGCGTATTCCGATCACGGGTGACAAAATCCCCGTAAAATGGCTGTTTGCGTCTTATGTGTTGCTGATGGTTGTGGTGATCATCAGATATCTTTGGACGCTGATTTATATCGCCAAGCATGGCGCGCCAAAAGACCATCAAGAACAATTGCTGGAAGAACTCTCTGCCGACAAAGGAGAGCAATCATGAGCGCTGAACTGATCTTTGGACTGATTGCCCTTTTTGGAAGCGCGGCAATCGGCATTCCGGTGGCATATGCGATCCTTAGTGGTGTGATCGTCTATCTTGGGGTTGGCGGGCAAGATCTGGCCATTGCCGGCGAAACCATGGTCCAGCGTCTGTTTGACGGGTTCTTGCTGCTGGCAGTGCCGCTATTCATTGTTTCGGCCAATATCATGAACGCAGGAACCATTTCCGACAGGCTTTTGAATTTCTGCGTGGCTTTGGTTGGCCGCTTCCGGGGTGGTATGGGCCATGTGAATGTGGTTGCCAGCTTGATTTTCTCGGGCATGTCTGGCTCGGCAGTGGCAGACGCGGCGGGGATCGGAAAGATCATCATCGACATGATGGTGAAATCCGGCAAATACACCCGCGGTTATGCAGCGGCCATTACTGCGGCGACGGCAACCATTGGGCCGATCATCCCGCCCTCAATTCCGATGGTTCTTTATGCTCTGGTTTCTAACGCGTCGATCGGGATGCTATTTTTGGGCGGTATTGTCCCCGGTCTGGTGATGGGGGCGGTTTTGATGGGCATGAACGCCTGGATATCGAATCGCCGAGGATTTGGTCAGGAAGAGCCCGTACCATTGCGCCAGTTGCCTCGCATAACAGCCAAAGCCACACCCGCCTTGTTGATGCCGGTGATCCTGCTGACAGGGATCTATTCGGGCATCACAACCCCGACCGAGGCAGCGGCCATTGCAGCGCTTTATGCCCTGATTGTCGCGGCGGGTTTGTACCGTGCGATCAAGGTCAAAACACTCTATCAGATATTCGTCGATAGCGCCCGTTCCGCAGCATCGGTCGGCTTGGTGATCGGGGCGTCGATGATCCTGACCTATGTGGTGATTTTGGAAAACATCCCGCAGTCAATTTCGGCCATGTTCGCAGGTGCTGACATCAGCCCGCTGATGTTCATGATCTTGGTGAATATCCTTGTGCTGCTGTTGGGATGTATTCTGGATGCCACGGTGATCATTCTGGTGATTATTCCGCTGTTCATTCCCACCTGTAACGCGCTTGGCATCGACCTTGTGCACTTTGGCGTGCTGATCGTGGTGAACTCGATGATCGGGCTGATTACACCACCCTATGGGATATTGCTGTTCGTGATCAACGCGGTCACCGGCATCCCGCTAAAGGAAATCATCCGCGAAATCTGGGCGTTCCTGTTTGTTTTGCTTGCCGCCCTTCTGACCATGATCCTTGTGCCGGACATTGTGCTGTGGTTGCCGCGCATGTTTGGCTATCAAAACTGAAGAAAGACACTGTCACTATGAAGGCTGCTTTGATCGGAGAAAATATTTCCGGATCGCTCACCCCTGCCATGCATCAGGCCGAAGGCAAGGCGTTGGGGATGGATTATCAGTACCTGCAATTTGACACGACAGGGGGAGAGTATGCGGGCAACAGCCTGCCGGACCTGATTGATCTGGCCGAGGATCAAGGCTTTGCCGGTGTGAATGTGACCCATCCGTTCAAGGTTCAGGCCGTTGGTTTGGTCACATCGCTAACGGAAACTGCGCGGTCATTGGGAACAATCAACACTATCGTGTTTAAAAACGGCCAACGTATTGGGCATAATACGGATTACATCGGATTCCGATCGTCAATGCAGCGTGATCTGGCGCAGTTCAGTATTGAAAAGGTTCTTCTTCTTGGGGCCGGTGGCGCCGGGGCTTCGGTTGCTCTGGCGCTGATCGATCAGGGTGTCCGGCATTTGGCGGTCTTCGATACGGATTCTGACAAAACTGCCGCTTTGGTGGATCGTCTTAGCCGACTGCGCCCCACAGCGATGATAGATGGCCGAAGTGGTCTTGATGACCAGCTTCTCGGCAGCGTCAAAGGTGTGGTCAATGCAACCCCGCTTGGCATGGCCGGTCATCCCGGTATGGCTGTCGACCCTACGCGGCTTTTGTCGACGACTTGGATCGCGGATATCGTTTATTTTCCGCTGAAAACTCCGCTGTTGAAACACGCCAAAATTAACGGATGCCCGGTGGTGACTGGGGCGGGGATGGCACTGTTTCAGGCAGTGGCGAGTTTCGAGCTTTTCACAGGCAAAAAACCGGACGTCGAGAGGATGCGCCAATTTCTCGATAGCGCACTGGTCAGCAAAGAGCCTGTCAACGGATGAAGAGAATGACTTCAAAAACACCATTCCGAATTGGTTTGATCGGTACGGGCCGCATCAGCGATATCTACATTCAAACCATCGCCAAGTTTCCAGAGCTTGAACTGGCTGTCTGTGGCAGCCTGAACCCCGACGAAAGCAAAGCAAAGGCAGCGGAATATAACATCCCAAGTACCGCGACACCGGATGAGATTATTGCAGACCCATCCATCCACTGCATCCTGAATCTGACCATTCCTGCGGCTCATGCCGAAATCAGTCTTCAGGCGTTACAGGCAGGCAAACACGTCTATTCGGAAAAGCCTTTCGCTACCACTTTGGCTGACGGTCAAAAGGTGCTGGATCTGGCCGAGAAAACGGGTCTCAAGGTCGGAAATGCCCCCGACACATTTCTGGGCGGCAGATGGCAGACTGTACGAAAACTGATGGATCAGGGCGTCATCGGTCAACCATTGGGCGTGAATGCGTTTGTCGGCACCCACGGCGTTGAAAGACACCATCCGAACCCCGATTTTTACTATCAACCTGGCGGCGGGCCTCTTTTCGATCTTGGGCCTTACTACCTGACTGCGATGGTCCACCTCCTGGGACCAATCAAACGGGTATCGGGCATGGCCCGCCGTACGTTTGATCAACGCCTTATCGAAAACGGCCCCCGTAACGGTCAATTGATTAATGTCGAAGTAGATACCCATTCGCTGTCGATGCTTGAATTTGCCAACGGTGCAATAGGCTCGATGACGATGAGCTTTGATGTCTGGGACAGCGATACACCCCGCTTCGAGATTTACGGAACCGAGGGAACGATCTGCATACCCGACCCTGATCCGGTTCATGG
The DNA here is from genome assembly GCA_964453855.1 of uncultured Rhodobacterales bacterium. GTDB lineage: Bacteria > Pseudomonadota > Alphaproteobacteria > Rhodobacterales > Rhodobacteraceae > JASMHC01. The sequence continues at coordinate 9,080 of CAYVRN010000072.1, forward strand.
AGCGAATGATTTCCACGGGCCGGTCTGGTACCGCACCCGCAAAACCAGCAGGTGGGAGTTTCAACCCCGCCCCACAGATCGCCCTGTGGACTGGCTGGTGGCCGAAAATACCCATGACTTCAATGAAAACAGTCGCGGTCTTGGCCTGCTTGATCTGGCATATGCCGTGCGCGAAAACCGCGCCCCGCGCGCAAGCGGCGCGTTGGCGCAGCATGTGCTGGAGGTGATGATCGGGATCGATCAAGCGCCGAAGGTTGGAGGCTTTGTTTCTATCGAAAGCACCTGCGTGAAGCCTGCCATGCTGCCCGAAACCTTTCCCGTAAGTGAGGTCGCCTGATGCCTGTCCAGATACTTGATATCGCAGAACCGTTCTTTGGCCTTCGCCTGATTACGGATGAAGATCGTTTTGACATATCCGGCAAGGCGATTGTCCTAAACTTAGCGATCACTCCCCTGCGGGTTCGCGAACAAACGCTTGCGCCTTTGCAGTCGGTGATCCTGCGGGATACGGTCATCGAAGACGCGCGCCATGTTGCGGTTATTGACCGGTTTGCCAATCACCCCGATGAACAGGCGATCATGGCAAAGGTGCGCGAAACATGGCCCTCGGCCTATGATGTGCGTGGCGAAGACCGGCTGAAGGGGATCGGGCATTATATGTCGCCCAAGGTCTGGGTTGGTCAGTTCGGTTTTACCTTTTACCACTCTGCCACGGTTCCACTGAAGGTCGGGCTGCACCGCGAACACGCCTTCTGCCCAGTTCCCGGATTTCGCGAGGTTCACACTCAGATCATGGGCTTTGGGGTGATGCAGCAATGCCGCGAGAAAGACGTGGATACCCTGTATCTGGAAGAACCCATGGCCCCCGGTGCCACGCATCGTCCGATGTATGACGATCAGGGAAATTTCCCGTGGCACCAATACGAAACAATCACACCGTCGATCTTCATGGCGGTTGAAATGCTGCCCGACGGGGCGACACCCCCGCAATTGTGAGAAAGTTCGATGACCAAGATACTGCCTGACCAGATAGACTTTGACGGTCCCTTCCCAAGCCAGAAACGCCGCTTGCGCTTGGGCGTTGTCGGAGGTGGACGGATTTCACTGACACAGGCGATGGCCTCGCGCCTGACCGACAGGTGGGAGATCGTTGCAGGCGCGTTATCCTCGGATCCGGCACGCGCCAAGGAAAGGGCTGAAGAGTGGCACATCGCGCCTGAACGGGCCTATGCGTCCTTTGAGGAAATGGCCAAGACCGAGGCTGCCCGTCCCGACGGGGTGGATGCGGTCATGATCACAACGCCAAATCATGCACATTTTTCCGCTGCGAAAGTGTTTTTGGAAGCGGGCATCGATGTGCTTTGCGACAAACCCTTGACCAATGAATTGCACGAGGCCGAGCAATTGGTGCGAAGTGCCGAGGCTTCAGGCATGGTGTTCGGCGTTTGTTATACCATGTCCTGCTACCCTATGATCCGACAAGCGCGCGAGATTGTGGCCTCGGGTGTATTGGGCGAGTTGAACCAGATCCACGTGGAATTCATGCAGGACTGGATGGTGCCAGAAAATGTGGCGGATGCCCCCCATGTAAAGTGGCGTCTGGACCCCAAGATATCGGGGCCAACCAGTTGCGTCGGCGACATAGGCACCCACGCCGCGCATCTGGCGCAATTTGTTTCCGGCCTGGCCATGACTGATTTGCGGGCAGAATTTCACGTTTGCGGCGCGCCAAAGCCGCTGGAAGATTCTGCCTTTATGATGACCCGCTACAACGGCTCGGTGCCGGGCACCCTGATGGCAACACGGCTTGCTTCGGGCAACCGCGGTGGTCTTCGCTTGCGCATCTTCGGAAGCAAAGGCGGGCTTGAATGGGACATGGAACAGGCCGAAGAGTTGAAACTGAATATTTTTGGCCAACCTGACCAAGTTCTGACCCGAGGGCACGGTCACGGCATTTCCAAAGCGACCGAGCGTTTCGTACGCACAGGGCGCGGCTTTCCCGAAGGCCTGATCGAGGCTTGGGCGAACCTTTATACCGAGTTTGCTTTGGCTGTTGCCGCCCGTCGCGATGGCTTGGATGTGCCCAAAGGCTGGCTGTCGTTCCCATCGGTTTCCGAGGGCGCAGACGGTGTGCGGTTTATTGATGCTTCGGTTCAGTCAAACCAATCGGGGCAATGGGTATCTATCGGAGATTAAGCCATGAAAACGTCGATCGCTACAGTCTCGATCTCGGGCAACCTAAGGGAAAAGCTGGAAGCTATTGCAGCAGCCGGGTTCGACGGTATCGAAATCTTTGAACAGGATTTCATCGCCTTCGACGGTAGCCCCCGCGATGTGGGGCGTATGGTGCGCGATCATGGGCTTGAGATTACCCTATTCCAACCATTCCGCGATTTCGAAGGCCTGCCTGAACCGCTGCGTTCAAAAGCGTTTGATCGAGCCGAACGCAAGTTTGATGTGATGCAGGAACTGGGTACCGATCTGGTGCTGATGTGTTCGTCGTGTCACCCGCAGGCCTTGGGGGGTATCGACAGGTCAGCCGCAGATTTTCACGAACTCGGGGAACGGGCCGCCAAACGCGGCATGCGCGTGGGATACGAGGCGCTTGCTTGGGGCAAACATGTCTCGGACCATCGGGATGCTTGGGAAATTGTGCGGCGGGCGGATCATCCCAGTATCGGGCTGATCCTTGACAGTTTTCACACACTGGGCCGCAAGATCGACCCCGATACGATCCGCAGCATTCCGGGCGACAAAATCTTTTTCATACAGCTTGCCGATGCTCCGGCAATCGACATGGATCTGCTTTATTGGTCCCGCCATTTCCGAAACATGCCGGGCGAAGGGGATCTTGATGTCACGCGCTTCATGCAGGCAGTGATGGCAACGGGCTATTCAGGCCCTATTTCGTTGGAGATTTTTAACGACCAGTTTCGAGGCGGCTCGACCAAGAGCGTTGCACAGGACGGTTATCGTTCCCTGATTGCCTTGATGGATGATGTGAAGCGCCGCGAGCCTACGCTGCAGTTTGCATCGCCGAAAATGCCTGAACGGGTAGAGACCAAGGGCATATCCTTTGTTGAGTTTGCAGCACAGTCGGATGCCGCGGGAGAACTCGAAGCTTTGCTTGGAACAATGGGTTTCGCAAAAACCGGCGATCACAGAAATAAGTCGATTGGGCTTTGGCAGCAGGGCGGCGTTCGCATTCTCATCAACCAAGAGACAACCGGTCATGCAGCTTCGCAGTGGAATGTGAGGGGCACAACGGTCTGCGACATTGGAATCGAGGTGTCTTCTGCAAAAGATGCTGTCAATCGAGCTGCAACTTTGGGCGTGGACACGTTCGAGCAACCTCTTGGTCCCGGTGAGCTGAAAATCCCGGCTATCCGCGGGCTTTCGGGTTCCGTGTTGCACTTTATTGATCAGGAAAGTGGACTGGATCACGTTTGGGAGACAGAGTTCAGTGCAAACAAATCACCGGAAGGCTGTGGTCTAACCCATATTGACCACATTGCACAAACGATGAGCTACGAGGACATGCTGAGTTGGTCGCTGTTTTACACAGCACTGTTTGACATGAAGAAATCAGCGATGGTGGATGTTTTTGATCCGGACGGCCTGGTGCGCAGCCAGGTGATCGAAACGACAGATGGGTCACTTCGAGTGACCCTCAACGGAGCGGATAGTCATCGCACACTTGCAGGCTCCTTCTTGGCAGACACCTTTGGTGCTTCGGTTCAGCACATCGCGTTGGCGACAAATGATCTTTTCGCTACTGTTGAAAAGATGAACGCAAATGCGTTTGAGGCTTTGCCCATTTCGCCAAATTACTACGACGATCTGGCAGCCCGTTTCGATTTTCCGGATGGCTTTCTTGAGCGCATGCAAAATTCAAATATTCTTTATGACAAAGATGAAGGCGGTGAATTTCTTCAGTGCTATTCGCGTGTTTTTGCAGGAGGTCTGTTTTTTGAGTTTGTTCAAAGAGACACGGGTTACAAAGGCTTTGGCGGGCCTAACGCTCCGTTTAGGATCGCCGCACAAAAACGGGTGGGGCGAGGGCGGGGAATGCCGTTAAGGTAGCGAATTTGACTTGTGCAAATGACGGCTGGATAGGGGGCGCTGCCCCCGTCGCCGTTGGCGACTCCCCCGGGATATTTCAGGACAAA
>CAYVRN010000073.1:0-13127 GCA_964453855.1 uncultured Rhodobacterales bacterium
TGTTTTAGATCATTCAATTCGTGACCGATCGAACAATAAAACACGCGGCCCTGATCCCAACGGCGTTTCCACACGACAGGGATCACAGTCCCTTCGATCCACCATAGGTGATCACCCGAAAATGTTGTGGTTGCCAGAACATCATTTGAAGGATCCACCAGCATATAATATTGCTCGGATTTTATACGGAAACTTTTGATCCCATGCACGATCGGATCATCGGGCTTGCAGATTGTGACATCATAATCAATGTAATCTTCGGTCGGTTGTAAATTATCGGGCCAACCGGGGGGATGGGCCACAAATTGACCACCAATCAGAAAGTGATAGGTTGGACGGTCGCGAAATGCGTCCCCCATATGTCCGTGCCAGCCTGCAATACCGCATCCTGCAGCGATCAGCTTTAACAATCCGTCCTCTTGCAATTTGGTCATATTACCAAATTCCTCTTTGTGACCAGATCGCGCCGATGACCAGATTGGCGTGATTAAATCAACATCTGACAGGTCTTCGGGATTCTCTAATGGTGCAAGCGTTTCATAGACATCCACGTCAAAGCCGTTTTGTTCAAGCAATTCCTTGTACCAATCCGCGAATGCCGTCGGCGCGTGGCCCTGCCATCCGCCCACAAATAAAACAGCCTTCATTTCGAATTCTCCTTTGCAAATGCCAACATAGCCGCCATATCCCGCGCGCCATAGCCTGCGGTTTCAGCCAATTTCAGCTGGTCCAACGTAATGTCCGCTTGGGGCGTTGCGACCCCCAGATTGCGCGCCAAGTCTGTCATAACCTGCATATCTTTGCGCGCCAGTGATACCGTAAAGGTCACATCATTTTCCGCCTCGTTTAGATACAAAGGGCGACGATAGGTCAGCATTGGTGCACAAGCTGCACTGGCTTGAACAACATCATAGGCCAAATCGGGCGCAATGCCGGCGGCCCCAGCCATGTTCATTGCTTCGGAAAACGTTTGATTGATGCCATGGATCAGGGAATTTACCGCCAATTTCATCACGGCCCCATCGCCGATTTTCCCCAAATACAAAACCTTGGATGCCATTGCATCTAGGATCGGGGCGATTGCCTGGCCATTTTGCTGCGACGCCCCCAGCATGACCATCAATGTTCCTGCGGCGGCGGCCTGTGTTGCACCGGAAACCGGCGCATCGATCACCTGCATATCTGCACGACAGCCCTGCGCGAGTGCCAAAATATGGTCGCGACTCATCGTGCCCATTTCGACAAAGGTCTTGGCCCGCGCACCCGCAAACAATCCCGTATCGCCATAATGCACCTGTTGCGACGACACATCATCAGCAAGCATCGTGACAATACAATCGCACGCATTGGCCAGATCAATGGGATCACTGACATATTCGACACTGTATTGCAGTGCAAAATCTTGTGCGACTTGTTGTGTTCTGTTCCACACAACGACATCAAAACCGGCCGCGATCAGATTGGCCGCCATCAGACGGCCCATCCGACCTAAGCCAGCAAACCCAATGCGGGTCATGATGCCACCTGGGCGCCTTCTAATCCTGAAATGGCTTGGATCAGGTTATCCTCGGTTACCTCGTCCGAACCAAAGGTGCGCATAATGCGACCGCTATACATTGCGACGATCCGATCAGAGACACGCAGAACTTCGGGCATTTCGGAACTGATCACAATGACAGCATAGCCTTGTGCTGCCAATTCGCGGATAAGTTTGTGGATTTCGGATTTGCTGCCAACATCGATCCCACGCGTGGGTTCATCCACGATCAATACATCTGGATGCATGGACAACCATTTCCCGATGACAATTTTCTGCTGATTGCCACCTGACAAATTCCCAACAGTTTGTCGCCAACCCGGGGTTCGAATGTCCAAGCTGTCTTTGTACTTATCGAATATCTTAATTTCCGCACCCTGATCCACAAACGGCCCCGAGGTTAATTTGTCAATCTGGGGCAGCGTTATATTGTCACGACAATTCATACCCAAAACCAAACCTTGGCCTTTGCGGTCCTCTGGGACCAATGAAATCCCCTTGGCAATCGCATCTGCAGGGGAATTGATCGTGACGGGTGCGCCATTTAACAAAATCTCGCCTGCGCTTTGATCGCGCAACCCGAACAGCGTTTCCGCAATTTCTGTGCGCCCTGCCCCGACCAGACCGTAAAATCCCAAAACCTCGCCGCGTCTGACGTGAAACGACACGTCTTGATACAGATTGCCACATGACAGGCCGCGCACCTCTAGTGCGGTTTCGCCAAATTCATGCGCCAGCGCTTCGCGTGATAGGTCCAGTTTGCGACCGATCATCAGCTGGGTGACATCCTCTTCGTTCGTTTTGGCAGTTTCAACTGTCCCACGATACTGACCATCACGCAAAACGCTGATGCGATCTGTCATATGAAAGATTTCTTCCATGCGGTGAGAAATATAGACAATGCCAACACCATTATCGGTCAGATCCTTGATTACATCAAACAAAACGACCTTTTCTGCGTCGGTCAATGATGCCGTTGGTTCATCAAAAATAACAGCGCGGGCATCATGCGTCAAAGCACGGGCAATTTCGACCATCTGTTGATTGGCAATCGATAATTCACCCACACGCGTGCGCGCATTAAACCCAACCTTAAGCATAGATAGAATTTCATCTGTCTGTGCATATAGTTTGGTCCAATCGACCCGACCAAAGGATTTTCGGGGCAATTCACCTAAGAAAATATTTTCTGCAACACTGAGCTCAGTCGCAAGGCTAAGCTCTTGGTGAATAAACAAAATCCCGTGATCTTTGGCCTCAAGGGGTGTTGTCATATTCACGGGCTGTTCATTGACAATGATTTGCCCTTCATCGGGTTGATAAATGCCGCCAAGCACCTTCATCAAGGTCGACTTTCCGGCGCCATTTTCACCCATCAAGGCATGCACTTCGCCCGGCTGGACATCAAAGGACACCCCATCCAATGCGCGAACACCGGGAAAAGTTTTGACGATATTTTCAAGACGTAAAACGGGTTGTTGCTGGCTCATACCTTCAACTCCTCTTTGCCTTTGATATTCAACTGACGATCAAGGAATAGAACCGCAATCAAAATCAAACCAATCACAAGGTTCACGGTTTCTGTGTCGGCACCGATATGCGACAATCCTTTGCGCAACAACTGGATGGCCAGCACACCGCCAAAGGTCGAAATGATTGATCCTGCGCCACCGGTTAGCTTGGTTCCGCCCAAAACAACGGCCGTGATAACCCATAGTTCATACAATTCGCCATCATTTGGGTTCACAGATCCGGATTCTGAATAAAACACCACCGCAGACAAGGCCGCCAAAAATCCGATGATCATAAAATTGATCATCATATGCGGGCCCACACGGATACCTGCATTCACGGCTGCGGTTTTATTGTCACCAATCGCATAGGCATTACGACCGTGAACCGTTTTGTTCATGATAAACCAAATGATCAAGGTAACGACCAGTAAAAACCATGTTGCCGTGTGCAGGCCCAAAAACTGTGCTTCTGCAAAATCGACCAGCGTCCAGTTCAGGTGGCTTGTGGGTTGTTCGCCATTGTACATGAACACCAGACCGCGATAACCCAACATTGACCCCAATGTGACGATAAAGGCATCCACCCCAGTTTTCCAAACGATAAACCCGTTTAGCGCCCCTAGGGCCGCACCGACAATCAATGCCAAGACCCAAGAGACAGGGATTACCATATCGCCCAGCCCTGCAAACATTGGCCAGGTCATACTATCCAGCAAAACGATGGCACACAAAGCATAGATGGCCCCAACGCTTAGATCGATATTGCCGTTGACCATGATAATTGTCATGCCCATGGCAATAATCCCAATCGGCGCGGATTGTTTGAACAACAACAGCATGTTGTCTACATCCATGAATGCCTTTTCACTCAGTGAAAAAAATTCACCCGCCACAGTAAAAAAGATCAGTTCAAGGACAATAAATCCCCAGATTGCACCGCGGCTTAACAAAGTTGAAAGAGTTCCAGATTTCATCAGATTTCTCCTTACGCGATGGGGGACCAAAGCTTGCCACGCTTTGCCGCGATATCAAGCCAGACTGCCAGAATAATGATGACCCATGTCACCACGTATTGAACATAGAACTGCAAACCAACCAGCAGCAGGCCGTTTTGGATAAATCCAAGGATTAAAACACCAATCACCGTTTTGAATACCGTGCCCGATCCGCCAAGCAGGGACGCACCGCCCAAAATCACGGCGGCCAGCACTTCCAGCTCTAGCCCTTGGCCCACGGTGTTTTGCGACCCCAAACTGCGGCTGGCCTGCAACAAACCGGCCGTCGCCACACAAAACGACGAAATGATATAACATATGAACACAACGCGCGGACGATGCAGCCCAGAAAACGTCGCGGCAACGCCGTTGCCACCCACCGCATATACGCTGCGACCAAATGGTGTCTTGGCCAGCAACAATCCAAGTGCTGCGGCCAGAACAACGAATATTATGATCGGCACAGGCAGCCCCATAACATCACCCTGACCGAATACCTTGAACCACGTGCCCTCTTTGTCCGCGATATCCATGTTTTTGCCACCTGAATACGTCAGGGTTAGCCCATGAATTGCCGACAACATGCCAAGCGTAACGATCAATGAATTCAGTTTTAGATAGGCGACCAGAAACCCGATAAACGCACCAAGCGCCATGGTCATCACAAACATCGTGGGAATGGCCATGCTGGCCCCAATCTTGTCATGCAAATCTAGAACGACGATTGTTGAAAACGACATCATCGATCCAACAGACAGATCCAAATTTCCGCTAATCACAACAAAGGTCACGCCAAGCGCCATGACCCCTAAAATTGCCGATGATCGGATCACACCCATGATGTTATCTGGATCAATAAACCGTGTGTTCGCGATGGAAAATCCAATCATAAAAACCACGAATGCGATCAATATGCCCTGTCGGGCAAACAATTGCCCCAAGTCTTTTTTGGTCAGACCAGCCATGGTGCCCTCCCTTTGGCCAGAGAATTATACAAGTGTCATTCCACCATCTATCATAACAATCTGGCCCGTCATGTAATCGCTGTCTTTCGACGCCAAAAATGTCGTTGTTCCAGTAATGTCGGATGGTGTTGCGACGCGACCCTTTAGAATTTCTGATGAAAATTCCTCCATGGCCTGTCCAGGTCGGTCAGACGCGCCAATTTCCATCAAGTCTTTGTCAACCTGTTCCCACATTTCTGTGGCAACCACACCGGGGGCAAACCCCGTGACAGTGATATCATGCTTTGCTAAATCACGCGCGCCAGATTGCGTCAGCGCAATAACGCCCCATTTCGATGCGCAATAGGGTGCAACATTATCAAACCCCTGACGGCTAGCGATTGACGCGGTATTAATGATTTTTCCAAATGTTCCTTGGCGTATGAACTGCTGTGCCGCCTCTTGCATGCCAATCAGGCAGCCAAGACCATTGACGTCCATTATGAATCGCCAATTCTCTTCGGTCACATCAAGAAAATTCATCGGTTTATTTACGCCAGCATTGTTAAATTTTACATCTAACTTGCCAAACTTGGCAACTGTATGTTTGATCATCGCGCGTACAGATTCACGGTCTGTGACATCGACAACCGAATGCGTAACCTTTCCGCCTCCGGCGGCGGCGCGGTTTATATTCTCTTGTGCGACGGTTTCAACTTTTTCGGCATTGATATCTGCAAAACAGACATCCGCACCTTGATCCAAGAGCGCCTCGCCAATTGCGCGTCCGATGCCTTGGGCGGCGCCCGTGACAATACATGACCGTCCCAGCAAACGTGCCATATGATATTCCTAGCTTGTCATTGATAACTACAGAAATCGGGCGCAGCCTAAACTGCGCCCGGACGCGTATCCAATCTTAGAATACTGGTTTTGTAAAGTTGCTCATGTTGTCCTGAGTGATCTTTGGTGTGTCAAAGTAGTTCAGGAATGGCACGTCTTTTCCATCCAAAACGTCGATTGCTGTTTTCAATGCAGCTTTCGCATCATCAACAGGGGATTGATAGATCGAACCCCAATATTCGCCGCGCTCCATTGCTTCGTAACCTACGGCAAAGTTTGTCGCGCCTACGAAAATAATGCCTTCACGGCCAGCTGCTTTGGCTGCGTTCAATGCGCCAACACCCATGTTGTCGTCGCCGGAATATACGCCATTGATGTTGTCGTACTTAACCAAGAACGCTTCCATGACTTTTTGTGATTTTTCACGGTTCCAGTCACCTGGTTGCTCGTCGATTTGTTCAACATTTGGGCAAACTTCTGGCAAACGATCGTTAAAGCCTTTGGCGCGTTCGATTGCAGTTGTGTAACCAGGCTGACCAGTGATGTGAACAACTTTGGCGCTGTTTTCGATGCCCATTGCTTTGAATTTGTCACACATGATTTCTGCTGAACGCGAACCCTGTGTAATGTTGTCTGGGCCCGAGAATGACGCGATGAAATCAAAACCCGCTTCTGCGATGTTTGAGTTTGTCGCAACAACAGGGATGCCTGCGTTTTTAGCTTTACGAACTGCGGGGATTACAGCTTCGCCGTTTGTTGGCCAAATGATGATCGCGTCAACTTCTTGCTGGATCAGGTCTTCCATTTGGGCGATCTGGCGTGCAACGTCACCACCTGCGTCCAAAACAACTGTTTCGACATTTGGGTTTGCCGCAGCGGCTTCGATAAACGCTTTTTCGTATGTTGTCTGATAGCTGTCCACACCGACGTTGTTCTGTGTGATGCCGATTTTATATGTTTCTGCAGATGCTACGCCTGCAACTGTCAATGCAGCTGTCGCTACGCTTGCAGCAAAGAATGTACCTAGTTTCATAATTGGGTCTCCTCCCGTTTGGTATTCTTTCCCGGTGCGCCTTGCGGCGTGGTTGGTGCCAGATTCGACACGCCACCGGTCAGTGGTTGAACGATGCAGCGTTCTGATCAGCAAAAACCTAGCAATATTGTCCATTTTGAATAATGTAATATCCAAAATGGATATTAATAGCATATATTAAGATCTGCAAATTGAACAATTTCTGAAAGGTCGGCAATGCCCAACGCAAAAACATCCATTTTGGACACAAATACACAAAAACCGTCTCGGACCCCATCAATGAACGCTATAAGAGAACATAAACCAGATACTTTTGCCTCTCCGCAGGCGAAGAATGAGGTTTTGCAAGTTACAGCGTTCTTAGAGGATTTCGCCGCCGAAGTCGAGGAAACCCTAGAGCTTAACAGCGCAAATGCGTACTTCAACATGGCCGCGTACCTAGTGCGCGGACACCTAGATGCAAAAACCATTACGCCAACAGCATTAATCAGTGCAAGCAGGGTTCCCTATGCGACGGCCACGCGCCGCCTGAAAGAAATGGTCGAGGCAGGTTTGGTCGATCAGCGTCCGCGTACCAAATCGGGCAAAAGCTTTACCATGCACCCAAGCGAGAAACTGTTAAACCAGTGGAAACGCTTAACGGGGCGGGTTCGTCGACTGGCCGAAACAAAATTTAATTCACAAAATGTTCAAAATGAATCGCAGGATTATTTCTTTGGCGGATCTTACATGGCTGCCAATTCCATTCCACCGATGCAGGTTCTGGCAGAACCGCTGAAAGTGTCGGGCGGAATCAGGGCACTGGTCCACGGTGATCCAACCTTTATGGTAATGGAAAACCTAAAACGCCAATTTGAACAGGTGATTGGAACACAAATTCACCAGCGCGCCTTTTCCATTGACCGCCTGCGTGAAGAGGCGCTGCGAAACGCAGAACGCAAAACCAGTCGCTATGACATTATCGCGCTTGATTTACCTTGGGTTGGTGAATTTGCCGAAAATGGATATTTAATGCCCTTGGCAGATGTCATGGATTTATCCAGATTGGATCCAAGCGATTTCCATACCGCTGGATGGAAAGCGGCACACTGGGGCGGTCGTGCATTTGGTGTCCCCGCACAGACGACACCTGAGTTATTATTTTTCCGCAAGGATTTGTTTGCCCGCGCCGGCATCGAAACACCAGCAACAACCGATCAATTGTTGCGTGCGGCTGCGCATTTTCATGATCCACATCGCGGACGATATGGCATTGCATGGAACGCAGCACGCGGCACAGCGTTGGGACATACAGTGTTAATGACCATGGCTGATTTTGGTCAGCCGATTGTCAATATGGATGAAATTGCGGGCGGCTACGATACAGACAGCTTGGCGCATCGCCCCTATGAAATCACCATCGATACGCCCAAGGGATTGGCAGCGGCTGAATTCTTGATGGAATTGTTACAATATTCGCCGCCAGACATTTTATCCATGTCTTGGTACGAACGCGTGCGTCCCTATGCGGCGGGCAACATTGCGATGGCATATGGCTATACCCTGTTGGCGCCGTATTTCGAAATGGATAAATCATCCCCCGCCTGCGGGCAAACCGGCTATGCACCACACCCCAGCGCGCCAGGCTGCGCACCCGTTGCACCGGTCGGTGGATATGTCATGGGAATCCCTGCAAATTTACCACCAGAACGGATTCCCGCCGCGGTCCAAGCCTTGATCGCGTTCACATCGCCCGAGGCACAAAAGCTGTACGTTCAAAACGGCAGCCGCACAAACCCACGCTATTCCGTAGGTGCCGACCCCGAAGTGCGCCGCCTGTCCCCCATTTTCGAAGCCGTCGACGGAATGTCGTGGCGGGACGAATTGCAGCACTGGCCACGGCCCCCCATCCCCGAAATCTGCGACATCATCCAGATTTGTGGCGAAGAATTTCACGACATGTTGCGCGGGATACAATCCCCACGCGACACCCTTAGGAAAGCCCAAGCGCGGGCTGACCTAATTCTAAAAAATAACGCGATAACGTGACTTAGGAGGAAAATCATGGACCCCAATCGCTTAAAAGGAAAAAACGTTTTAATCACTGGTGCCGCACGCGGCATGGGTGCAGCGAACGCAGAAAGCTTTGCCGCCCAAGGCGCAAACGTGTGTATTGGGGATCTTGACGTTGTTGAGGCCCAAAAAGTTGCGGACGCGATTAACGCGGCCGGAAATGGCAAGGCAATCGCCGTCAAAATGGACGTCACCAAACGCGAAGACAACGCAGCCGCCGTTGCCGCAACCGTTGAGGCCTTTGGATCGATCAACGTTGGTCTGTTTAACGCCGGCCTGAATAAACCCCGTTTCTTTATGGATATCGACGAAGATAACTGGGACATGATCATGAACGTCAACACCAAGGCGATGTGGCTGGGCATGCAAGAAACGGCCAAGCAAATGATCGCCCAAGGCCCGATGGCAGATCACCCATATAAATTGATCAACGTCGGATCAATCGCATCGCGCAAACCACTTGTTGATGTGACAGTATATTGTACATCGAAATATGGCTGTTTGGCGCTGACACATTGTGGCGCGGTCGGATTGGCTGAACATAACATCACCGTAAACGGCTATGCGCCTGGCGTGGTTGTCACCCCTCTTTGGGAACAGCTGGACAAAGATTTGGTCGATATCGGGTTCAAAGAACGCGAAGGCCAAGCCTATGACGATATCGTCCGCGATGCGTTGCAGATCAAACGCGTGTCCTATCCCAAGGATATCGTTGGCACCGCATCGTTCCTGGCATCAGACGACAGTGATTACATGACTGGCCAAATGATCCACATCGATGGCGGTTGGTGCATCCAATAACGCCACAAGTTTTCTAATCACAAAAACACACAAAGGGGCCTTGTCCCCAAGGAGACCGTAATGTCAGAACGTCCAGGCAATGCCTTAATGCCAAACCTGCTTACGCCGCAGGATCTTGAACCCAATTGGGAATGGCGCGACCGCCTGCCCGCATGGGGACATATGAGCGTCGATTTCGAACGCCGCGTCGATCACGATCGTTTGCGCCGCTATCGTTTGGCGCGCACGCGTCAAAGTCTGCAAAATTCGCCAGCCGGCACGCTGCTGTTGTTTGATGTAAACAACATCCGCTATGTATCGGCCACCAAAATTGGCGAATGGGAACGGGACAAAATGTGCCGTTTCTGTCTGCTAACCGGTGACGACAGCCCCTATGTGTGGGATTTCGGCTCTGCGGCAGAACACCACAAACGCTATTCTGATTGGTTGGAACCAGATCATTGTTTGGCGGGCGTTGTAGGTATGCGCGGCACGATCCCACCAGAATTCGGCCTGATGAAGAAATATGCCAAGCAGATCGCGGGTCTTATTCGTGATGCAGGCATGGGCGATATGCCCGTCGGTGTCGATTATGCTGAAACCGCCATGTTCCACGCCCTGCAAGAAGAGGGCCTGCACGTGATCGACGGCCAACAGATCATGCTGGCCGCACGTGAGATCAAGAACTGGGACGAAATCCAGCTGCTGACGCAGGCCGCGTCGATGGTCGATGGCGTTTACCACATGATCTATGAAGAGCTAAAACCAGGCGTGCGTGAAAACGACATCGTCGCTTTGTCGAACAAAATGCTGTATGAAATGGGCAGTGATGACGTCGAAGCGATCAACGCAATTTCAGGCGAACGCTGTAACCCGCATCCGCATAACTTCTCGGATCGTTTGATCCGTCCAGGGGATCAGGCGTTTTTTGATATTTTGCAATCGTATCAGGGGTATCGTACCTGTTATTACCGTACCTTTAACGTGGGCCGCGCAACACCGGCGCAAAATGATGCCTATGTCAAAGCGCGTGAATGGATTGATGCGTCGATTTCCATGATCAAACCCGGTGTGACCACAGATAAAGTGGCCGCAGTCTGGCCAACGGCGCAGGAACTTGGCTTTGCCAACGAAGACCAAGCCTTTGGTTTGCAATTCGGTCACGGTCTGGGTCTGGCGCTGCATGAACGGCCGATCATTTCCCGCGCTGTCAGCATGGATCACCCGATGGAAATCCAAACGGGTATGGTCTTCGCGTTGGAAACCTACTGCCCCGCGGCAGACGGATATTCCGCAGCACGGATCGAAGAAGAAGTGGTCGTCACAGAAAATGGTTGCGAAGTTATTTCTTTGTTCCCAGCAGAAGAACTTCCAATCGCAAACCGCTACTAATCCTCCCAACTGTCTGGCCCCGCAATTTGGGGCCAGACATTTTCGAAATGAGATCACACATGAGCCCGTCAAAATCACAGCATAACGCGCAGGATTATCTGCGCATGTACCGTCAAATGGTGCGCATCCGTACATTCGAAGACAACGCAAATCAGTTGTATTTGTCCGCCAAAATGCCAGGCCTGACGCATATGTATTCGGGCGAAGAGGCCGTCGCAGTCGGCATTTGTGAAGCCTTGCGTAAAACCGATAAAATCACCTCAACGCACCGTGGCCATGGCCATTGCGTCGCCAAAGGAGCCGAGTTCAAAGAAATGTTTTGCGAACTTTTAGGCAAAGAAGAAGGGTATTGCCGTGGCAAAGGCGGATCCATGCACATTGCCGACCAATCCAACGGCAACCTTGGCGCCAACGCGATCGTGGGCGGGTCTATGGGCATTGCGACGGGTTCCGCATTTTCGGCCAAGTTATTGGGCCAAGATGACGTAACTGTCTGTTTCTTTGGCGATGGCGCAACCGCACAAGGTTTGATGTATGAAACCATGAATATGGCGGCGTTGTGGAACCTGCCCGTCATCTATGCCTGTGAAAACAACGGTTATTCCGAATACACCAAGACCGAAGAAATCGCCGCCGGATCCATTACCGCACGCGCCGAAGCCTTTGGCATGGAGGCGTTTCAAGTCGATGGACAGGATGTATTGGCCGTCAACACATTAACCGAACAGCTGGTTGAACGCTGCCGCAAAGGCGAAGGGCCGTTTTTCATCGAATTGATGACCTATCGGTATCATGGCCACCATGTGGGCGACATCAACCGCGAATATTATCGTTCCAAAGACGAAGAACAAGATTGGAAAGAAAACCGCGATCCAATCATCCGGTTCCGCAGTTGGCTGGTGTCCGAAGGCATCGCATCCGAGGCCGAAATCGACGCGATGAACGCCGAAATCAAAGACGATGCTGCCACAGCGGTCGAATACGCATTAAACGCAAAATATCCCGATGTGTCCGAAGTGGACATGCATGTCTTTACCGACGTGACACACGCATTGGCGCAAGGATAAACACCATGAGAGAGATTACACTATCCCAAGCGGTAAACGAAGCTTTGGCCGAAGAAATGCGCCGCGATGAAACAGTATTCATCATCGGAGAAGACGTGGCCGAAGCCGGCACCCCGTTCAAAGTCCTTAGCGGTCTGGTCGAAGAGTTCGGCACCGCACGTGTTGTCGACACCCCCATTGCCGAACCCGGGTTCATGGGATTGGCCGTGGGTGCCGCGATGACGGGCACACGCCCTGTCGTGGACCTGATGTTTGGCGATTTCATTTACCTGATCATGGATCAGCTGTGTAACCAAGCCGCCAAAACCCATTACATGTCAGGCGGCAAACTGAATGTACCATTGGTGTTGCGCACCAACCTTGGTGCAACGCGCCGCTCGGCCGCACAACACAGCCAATCCCTGCATGCCTTGGTGGCCCATATTCCCGGCCTAAAGGTCGCCATGCCGTCATCCGCATATGAGGCGAAAGGCCTGATGAAAACGGCCATTCGTGACAACAACCCCGTTGTGATTTTCGAAGATAAATTGATGTACAACGACAAAGCGCCCGTTCCAGAAGAGGAATACCTGATCCCCTTTGGCGAGGCTAACATCAAACGCGAAGGCAGCGACATTACATTGATTGCCACATCGTCAATGGTTCAAGTCTGCGAAGAGGCCGCCGAAATCTTGGCCGCCGAAGGCATCAGCGCCGAAGTCATTGATCCGCGCACGATCGTTCCACTGGACGAAAAAACATTGATTGCATCGGCCAAGAAAACCAGCCGTGTGATTGTCGTTGACGAAGGCCACCAAAACTATGGTGTCACAGGTGAAATCGCAGGACGCATCAACGAAAAGGCGTTCTATCACTTGGACGCGCCAGTTTTGCGCATGGGTGCGATGGATGTGCCAGTGCCATTTTCACCAGCGCTTGAGGACATCACCGTTCCCACACCCCAAGCGGTCGTCGAAAACGCACGCAAATT
>CAYVRN010000074.1:0-13084 GCA_964453855.1 uncultured Rhodobacterales bacterium
CAGACCGCCACACAAAACGGCCTGCTCGCCGAACAGGTCGGTTTCGCACTCTTCGCGGAAGTTGGTTTCGATGATACCCGAACGACCGCCACCGATGGCCGAGCAGTACGACAGACCGATTTCCAGTGCTTTGCCGGTTGCGTCGTTGTGAACAGCTACAAGGCAAGGCACGCCGCCGCCTTTGGTGTATTCGCCGCGAACGGTGTGGCCCGGACCTTTTGGTGCCATCATGATCACGTCAACACCGGGCTTAGGCTCGATCAGGCCGAAGTGTACGTTCAGGCCGTGCGCGAATGCAATCGCCGCGCCTTCGCGCAGGTTGTCGTGGACGTATTTCTTATAGGTTTCTGCCTGAAGTTCGTCGGGCATTGTGAACATGATGACGTCGCACCATGCCGCCGCTTCGGCGATACCCATAACTTTCAGGCCTTCGCCCTCTGCTTTTGCAGCCGAAGGTGAACCTTCGCGCAGAGCAACAACAACGTTTTTCGCGCCGCTGTCGCGCAGGTTCAGGGCGTGTGCGTGGCCCTGTGAACCGTAGCCCAGAATGGCCACTTTCATGTCTTTGATCAGGTTAACGTCGCAATCGCGGTCGTAGTAAACGCGCATTTGGAATTCCTTTCCGTGTTGAACTGAGGCGGTTGTACTGGGGTAGCTTGCGATGTGCGATTGCAAAATTCAGGATAAATCGGTAATAATCTGAAAAAGTATTCTTCAATTTAGGATTTGGCGAAAATATTATGCTTGATGATCTGGATCGCCGTATCCTAAGGCAGTTACAGGCCGATCCGTCGCTGGGGGCTGCCGAACTGGCCGAGTTGTGTCGGGTGACCCAAGCCACCTGTTGGCGACGGGTTGAGAAGATGCAGGAAGCGGGCATTATTCAGGCGCAGGAAACGGTCATTGACTGGACAGCTCTTGGTTACGCGGTCGAGGTGTCCTTGCGCATCACGCTGGACAAAACCCAAGCCCGCGCCTTTGACGAGTTTCTGGCAGGGGCCCGCGAGGTGCCGGAAGTGATCGAAATCCAAACCTTCCTTGGCCGTGTCGACGTGCGGCTCTCGGTTATCGCCCGTGACATGCCGCATTATCAGACGCTCTATCGTGAGCGTATTCTGACCCTGCCGCATATCGCAGACATTGAGGCGCTGATGCATATCGCGCGGGTCAAATCCGACAGGGATTTGCCGATATGATCGAACTGGACGAAATCGACCGGAAAATCCTGCGAATTCTGGTGCCCGATGCCACGCAAAGCGCCAGTGCGGTGGCGCGCAAACTGGATATGTCACAACCGGCCATTTGGCGCAGGATCAAGCGACTGCAAGATAGTGGCGTCATTCGCGGGCGGCGCTTGCGGTTGGATGCGGAAAAACTTGGGTTTGGAGTCACGGTGTTTCTGGGCGTCAAGCTGGCGCGTAAAGGGCAGGTGAGCCTTGAGGATTTCGAACGCGCCGTCAGCGCCATCCCCGAGGTGCAAACGGTCGAGCATGTGCTGGGTATGTATGACTACCGCCTGCGGGTGGTGGCGCGTGACCTTTCCGACTTTGAGCGGGTTTTGCGTCGCCGCATCATGACCCTGCCGGGGGCTGGGGATGTTGAAGCCAACGTGCTGCTTAGCGAAGAGCGCCGTCCGGGACCGATCGGTTAGGCGAATTTACGCAGAGTGCGCGCCTCGCGGCCTGTCAGGGTATAGCGGGACAACTCGCGTTCTTCCTCGACCAGTTCAGGGAAGTAATCCAGAATTTCTTCGCGCGAGGCTTTGTCGATCAGTTTGAAACTTTCTTTACCGGGATGCAGGCTCTCGGCGGGGCAGGCTTCTGCAAAGACGATTTCATGTTGGTCGAACAGGAAGTGAAAATACTTAACGGTTTTTCTGGGGGCGGGGCGGATCATGTGATCATCAATCAGATGTTTCGCTGCCACCAGAACCTGATCGTGGCCGAACAAAAGCTGTGCTTTTGAGCCCGTCACAAGCATTCGGTGGTTGGGTGAGACCAACAGATCGCGGACATTGCCCAACGCGCCCGCACGGATTTTGATCGGCGTATTGCCTCCGTTGCCGGGAACCGTGGTGGATCCAATCCAGCGGATTTCCTGAAAGCCGTTGTCCAAGGTGCGCACCAGATCACCTGCTTTTAGAACCTCGATCGGCAAGGGGCCGGTGTCGGTTTCGATCAGGGTGCCTTTGGCAAAGCAGACCACACCGGAAAAGATGTTGTTGCCGGTGCCGAATGCGCCATTGCCCGGCTCGCCGGTTCCTGGGTCGATGGTGCCGTCTTGGGAATAGTCGATGTCTTCGGTTGTGCTGATCGTCAGATCGCTTCCGGTTTCCATCGCAGTGATCAGGTCCTCACCCGCCACCATCACCAGATCGCTCAGCGCCGGAGCGCCCGCGTCTGACGAAACCAGAGTGCTGGCGTCGAGTTGCAGGTACCGGTCGCCCATGCCTTCGTTGCCGAATTTGCCGGGGTCAATTGTGGCACCGCTGGTGCCCGATGTTGGAGTGTAGGTGTATTTCGGCGTGTCGTTGAAATAATCGGCGGCGCTGTCGTAGACCACAATCCCCGTGATCACCGTGTCATAGGTAAATTCGCCGGTTTCCGAGACATTTGTGGCTTGAATCATGATGATGTCATCGCTTTCAAACACAGCGGTGCCATCGTGGATTTTTAAGTTGCCACCATTGTTTTGGCTGACGTTTGTATTCGCGTCGCCAAGGATGCTGAAGCCATTCAAGAGAATGGTTGTGTCTGCCATGTCTGCCCAAACAAGCCGTTTTTCGGCTCTGCCTCGGAATTATTGTTATTGCGGTGATTCTGCCTCAATTCGTTTGAGATGTACACAACTTTAACGGACCGTTACTGCGGTATACGAAAGAAGACTTTGCCAATTCTGGTGCAAAGCGCTACCCGTTTGCGAAACAAGTTAGGGGAAACAAAATGGCCGCATTGTTAGACAACGTAGATCCGGATGGACTTTTGGAGTTTTCGGTCGTGTTCACGGACCGATCCTTGAACCACATGTCCAAGCAATTCCAGCAGGTGATGCTAGATATCAACGGCATGCTAAAAGAGGTTTATAATGCCGATGCGGTGGCGCTGATCCCCGGTGGCGGAACCTATGCGATGGAGGCCGTGGCCCGTCAGTTCGCCAGCGATGCCCATGCGCTTGTGGTGCGCAACGGCTTTTTCTCGTTCCGCTGGAGCCAGATTTTCGACGCCGGAAAATTTGCCAGCGACGTGACCGTGTGCATGGCTCGTCAAGACGGCAATGATCCCAAATCGGCCTTTGCGCCTGTTCCGATCGAGGAAGTCACGGCGGAAATCCGGAATTCGAAACCTGATGTGGTGTTTGCCCCCCACGTGGAAACCGCCGCAGGACTGATCCTGCCGGATGACTATATCACCGAACTGGCCGCTGCCGCGCATGAGGTTGGCGCGCTGATGGTGCTGGATTGCATCGCCTCTGGCGCCGTTTGGGTGGATATGAAGGCAACTGGCGTGGATGTGCTGATTTCGGCGCCGCAAAAGGGTTGGTCGGCGTCTCCGTCGGCGGGTCTGGTGATGATGAACCAGCGGGCGTTGGACCGGATGGCTGAAACATCCTCTAGCAGCTTTGCGGTGGACCTTAAGAAATGGCACAGCATCATGCAGGCCTATGAAAACGGCGGGCATGCCTATCACGCCACGATGCCGACTGATGCGCTGAAAGCGTTCCGTGACACCATGCAGGAAACCCGAGACTACGGGTTTGACAAGCTGAAAGCGGCGCAATGGGCGTTGGGGAATGGCGTTCGTGCGATGCTGGCCGAAAAGGGCATCAAGTCGGTCGCCGCAGAAGGCTTTGGCGCGCCTGGTGTCGTGGTTAGCTATACGGATGATCCGGACGTGAAATCGGGAGCGAAATTTGCCGCCATCGGCGTTCAGATCGCAGCTGGCGTTCCGTTGCAATGTAACGAACCCGAGGGCTTCTCGACCTTCCGGTTGGGGCTGTTCGGTTTGGACAAGCTTTACGATGTGGACGGCGCGTTGGCGCGTCTGAAAGAGGCGCTTGATCAAGTTCTCTAAGGGTTTCATCTGTCTTTGCGGGCGTCTTCAAGCGAAGTGCCCGCAGGGGCAATAAACCCTAGCCTCGCGCACCTAGGCCCATCTGCATCAGCGTTTTGCGAACTGGCGCCAGCGAATAAAGTGCGTTCAGTCCCATCGCTCGCGCATCCCGAAGGGGCTGAGCATGGGCCATGGACGCGCGATTCAACAAATCAATTCCGGTCACGCGCACCTGCACCTCGCCGTGGCGGGTTTTGTGGTACTGGTCCAGCATTTTGCGGCTACCCAGATCCGAAGGGTTGGCCGTGGCCAGATCAAGCAGTGCGCGCAGATCGCCCAAGCTCATGTTCAGACCCTGTGCACCGATGGGGGGCACTACGTGGGCAGCTTCGGCAATCAGGGCCAGCCGTTCGGATGACATGCGTTCTGCGACCTGACTGATGATCGGCCATACCGTGCGGCGCGAGGCAAGCGTGAGTTCGCCCAGAATACCGCATGAGCGTTCGTTCATCGCAGCTTCAAATTCCGGCACCGGCAGATTTGCAAGCCGGTCTACCTCGGGGCCTGTTTCCATCCAGACAATGGCTGTCGAGCTTTTGCCTTGGTAATCGGGCAGGGGGACCAGTGTGAACGGTCCGCCCGAGCGGTGGATTTCGGTGGACACATTCTGGTGCGGTTGCGGGTGCGTCACGGCAAAGGCCAGTGCCTTCTGCCCGTAGCGCATAGTTTTCACGCCGATCCCCGCCGCGTCACGCATGGGGGACGAGCGGCCATCGGCCGCGATGACGAGGCGGCAGGAAATCAGACTGCTGTCGGTAAGGGTCACGCGCGCCTCTTGCGTGCGGGTGAAGAGCGACTTGGTGCCGACACCTTGGCGGAAATCAACATTGGGCAAGTCCTGCAAAAACGCCACCAGTTCGCGCCTGAGCAGCCAGTTGGGCAGGTTCCAGCCAAAGGGCTTTTCCGAGATATCCGAAGCGTCAAACTCTTTCACCAGACGCGGTTCAGAGACTTCGCCGCCGGCGTCAACGATCCGCATGATCTGAAGCGCCGCCGCGTGGGGGGCGTAGCGGTCCCACAGGCCGATTTGGTCCAGAAGCGTTTGAGAGGGCTGCAAAAATGCAGTTGTGCGCAAATCAGACCCTTCGGCGTCGCGTTCGGTCACAGGCGGGGTCGGATCAGCACAGATGACGCTAAAACCTGCTTTGCCGAAAGCGGCGGCGGCCGTCAGGCCAGCAACTCCGCCTCCACTGATCAGAATATCGACGTTTTCAGCTGCCATGATCACTCTCCTGTCCGCTGTGTATGTAGGGCGATTGGGCGGTAAGGTCCAAGCGGCATGCTGTCATAGCCTAGTCTAGTTTCTTCAAAAAATCGTTCAGATCGACAGTGTGGTGGTGGATATGTTCGGCCTGATGGTGATCTTCGTGCACCAGCACCGTTTTCATCCCCATATCATGTGGGGCGGCCAGATTTCGGTGATCGTCTTCGAACATGGCCCCGTTTTGAGGGTCGCCTCCATCGGTTGCAAAAACACGCTCAAAGGCTTCGCGTTCCGGCTTGGGGCTGAACCCTGCGTGTTCTACGCCATATACCGCGTCGAAAATACCGGACAGTCCTCGGGCATCCAGCACCCGTTCGGCATAGGGACGTGATCCGTTGGTGTAGACAATTTTACGGCCGGGTAAGGCGTTGATGCGGGCGGCCAAGTCGGCGTCTTTTTCAAGATGGCTCAGGTCAATTTCGTGGACATGGGTCAGATAGGGGGTTGGGTCCACATCATGTTCGCGCATCAGACCCGCAAGTGTGGTACCGTAGGTTTGCCAATAGTGGCGACGCAGATGGTCCGCGTGATCGCGGGCTACGCCAAGGGCATCCACGACGTATTGGGTCATCCGCACCTCGATCTGGTCAAACAGACGGGCGCTGGGTGGATACAGTGTGTTGTCCAGATCGAACACCCAATAGGTGACATGGCTAAAATCTTGTTTCGGCATGGGCGTACGGTGGGGCGGAATGCCCGCTTTTTCAAGGGCAAAGGGTTGAACAGAGCGTTGTTTCTAGCCTATCATTTTTTGAATATTTACGGGGACGGACATGAGCAACGATAGACCAATCCAGAAAGATGCCTATGCGCTGATCCTCGAAGCGATTGATGTGGGCGTTTACAAGCCCGGTGACCGACTGGTGGAAAGTGAACTGGCTGACCGCTTTGGTGTGTCGCGTACCCCAATCCGCGAGGCGTTGCAGCGTCTGGAAACTCAATCGTTGCTGTCGCGGGACGGGCGCAGTCTGGTTGTGGCATCGCTGGATCACAACCAACTATCTGAGCTCTATGTCGTGCGCAGCGAGCTTGAGGGGCTGGCCGCGCGACTGGCGGCAAGCCATGCGACCGTCGAAGAGATGAAGGTCCTGCGTGACATGGTCGAGGGCGACCGAAAGCTGGTAGACGATCCGATTGCCTTGGCCCGCACCAACCGGCGGTTCCACAAGATGATCCATCTGGCGTCGCATAACCGCTATTTGGTGCAGCAGCTTGATCTGGTCTACCGCAGTATGGCTTTGATGGCGACGTCATCGCTTGCAGCCGAGGGGCGGGGGGTGATTGCGGTGGATGAACATGACGCTATCGTGACCGCGATCGAGAACCGTAACGGGGATGCGGCCTATGATGCGCTGAAGATGCATATCTCGAAGGCATTTGTGACGCGCTTGAAGGCAGACGCTGAAAAAGAGATGGGTTAATCCGGCTTCTCGTTCAGGGAATGGCCGTGCGCGGTTTTATCCCAATACATGGGGGCTGTGACAAATTCATACGCGGCTTTTAGGCCGGCAGGAATTGCCAGCAGGAAATACAGGCTCATCGTGGGCACCCACGGGATCAGGTGGCGCCTGTCCGCACGAACCAGGGCCAAGACGATAATCGTCATGCTGACGGTTTCGCAAAGTAGGAATCCAATAGAAATTGCCGTGACGAAACTATCTGGCGTCGCAGTAAAAACAGGGTTCACCAGACCGATATACCCCAGCCAGAACGACCAGAGGATCGGGGCTGTAAGCATATGAAATATGGTGCCTAGGAACAGCACTTGCATGCCGAAAAATGGAAGCAACCCGACAGACGTAAGCAAATCACGTGGTGTTTTCATATGTGCCCAATAGGTCACCATATAGCCTTTGATCCAACGTGATCGCTGCTTGATCCACGGCCAGACACGGCAGTTTGCCTCTTCATCGGTGGCGGACTGGATCAATAAGGTACGATATCCGTTACGGTGCAGGCGCAACCCCAGATCTGCGTCCTCGGTCACGTTATGGGCATCCCAGCCGCACAGGTTTTCGATCGCGGTTCGTTTCAAAAATAGGGTCGTGCCCCCCAAAGGCACCGGCACCCCAAGACGCGCCAAGCCGGGTAGGACAACGCGAAACCACGCCGCGTAGTCCATGGTGAAACAGCGCGCGAGCCAGTTTTGAGTTGGATTGTAGAACTGTAGAATGCCCTGCACACAAGCCACGTTCCGCGGCGCCGAATCGAAAGCGGCAACAACCTGTTCGATCTGGTCCGGTGCCGGAGCATCCTCGGCGTCGTAGATGCCGATGATGTCGCCGCGGCAGAATTGCAGCGCGTGATTCAGCGCGCGGGGTTTGGTTTTGGGCTGCCCTTCGGGAACGCTGACGACCGATATCCAGTTCGGCAGCTTGGCATGGGCAAGTGCAGCTAGTGTTTGCAGATCGTTTTCCTCAATGACCAGAACAACATCCATAAGCGCTTTCGGATAGGTCAGACGCGACAGGCGCTTGATCAACGTCTGTGAGATCTCGGGCTCTTTATGCAAGGGGACCATGACCGACACGGTCGGCAAAAAGTCAGGCGGATTGGCAGGCCTGTGATTGTTCGTCCCCGATTTCAGTCCGGCGATAAGGGCGAGTGCTTTCAGGACCGTCGCTGCTATTGTCAGGGCGATTGCCCCGAGCGATACCGCCATGAACAGTAGCTTTGGAGCCAAGAAAAGCAGGGCAAAAATGCCTAAAAACAGCCCCGCCGCCACGCTGTATCGTGCGGTTTTTGCATCAGCTAATCCGCGGCAACTGTCCTGCATGGGCAGTTTTTCCGACGCGATCTGGGCTAATTCCCGCGGAAAACTGCGGTTTATTGCAAGCAAGATCTCGCTTCGGCTGGCAATGCTGGGCACCACCAGACCAACATTGTCTTGTATGGCATCAGCGGCTTTTTCAAACGCGGTCCGGTCGCTGACGGCTATTTTGAGGATACCTTTGTCAAAACCTTCGGGGAATGCGGTATGCTCCAGACAGAACTCAGCCCCGAGAGAGGGCAGTTGAGGGGGAGCTACGTGGCGCAGGTCAGCGCGGGGTAGGTCCCACTGTCGTGCAAGCGTATCGTAGAGACGAGACTGAGACAGCATGCCCTCGGACACAAGAACCTGTCCCAGCGGGACCTTTAGCCGTTTGTGCTTTGACAGTGCCTTTAGAAGTTGGGCAACGGTGATAGCCCCGTCTTCCAGTAGCATCTGGCCCAAAGGGGGATTGGAATGACCAGCCTTTTCGCGTGCGTCGCGTAGGAACTGGAATGCAACTTCGTTCATCAGTCTGCCCGTTAGTTCATACGGGCAGACTGGCGTTTGTTGGTTAAATAAACGCTAAAATCTTAGGCGCGTTGGGCCATTGCGTCGGCGAAACGCTCGAACAGATAAAAGCTGTCCTGAGGGCCGGGGCTGGCCTCGGGGTGGTGCTGCACGCTGAACACCGGACGGTTGCTCATGCGGATGCCGCAGTTCGATCCGTCAAACAGCGATACGTGGCTTTCCTCGACCCCGTCAGGAAGGGTTTGTGCATCAACTGCGAATCCGTGGTTCATCGAGGTGATTTCGACCTTGCCGGTGGTATAGTCTTTGACCGGATGGTTTGCGCCATGGTGGCCGTGGTTCATCTTGATGGTCTTGGCGCCCAAAGCCAAAGCCAGCATCTGGTGACCCAGACAAATGCCGAAAACCGGCAGGTCTGTAGTGTCCAGAATTTGCTTGATCATCGGAACCGCATATTCGCCCGTTGCCGCCGGATCGCCCGGACCGTTCGACAGGAAAACACCGTCGGGGTTGTGGGCCAGAATTTCCTCGGCCGTGGCTGAGGCCGGCACGACGATTACATCACAACCAGCACTGGCCAAGCAGCGCAGGATGTTGCGTTTGGCACCGTAATCAACGGCGACAACCTTGTGTTTTGGTGCGTCTTGTTTGGGATAACCATCCGGCCACGCCCACCGCATTTCGTTCCAATGGTAGGTCTGGGCGCAGGTGACCGTTTTCGCCAGATCCAGCCCCTCAAGGCCGGAAAAGCCACGGGCTTTGGCGACCAAGGCTTCGATATCGAAATTACCTTCGGGGTCGTGTGAAAGAGCCACATGCGGCGCACCCTGTTGGCGGATGGCACGTGTCAGGCGGCGCGTGTCTATGCCACCGATGGCGATGCGACCGCGAGCCGACATCCATGCATCCAAATCTTGAACCGAGCGCCAGTTGCTAGGTTCGGTCGGGTCCCATTTCACTACCATGCCTGCGGCCACAGGATCGCCAGTTTCGTCATCCTCGGGGGTCACGCCGGTGTTTCCGATATGCGGGAATGTGAAGGTCACGATCTGCCCGGCATAGCTGGGGTCGGTCATAATTTCCTGATAGCCTGTCATCGCGGTGTTAAAACACAACTCTGCGGTGGTATCTCCGGTGGCACCAAATCCATTGCCGTAGAAAATGGTTCCGTCTGCGAGTGCGAGGCAGGCGGTCGGGCGTGACGGTGCGGCTGTCATGGGCTGTCTCCGGGGGGCTAAATCGCGCGGAAACTAGGCTCGGCGGCAATGGGTGTCAAGCCAAGTAAAGCGGCAA
This sequence comes from uncultured Rhodobacterales bacterium, assembly GCA_964453855.1. GTDB lineage: Bacteria > Pseudomonadota > Alphaproteobacteria > Rhodobacterales > Rhodobacteraceae > JASMHC01. The sequence continues at coordinate 9,947 of CAYVRN010000074.1, forward strand.
TTCCCGCCGTTTTTGCCGCACGCAGTTAGCGCTCACTTGCCAGGAGGGGCATCTGGCTCTATGAGGACCGGATCAAAATGAGGGGATGACCATGTCTTTGCGCGAAAAAGTGGGTGAGGCATTGAAATCGGCGATGCGCAACAAAGAGGCCGCGCGCCTGTCTACGTTGCGTCTGATTAATGCTGCGATCAAAGATAAAGACATCGCCGCCCGCGGGGAAGGAAACGACGAGGGCGTCGGTAACGATGAAATCCTTGCGATTCTGGGCAAGATGGTAAAACAGCGCCAAGAAAGCGCGCGTGCCTACGAAGAGGGCGGACGCCTGGAACTGGCCGAAAAAGAGCTTTCGGAAATCGGCGTGATCGAAGAGTTTCTGCCCAAGCAGTTGACCGAAGACGAAACCGACGCTGCGATTGCTGCTGCTATTGCCGAAGTCGGAGCCGAGTCGATCCGTGACATGGGCAAGGTCATGGGCGAACTGAAAGCCAAATATACCGGTCAAATGGATTTTGGCTCGGTTGGTCCCAAGGTGAAGTCCAAGCTGGGCTAAGGCACTGTTTGCGGCAGTCTGGCGATTCCAATCGCAGATTCGCCGCCGCCACAGTAAAAGATCAGATCGTTGAATAGGAAAGGATCGCGCAGGGCGTGATCCCACGGAGCGGCTGCGCCTTCCTGAGACACTGCAATGGAGGACTCTGCGCCTTCCCACGCCATCTCGGGCCGCAACAGCTCGACCGGAACGCGGGCGCGCCACCGGCGCCAGTCGTCTGCCAGATCGACCTGCGCCAAGTATAGGCGCTCGGGGGCATCTCCGATGCGGCTGTAGGCCAGCGTCAGACAGTCTTTGTTGCATTGGACGGCCACGTGCCGAATACGTGTGTCCGTGTTGCCGAACGGGGCGGTTTCAAAGATGTCGGGTCCGCGCTCGAAAGGACCTTCCCATGCGACTGAGCGGAACAGCTGCCCGCCAAAGGCGATGGCGTAGACCCAGTCACCATGCCGGAACACCCTGAAGTAAGGCGGCCCTAGCGGCGCGGAGTGATCAGTAAACGTCAGCCCATCCTTTGACCGGCAATGCAACGTGGGTTGCTCGCCGTCAGTGTCCAGCCCGTGATAATACATGCGAATCTCGCGGGTTTGCGGATCGACGTGAACATCGGGTGATGCCACATGGGCGTAGTTATAGCGGGTCACGTCGGGCGAAATATCGCGATGAGTCAGAGGCGTTTCGGTAACATCCAGAACTCCATAGCGATAAATGCACCATGGACCGGCCAGATCATCGGCGTAAGCCATGCGGATGAAGCGCCCCTTGTGATGCGCAAAATACAGGTAAAATCGTCCCAGAGGGTCGGGCAACCAATCCGGTACTTCAATTACAGAAGGTCCATTCAGGTTAGACCCGATCCTGTCACAGGATTCGGGGCTTAGAATGGGCTGGCCTGGCAGGCGAGTTGCACGCATACGCGGATTAGGGCCGAGAGTTTTGGGGTGGTCAAGTGTTGTTGCAGTGGCGGGCTTCCGACGTGGCTATCCAACGCGGCGCAATACGTCCGACAATTCGCCGTATAAGGCACGTCGTTCGTCTTCGCTTAGGAATGCGCCGATTTCGACCTCGCGTCCCTCGGACTTTAACGTCACATAAAAAGGAACCGGCCCGCCGGTCTGGTGCATGTAAACCGACACCCAATATGGGTTGCACTCGAATGTCTTGAGCGGTTCGCGTGGATGTTGTCGTGAAAGATGCAGGTGATCTGAGCTGATCGTCAGTTCCTCTAGGATTTCACCGTCCTTATAGCTGCGCTGCAATCCCCACCAAAGGGCACCGACGGCCGCAAGCGCAAAGGGAAGCACCCCCCACAGGATGACAGTGCCCAATACGGCCAACAACGGCAATGCGATCAAACCAAAGAGCAGCGCGATGACAATGACAAACCCTTTCTTTGGCAAGGACCGGTAAGGCCATGCTTCAAGGCGGGTTTCAGTCGGTGTGCGGGTCCAAGAGTAGGGCATGCGGGGAATGTATTTGCCGCGCTTGAAAAGTCAAAGCCCTGCTTCTTCTTGGTTAAAGTACTCAAACAAAAAGCCCCGCGACTACGCGGGGCTTTTCAAATCTTGGAAGCGTTGCCCTAGTGGGCTGGACCTTTGTCCCAGTCTTCCTGTTTCGGAAGCGTTTCAAAGGTGTGCTCTGGTGGCGGGCTGGGCAGTGTCCACTCCAGCGTGTCCGCATATTCGTTCCAAGGGTTTGCTTCGGGGCAACGACGGCCAGCCATCACGGTGTAAATGATGATTCCGAAGAAGAACAGGAACGAGATGAAAGAGATGAACGCACCGATCGATGATAGGTAGTTCCACCAAGCAAAGGCTTCAGGATAGTCGATGTATCGGCGTGGCATACCCTGACGGCCCAAGAAGTGCTGGGGGAAGAAGGTCAGGTTCGAACCAATGAACATCACCCAGAAGTGCAGCTTGCCGGCCCATTCGGGATACATCCGGCCAGACATCTTGGGCAGGTAAAAGTAAACCCCTGCAAAGATGGCGAACACGGCACCTAGCGACATCACATAGTGGAAGTGTGCAACCACGTAGTAGGTGTCATGGTAAGCTCGGTCCACGCCAGCCTGCGACAGGACAACACCGGTCACACCGCCAACGGTGAACAGGATCAAGAAGCCGAAGGCGAACATCATCGGAGTTTTGAACTCGATCGACCCGCCCCACATGGTGGCAATCCAAGAGAAAATCTTAACGCCTGTCGGCACCGCGATCACCATTGTGGCCAGCATGAAGTAGCTTTGCTGGGTCAGTGACATTCCGACGGTGTACATGTGGTGTGCCCACACAACAAAGCCCAGTGCGCCAATGGCCACCATCGCGTAAACCATCGGCAGATAACCGAAGATCGGCTTCCTAGAGAAGGTTGCGATGACGTGGCTGATGATCCCGAAGCCAGGTACGATCACGATGTAAACTTCGGGGTGTCCGAAGAACCACAAGATGTGCTGATACAGGATCGGGTCACCGCCGCCAGCAGGATCAAAGAACGTTGTGCCAAAGTTACGGTCGGTCAGCAGCATGGTGATGGCGCCCGCCAGAACTGGCAAGGATAGAAGAATCAGCCACGATGTCACGAAGATC
>CAYVRN010000075.1:0-12920 GCA_964453855.1 uncultured Rhodobacterales bacterium
TATGTGTCAGGCGCATGCAGCATCGAACCACGCGGACCCATGGCAATCACAGTCAGTGCGTTTGGCATGTCTTTGGCAGTCAATGTCGTGCCTTCCAGCGGGTCCAGCGCGATGTCCACGCCCGGACCGTTACCGGTGCCAACCTCTTCGCCGATGTAAAGCATCGGGGCTTCGTCACGCTCGCCTTCACCGATCACAACCACACCTGCGATATCCAGCAGGTTTAGCTGTTCGCGCATCGCATTCACAGCCGCCTGATCCGCTGCTTTTTCGTCTCCGCGTCCGATCAGGTCGGCGCTGGCAATTGCCGCCTGTTCGGCAACACGGGCCAGTCCAAGCGAGAGCATACGGTCGTTAAAGTCGAGTGGGGCGTTCATGCGAAATGTCCTTTGAACTATAAAAAGCGTCTCTTTGTGTTTATGCCCCGTTTTTTCGGGACACAAGCACCTTGGGGGAACGCTAAGGCAATGCGGGGTTAGACGTCTTCAATCCGCAGCGCGACAGGCTGGTTCTGCAAAAAGCCGGTGTCTGGCAATGTTTCCAACGCGCGTGACAGCGCATCCCAGTTTGTTGCGTGGGTCACGATCAGAACCGGCGCGATATCGTCTGAATGGCTGGTCTGGCGCATCCGGTCAATTGAAACGCTTTCTTCGCCCAGTGCTTTTGCAACGGCGGCCAAGGCACCCGGTTTGTCCAGCAAGTCCATGCGAATGTAGTACGGCGTTTCCGCAGTGCTGATGGTCGAGGTGGATTTGACCAAGGTTCCCGCAGGTTGGCCAAAGGTGGCGAGGCGAATACCCCGGGCAATGTCGCACACATCGCCCATCACCGCACTTGCGGTTGGGCCTTCGCCTGCACCGGCGCCACGCAGAACAATTTGCCCCACGGAATCGCCTTCTATAACGATCATGTTGGTACCGCCCTCCAACTGCCCCAAAGGCGAGTTTGCTGGAACAAGGCAAGGCGCCATGCTTTGCGACAGACCGTCTTTGGTCATCTTGGCGATTCCCAGCAGTTTGATGCGATAGCCCATTTCGGCGGCATGACGGATATCTTCGATTTTGATTCGCTCGATGCCTTCCAGATACACCGCGTCGAAATCGACCTGAGTGCCGTAGGCGATGGAGGACAACAAAGACAGTTTGTGGCCGGCGTCAATGCCCCCGACATCCAAGGTCGGATCGGCTTCGAGATATCCCAAGGCGTCGGCTTCTTTGAAAACTTCGTCGTAAGGCAGACCTGCATTTTCCATGCGGGTCAGAATGTAGTTACATGTGCCGTTCATCACGCCCATGACACGAGTGATCTTGTTGCCCGCCAGCCCTTCGGTCAGCGCTTTGATGCACGGGATGCCGCCTGCAACGGCGGCTTCGAAGCGGATCACACAGCCATTGCTTTCCGCAAGCTCTGCTAGTTCCTGACCATGGTGGGCCAGCATGGCTTTATTCGCGGTGACAACGTCTTTGCCCGCTTTCAACGCGGCTGCGGTCGAGGCTTTTGCCGGACCATCGCTGCCGCCCATCAGTTCCACATAGATATCCACGTCATCGCGGGTGGCCAAGGTGACCGGATCGTCTTCCCAAGCGTAGCCAGATAGATCAACGCCGCGATCCTTGTCACGGTTGCGGGCAGACACGGCAGTGACTTGGAGTGTGCGTCCGGTGCGCATGGCCAGTCGCTCAGCGTGCTGCTCAACGATTTTTAATACGCCGACACCTACGGTGCCGAGACCTGCAATACCCAGACGAAGGGGGTGCGACATCAGTGTCTCCTATCGAACAAACCAAGTGTGAGGCGGGGTGTATCCTCTTCGATCCCCAGCCGCAACAATCGCAAGCGCAAATGATGTCAGTTTCTTGCCAGCCCCAAACGCGCCCACAGGCTGGCGGTTCGGCTTTCCAGCTCGTCGATGACAGCCTGCCCCTCGGAATAGTCAACGGGCGTGGTGTCCTGAGACAGGGCCACAAGTTTGGGATAGTCCGCCGCTCGGCTTTCTGCCGAGATCTCTCGATCCAGCACCGGATATTCCGCGCAGGCGGTCAGGGCCAAAAGGGCGGCAATTCCGGTCAGTCGTCGCATGAAACACCTGTCAGTTTTGCAGTATGTAATCCGCACAGGGGAAAATGCGCAAGCGGGCTAGGATTTGAACGTACGTTCAGTTAACAAGGGGCATGGCACGCACATCAGGATCATTTTCGGATATCACAGGGCCAAAGGTCCGACAGGCAGCTTTGCAGTTGTTTGCGGAAAACGGCTATGCGGCGGTGTCGATGCGCCAGATCGCGGCCAAGGTTGGTGTGCAGGCAGGGGCGCTTTACAACTATACTCCCGACAAACAGTCTTTGCTGTTCGATCTTCTTAAAGGGCATATGGACGACCTGCTTGCAGCGCGTGCTGAAGGGCGCCGCGATGATGCGCCCGCCAAGCAGCTCGAGGCCTTTGCCCGTTTCCACATCCGTTTCCACCATGCCCGCAAGGAAGCTGTTTTTATTTCCTATATGGAACTGCGGAACCTGACGCCCGAAAATTTCGAGACGATCGAAAATCTGCGGCGGCGGTATGAAACCGATCTAAGCGACATTCTGGAAGCTGGACAGAAATCAGGGGATTTCGCCATCGACGATCCGAAAATCGCGTCTTTGGCGATTATTGCGATGCTGACCGGTGTGAATACATGGTACCGTGATGACGGGCGCCTGTCATTGGACGAGATCGAGCAGATATACTGGCGAATGGTCCAGAATCTGGTTGCCTCGGGCCGGTGAATACGACAGGTCGCTAAAAACGTTCGCTAGTCAGAGGTGGGATATGGAAGACGAAGTGCTCGCAACGGTTCAGGCCTCGGCCCCGCGTCGGCTGTTTGGGCTGGTGACGATGCTGCTTTTGGGGGCCATGCTGATCTACCTTGGGCTCACCATCGGGGCGGATGCCATTGGAACAGCATTTTTGCTTGTATTGGGGGCTGCGTGCCTTTGGGCAACCGAGCGGTTGCGGCGGGCCACGGCCTCGGCCATCGAACTGCGCCGTGACGGGATATATGACCGCGAAGGTACGCTTATTGCAGCGATTGATCAGATAGACCGCATGGATCGTGGTACGTTTGCCTTCAAACCTTCGAATGGCTTCATCCTGAAACTCTCGACCTCGCAAGAGCGCGCGTGGCGTCCGGGTTTATGGTGGCGCATCGGGCGGCGTGTGGGTGTTGGTGGGGTTACGGCTGCACCCCAGACCAAAGCGATGTCTGAAATCATTGCAGCGATGATCCACAAACGCGAAGGGTAACGCATGTCTCGGGGTGTTACGGTCCCATTTTCCTGCACCTGCGGAAAGCTTGGTGGAACGCTTCACCAGATTGCTCCTGATCGTGGCAATCACCTGAAATGTTACTGCAAAGACTGCCAGACTGCGGCGAATGCACTTGGCTATCAGGAAACGTTGGACGAATGGGGCGGAACCTCGATTTTCCAGACGATTCCGAAGTATGTCGAGCTTGATCGCGGGCAACGACATCTCGCCTGTTTGCGATTGTCCCCGAAAGGCATGTTGCGCTGGTATGCAAGCTGCTGCAGCGCTCCGCTTTTTACGATGCTGCCCTATTCGCGAATAGCTCTGGCGGGTTTGAACATGGCGCGTATAGCCCCCGAGGACCGCGCGGCATTCGGACCCTTAGCGGGTGTCTTTTCCGCCAAGGGGGCCAGAAACGCCCCCGCGGATCTGAAAGACTGGGGCATTCCCAAAGCCTTTGGTCTGGTGTTGTGGCGTGCGATCAAGGCGCAACTGCGCAGTGACAGCGGTGCCCCGTTCTTTGATGACAAAGGTATGCCAGTGGTGACGCCACGTGTTTTGACGCTTGAAGAACGCACCGCTGCCCGTCCAGAATAAATCTGCCTCGGTCGCTAAGTGACAAGCTTTTGTCGAAAAGTATACCGTTCGTATTGCGGGTGGTTGCTATTGTGCGCCGGACTTGGTTCACTCGATCCAAGAAGTCAGGGGAGAATGACATGCGCTTTTCCGCACTCCGCGTGCTGAAAGAGGGGCTGACGGGCAACAAGGGGTGGACCCCCCATTGGAGAGATCCCGAGCCAAAATCAGAATACGATGCGATCATTATTGGCGGCGGCGGGCACGGCCTGTCTACGGCCTACTATCTGGCCAAAAATCACGGCATGAACAATATCGCCGTTTTGGAAAAGGGCTATCTGGGCGGCGGTAACGTAGGCCGGAACACAACCATTGTGCGCGCCAACTATTTCCTTCCTGGCAATCAAGAATTCTACAGTCATTCACTGAAGCTTTGGGAAAATCTTGAGATCGACCTGAATTATAACGTGATGCATTCGCAGCGCGGCTTGATCAACCTGTTCCACAGTGACGGCCAGCGCGATGCCTTTGCCCGCCGTGGCAATGCGATGATCAACCAAGGCGACGATGCGATCTTGCTGGACCGCGAAGGTGTGCGCAAAATGCTGCCTTATCTGGATTTCGATAACATCCGTTTCCCTATCTATGGCGGCTTGTATCACCCTCGCGGCGGGACCGCCCGTCACGATGCGGTGGCTTGGGGCTATGCCCGCGGCGCGGACCAACGCGGCGTGGACCTGATCCAGAATTGCGAAGTCACCGGAATCGACATTGAAAATGGCAAGGTGACCGGCGTGCAGACCACGCGCGGGGCAATCAAGGCGAAAAAGGTGGCGATGGTTGTCGCAGGCCGTTCATCGCAGGTCGCAGCGATGGCTGGGATGCGTTTGCCGATTGAGTCGACTGTTCTACAGGCTTTTGTGACCGAAGGTCTGAAGCCGGTGATCGATCATGTGATCAGCTTTGGCATGGGCCACTTCTATATGAGCCAGTCCGACAAGGGTGGGTTGGTGTTCGGCGGTGACATTGATTTCTACGCCTCATATGCCCAACGCGGCAACCTGCCGATGATGGAGCATGTGATGGAGGCAGGCATGACCCTGATGCCGATGATCGGCAAAGCCAAGGTGCTTCGGTCTTGGGGCGGGATCATGGATATGTCTCCTGATGGTTCGCCCGTGATCGACAAGACCCACATCGATGGATTGTTCGTCAACTGCGGCTGGAACTATGGCGGCTTCAAAGCTGTTCCCGCTTCGGGCTGGTGCATGGCGCACTTGATGGCGACCGGAAACCATTCGGATCATGCATCGAAATTCCTGCTTGAGCGCTTCAACACTGGCTATGGCCTGATGGATGAAGAAGGCAAAGGCAGCCAACACAACCTGCACTGAGGAGAGGACCCATGAGAATAGCCTGTCCGCATTGCGGAGAACGGGATCGCCGAGAGTTTTACTATGTCGGTGCGGCCCAAAACATTGCCCGTCCGGCGCCTGATGCAGGGGCGGATATCTGGAACGACTATGTCCACAACCGCGACAACCCCGCGGGCAAGACCCGCGACTTGTGGCAGCACGAATACGGCTGCTCTGCGTGGTTGGTGGTCACCCGTGATACCGTCACGCACGAGATTTTCAGCGTGGAATTGGCCTCGGAATCCGAGGAGGCGAAGCGATGAGAGTTGAGAACAAAGGTCTGATAGACCGTACCCACCGCGTTTCATTCAGTTTCGACGGCCAACAGGTCAGCGGATATGCTGGCGATACGGTTGCCTCGGCGCTGCTTGCCAATGACATCCGTCTGATGGGGCGGTCGTTCAAATATCACCGTCCGCGCGGTGTCCTGACGGCTGGGTCCGAGGAACCAAACGCGCTGATGACAATCGGTTCGGGCGCGCAGCAGGATCCGAACGTGCGCGCCACGGTGCAGGAAATCTATAGCGGGCTACAGGTGCGCAGCCAGAACGCGTGGCCCTCGCTGGGGTTCGACGCTTTGGCGGTCAACAACTTGTTGTCGCCATTCTTCGGCGCGGGCTTCTATTACAAAATGATGATGTGGCCCAAGCCGCTGTGGGAAAAGTTCTATGAACCGCTGATCCGCCGTGCGGCAGGTCTGGGTGGCTTGTCCGAGATGCACAACCCCGACAATTACGAACGTGCCTGGGCCTATTGCGATGTGCTTGTGATCGGCTCTGGGCCGACGGGCTTGATGGCGGCAATGACCGCGGCAAAGTCGGGCGCTGACGTGATCCTTTGCGAAGAAGACAGCCTGATGGGTGGCCGCTTGAATGCCGAAACCCACGAGGTTGACGGCATGCCGGGTCAGGAATGGGCTGCCAAAACCGTGGCCGAGTTGAAGGCGATGGACAATGTCCGCCTGATGACCCGTACCACTGTGACAGGTGCCTATGACCAAGGAACCTATGGTGCGCTAGAGCGCGTGAACCATCACGGTCCGCGCGACAACGGTAAGCCGCTGGAAACCTTCTGGCGGATCGTCGCGAAAGCCAGCGTTCTGGCAGCGGGGGCTTTGGAACGCCCGATTGCCTTCCGCAACAATGACCGGCCGGGCGTGATGACCGCCAGCGCTGTGCGCAGCTATCTGAACCGCTGGGGCGTCGCGGCAGGCAAAAACGTGGCTGTCTTTGGCAACAACGACAATGCTCACCGCACCGCAATGGATTTGCAGTCTGCAGGGGTGAACGTGGTGGCGATGATCGACAGCCGTTCGGACGCTTCGGCTCAGGGTGACTATCGTCTGATCGCGGGCGGTCAGGTGACCGACGCGATGGGGGCAAAGGGTCTAAGCGGGATCACCGTCACAAGCGACAAAGGCTCGGAATCGCTGAGTGTTGACTGTTTGGCGGTTTCCGGCGGTTGGAACCCGTCGGTGCATATGACCTGTCATATGAACGGACGCCCTGTCTGGCGTGACGATATCGCGGCCTTTGTTCCGAAGCCCGATATGGTTCCGGGCATGATCGCCGCAGGGGCCGCGAACGGAGACTTCTCGACCGCTTCATGTTTGCAGGCGGGTATCACCGCCGCGAATGAAGCGCTGGGCAAAATCGGCAAGAAACCAGCCGAGGTGGACGCGCCCAAAGCCGAAGACGATGCCTATAACATCACCCCGCTTTGGACTGTGCCTCACAAGGGCCGTGCGTGGCTGGATTTCCAGAACGACGTGACCGTGAAGGACATCAAAGGCGCAGCTCAGGAAAACTTCCGCTCGGTCGAGCATATGAAGCGTTTCACTACGCAGGGGATGGCGACGGATCAGGGCAAGAACTCGAACGTGGCGGCGCTGGCTATTCTTGCCGATGCGACAGGACGGGCCATTCCCGAAACCGGCACAACCACCTTCCGCCCGCCTTATACGCCGGTCTCAATCGCCGCGATGGGGGCAGGGGCGCAGGGCGATGGGTTTGCGCCGCAACGGTTCACCACCAGCCACCAACACAGCGTTGACGACCTGAATGCCCCGATGATCGAGGCGGGCTTGTGGTATCGCCCCAGCTATTTCCCCAAAGCGGGTGAAAAGACGTGGCGGGAAAGCTGCGACCGTGAAGTGGGCTATGTCCGCAACGCGGTCGGTGTTGCCGACGTGTCCACGCTGGGCAAGATCGACATTCAGGGCAAGGACGCAGGCGAATTCCTTGATTTTGTCTACACCAACATGTTCTCTACCCTTCCTGTTGGCAAAGTTCGCTACGGGCTGATGTTGCGCGAAGACGGGCATGTGATGGACGACGGCACCACCGCACGCTGGGGGGAAAATCACTATGTGATGACCACAACCACCGCCGCAGCGGGCGAAGTGATGAAACACCTTGAGTTCGTCAAACAAGCGCTACGTCGGGATCTGGACGTGAACCTGATTTCCACGACCGAGCAATGGGCCCAATTTGCCGTGGCCGGTCCGAAATCACGGGATCTTCTGAACGATCTGCTGGATCAAGACGTGACCGACGAAACCTTCCCCTTCATGGGCTGCGGAGCGATCAGCATCGGCGACGTCAAAGGCCGTTTGTTCCGTATCTCCTTCAGCGGTGAACACGCGTATGAGGTTGCCGTGCCGTCGCGCTATGGCGACAGCCTGTTCCGCGCATTGGTTGCCAAAGCTGAAGCGATGGGCGGAGGGGCATACGGTATGGAAGCCCTGAACGTACTGCGGATTGAAAAGGGCTTTATTACCCACGCGGAAATCCATGGCCGCACAACGGCAGACGATATCGGCATGGGCAAGATGGTATCTGCCAAAAAGGACTGTGTGGGAAAAACCTCAAGCCAGCGTCCTGGATTGCATGGGGATCATCGCGAGCAACTGGTGGGTCTGAAGCCCGTCAATGCCAGCGATCAACTGACCGCTGGCGCGCACCTGTTCAACAAGGGTGCCGAGGCTGTTCGGGTCAACGATCAGGGGTATGTCACCTCGGTTTGCTGGTCGCCGACGATGAACACAGGTCTGGGACTTGGCTTCCTGACGAATGGCCGCAACAGACATGGTGAGGTGATCCGCTTGGTGGACCACCTGCGTGGTTTGGATATCGAATGCGAGGTCTGCCATCCGGTCTTCCTCGACCCAGAAGGAGGGCGCGCCCGTGGTTGAACTAACAGCAATCTCGCCTTGTGCAGGGCTTTTGCCTGTGACCAAGGGCACCGTCACCCTGTCCGAGCTTGATTTGGGACCGCTGACCTCGGTCGCGCCGTTTAAGGGGCAGCAGAAAGCAGTGTCTGCGGCGATGAAAGACGCGCATGGTGTGGCTTATCCTTCTGCCAATCGCATGAACAGCAAAGCGGGCGTTCAGGCGCTTTGGTTCGGTCAGGGGCAGGCGCTTTTGACCGGAGCCAAGGCAGATGTATCTATTGCAGGATTGGCGGCCTTGACTGATCAAAGCGACGCATGGACTGTGGTAGAGCTGAAAGGTGATCGTGCCGCAGATGTTCTGGCGCGGCTGGTTTCGATTGACCTGCGCCCGTCCGAGTTCAAGCGCGGCCATTCAGTTCGGTGTGAATTGATGCATATGATGGCCAGCGTCACCAAAACCGGCGCGGACAGTTTCCAGATTATGGTCTTCCGCTCGATGGCGAAAACCCTGGTCCACGACCTAACCACCGCAATGGGCAACGTAAACGCGCGTGTTATTGCCTAACATTGCGTGAAATAAGTGACAAAGAAGGCCCCATACCTTAGGTGTGGGGCCAACTTATTTGAGGTGCAGCATGATGAAAGCTTTGGGATTGGCCGCCGCTCTGGCCATAGGTGCAACACAGGTTCAGGCACAGGTGCCCAGCAAGGACCAAGCCTGCGAAATGTCTGGCGTATTCGTCGGGCAGGCCGTGGAAATGCGGGTTGAAGGTTTGACCAAAAAAGAAACCAAAGCTGCGATCAAAGAAACCATCACCGAGAATGCATTGCTTTGGGGCATGGTGCTGGGACCGTTGGTCAATCAGGTTTATGATCTGCCGATGGACAAGATGACACCCGAGTTTGCCGAAAAATTCGTGACTGCCTGTCTGGAACAGTGACTGGACTCTGGGCGCTGGGCGACCAATATATAGAGCATGAGCCTGCCCCCCGGATTTCTTGACGAACTGCGAACACGGACCAGCCTGACCCAAGTGGTCGGCCGCAAGGTCATGTGGGATCAGCGCAAGTCAAATCAGGGCAAGGGCGATATGTGGGCGCCGTGCCCGTTTCACCAGGAAAAGACCGCGTCGTTCCATGTCGATGACCGGCAAGGCTATTACTATTGCTTCGGCTGCCACGCCAAAGGCGATGCGATTTCGTTCGTCCGCGAAACCGAGAATGTCGAGTTCATGGAGGCAGTCGAAATTCTGGCCCGCGAAGCCGGCATGCCGATGCCGGCCCGCGATCCGCAGGCGCAACAAAAAGCAGACCGCCGCACGCAGCTGACCGACGTGATGGAAGAGGCGGTTAAATTCTTCCGCCTGCAACTGCATACCGGCGCGGCTTTAGATGCGCGAAACTATCTGTCCAAGCGTGGCCTGACCCCTGATGTGCTGGAACGCTGGCAGATCGGGTTCGCGCCTGATGGCTGGCAGAACATGTGGGACCACCTACGCGGCAAAGGTGTTGAGGAAGAAATGATCCTTGCCGTCGGTTTGGCCAAGCCGTCGAACAAAGGCGGCAAGCCTTACGATACCTTCCGCAATCGCATCATGTTCCCGATCCGAGATTCCCGTGGCCGCGCGATTGCCTTTGGTGGGCGGGCGATGGACCCCAATGACAACGCCAAGTATCTGAACAGCCCCCAGACCGAGATTTTTGACAAGGGCCGCAGCCTGTATAACTTTGCTCCTGCCCGCGAGGCAGCGGGCAAAGGAAAGCCTTTGATTGTGGCCGAGGGTTACATGGACGTGCTGGCTTTGTCCGAAGCCGGTTTCGGGGCCAGCGTTGCCCCCTTGGGTACGGCGGTAACCGAAGACCAGCTGCGCCTGCTTTGGCGCTTGTCGCCCGAGCCCATCATCGCCCTTGATGGTGATACCGCCGGTCTGCGCGCTGCTTACAGGGTGATTGATCTGGCGCTGCCGCTGATCGAGGCCGGTCATTCCCTTCGGTTTGCCCTGATGCCGCAAGGCAAAGACCCCGACGATGTAGTGCGTTCAGGTGGGGCAGGGGCTGTGCAAGAGCTTCTGGATGCCTCTATGCCAATGGTCAACCTGCTCTGGCGTCGCGAAACCGAAGGGCGCGTGTTTGACAGCCCCGAACGCAAGGCGATGCTGGACAAAACCCTGCGCGAAAAAACCACCCAGATCACCGATGCCTTCGTTCGCAAGCATTACGATGATGCGTTCTATCAGTTGAAACGCGACATGTATTTCCAGGCGCGCCCGCAGCGCGGCAATTGGAAATCACAGGGAAAACCCGCGATTAATCAGGAAACACGAAACTCGTTTCTTGCTGCTGCAGAAGAGCGCGAGCAGGAAATTCTACACGAATCTGTGCTTTTGGCCGTTTTGATCAAGTCTCCTGACATAGTTGTTGATTATGAGCATGCACTGGAAAGTCTGCACTTGGCCCTGCCCGAGCATGAGCGGATCAAGATGGTTCTTCTGCAATATGCCCACAACGGAAACGAAGTTCTAGAACAGGAAATAACTCGGCAAATGGGTGAAGCAGCCCTTGCGAAACTAATGGGCACTCCCCATGTGGCCATAGTGCCCGCCGTTCGGCGCCAGAATGATCCGGATCTGGCGCGTATGACGGTCGAGGCTGAATTGCAGAAATTACAGGCACGTCGAGGGCACCGCCAAGAGCTGCAAGAAGCGCTGGAGGACATGGCGCACCGCCCGACCGAAGCGATGACGCATCGCCTGAAAGAAGCAACCGAGGCTGTTTCGCGCGCGGACCGCAGCCAACAGGACGACCGGACCGAATATGACATTGCCCCGAACGGGGCACCCATCAGCCGAGAAGAGAGGAAACGATCCCAAGAACTCTTCGCCAATATTCGGTTTACGAAATCGAGGCACTGACATTTCCGGAAAAATCGGGCAGAAACGGACTTTCGAACGAGCGAATCACTTCAAAGGCAGAGTGATTCGTTTTATTCGATGAAGAACGAATCACTGCCCCCCTCAAGGAGCACCGCATGGCCGCCAAAGACAACGACGACAACAAGACCGACGATCAGGATCAGGACATCTCGCTTGATATGAGCCAGGCCGCGGTCAAAAAGATGATCGCCGAGGCGCGCGAGCGTGGATACATCACCTACGACCAGCTGAATACCGTACTGCCCCCCGATCAAGTGTCGTCGGAACAAATCGAAGACGTCATGTCGATGCTCTCGGAAATGGGCATCAACATCATCGAGGACGATGAGGTCGAGGACGAAGAGCAGAAATCGACCGCCGTGGTCGAGGTCAACTCGAACAAAGAAGTCGCTCTGGCAGCGGGCAAAGAAGAAAAGCTCGACCGCACCGATGACCCGGTACGCATGTACCTGCGCGAAATGGGCAGCGTCGAATTGCTGTCACGCGAAGGCGAGATCGCCATCGCCAAACGGATCGAAGCTGGCCGCAACACAATGATCGCAGGGCTGTGCGAAAGCCCGCTGACCTTCCAGGCGATCACCATCTGGCGCGACGAACTTCTGACCGAAGACATTCTTCTGCGCGATGTGATCGATCTAGAAACCACCTTTGGCAACTCGATTGAAGGCGACGAAGAAGAACCCGTCGTCGATCCGTCAGCAGCCTCCTCAGATGCGCCAAAAGCCGAGAAGTCCTCAGAACAGGAACTCGATGCCGATGGCAACCCCATCAGCACCGACGACGATGACGACGACGATGAAGCCGCAAACATGTCGCTCGCTGCGATGGAAGCCGCGCTGAAGCCCCGCGTTCTGGAAACCCTTGACCGTATCGCCGACGATTATTCCAAGCTGTCTGCCATGCAGGACAGCCGGATCGAAGCCACGCTGGGCGATAGCGGCGATTTCTCGGCCTCGGATGAGGAAACGTATCAACAGTTGCGCTCGGAAATCGTTTTGCTGGTCAACGAACTGCACCTGCACAACAACCGTATCGAGGCGCTGATTGACCAGCTTTATGGCATTAACCGCCGCATCATGCAGATTGACAGCGCTATGGTGAAACTGGCCGACCAGGCGCGTATCAACCGCCGTGAGTTCGTCGACGAATACCGCGGCCGCGAGCTGGATCCGACTTGGCTGGATGACATGGCGCAAAAATCGGGTCGTGGCTGGCAGATGCTGATGGAACGCTCGGTCGACAAGATCGAGGAACTGCGCAACGACATGGCGCAGGTCGGGCAATACGTGGGCCTAGATATCAGTGAATTCCGCCGCATCGTCCAGCAGGTTCAGAAGGGCGAAAAAGAAGCTCGTCAGGCCAAGAAAGAAATGGTCGAGGCGAACCTACGTTTGGTGATTTCGATCGCTAAGAAATACACCAACCGTGGATTGCAGTTCCTTGACCTCATTCAGGAAGGCAACATCGGCCTGATGAAAGCGGTCGATAAATTCGAATATCGCCGCGGCTATAAATTCTCGACCTATGCGACATGGTGGA
>CAYVRN010000076.1:0-12812 GCA_964453855.1 uncultured Rhodobacterales bacterium
GGTTTTCGAGACCGCCCCGTTCGACCACTCCGGCACCTCTCCGCGGGGGTCTGGTTCGGAGCGTTTAATGCGACTTCCCAGTAGGCGCAACCGGTTTTATTGGAAAATTTCGCCTCTATATAATCAACAGGCTGCCATAACGTAGTTTGATGGGAAAAAATGCTAAAACGACTGATATTCCTTTTCATAATTGTTCCGTTTCAGCTTTCGGCGTCAGAAGAGATAGCTCGTGATGTTGTGACTCAAATGAGGTTTGGCGAGATTATTCAGATCATGCACGACGAGGGAATCTCTGATTCCAGCGAACTGCCGAAGGATTTGATGATGGGACAGCTGGGCACTTCTTGGGAGCAGTCCCTTGCGATGATCTACGATATCGAAATGATGACCCGGACAGTTGAAACGCTTTTCCTTGGGTCGCTCGGGACGGAAAATCTTGAAGGTATTCTTGGGTTTGTGTCTTCTGAGGCTTGGCAAACAGCGATGGATTTAGAGCTAGCCGCGCGACATGCGATGCTAACCCCTGAGATCGAGCAGACGGCATATGGCAACTACTATCGGGCGCTTTCGAAAAACACGCAGCTGGTGAGCGATCTTGAAGCGCTCGTCGATTCAGTCGATCTGGTTGAGCAGAATGTGGTTGGCGCTTTGAACGGGATGTATCAATTCAATGTAGGACTTGTGGATGGCGGTTTGGACATGGGATACGCAGAAGATGAGTTGCTGACACAGATTTGGGCCGAAGAAGAGAACATTCGAAATGAAGTGTCCGAGTGGATGTACGCGTTTCTTGTATTGGCATACGGTTCCATGGAGCGTCAGACGCTTCTTGACCAAATTCGCTTTTTCGAAACATCTGAGGGACGGCTTTTGAATTCAGCAATGTTTGATGCATTCGACGGGATGCTAAACGATATCGCCTATCAGCTTGGATTTGCGCTGGCCGGTATGCTGCGGGAAAGCACGCTTTAACTGTAAAATAACTTGACTTGCGACGGTCCTGCCGCGATAAGCCTCGGACCCGACGGGAATCCCCGTTTCGGGCGTTGTAACTATCGTCTTAACTGACGCGCTGTTCGAGGTGGCCGGTAGGTCAAAAACACCCAAAAGGGGACCACAGAACGCGGTAGAGAAAAGGAAGAACGCATGTTCGCGGTTCTAAAGACCGGCGGCAAGCAGTACAAAGTTCAATCGGGCGATATGCTCCGCGTTGAGAAACTGGCTGCAGACGCAGGTGAAACAATCCAATTCAACGACATTCTGATGCTTGGTGGCGATGCTGCCACCGTTGGCGCTCCGTTTGTTGAAGGCGCTGCTGTCCAAGCAGAGGTCGTAGACCAGATCAAAGGCGAAAAAACGATCAAGTTCGTTAAGCGTCGTCGTAAGCACAGCTCGAAGCGTACTCGTGGCCACCGCCAGCAACTGACTCTTGTCAAAATCACCGACATCCTGTCGACTGGTGCTGACAAGTCGGGCGTTAAAGCTGCTGTTGGCGCTGCTTCGGTTTCGGCCGCTGCTGTCGCTGCTCCGGCCCCGAAAGCCAAAGCTGCCCTAAAAGCAGAAGCTGCCGCACCGGCTGCTGACGCTGGCGCAGACGATCTGACTGCACTGAACGGTGTTGGTCCGGCGGCTGCCAAAAAGCTGAACGAAGCTGGCATCACCACTTTTGCGCAACTCGCAGCCGTTGAAGGCGACGTAGAAGGCGTTAAAGTAAAACCTGAGTGGATCGAGCAAGCCAAAGAGCTGGCTCAATAACCAAGGTATAGGAGAGACCTAATGGCACATAAAAAAGCAGGCGGTTCATCCCGTAACGGTCGCGACTCAGCCGGTCGCCGCCTTGGTGTAAAACTATACGGTGGTCAGCATGCGATCCCGGGCAACATCATTGCGCGTCAGCGCGGCAACAAGTGGTGGCCTGGTGAAGGCGTAGGCCAAGGTAAAGATCACACGCTTTTCGCAACTGTCGAAGGCAAAGTGACTTTCCGTAAAGGCTTCAAAGGCCGTACCTTTATTTCGGTTCTCCCAGTGGCGGAGGCCGCTGAGTAAGCCGACCTAAAGGTTTTCATACGAAAAATAGGGGATCGGCAAAAGCCGGTCCCTTTTTCATTTTCTGGGAGGCGAAAATGGGAATTGCTCTTGGGAGCTTCATTATTTTTGCAGTTTCGCAGATCGGAACGCCCGGACCTGCGAATATGGCCATGCTTGCCACCGGTGCCCGTTTCGGGTTCCGGCAGGCGTTACCGTTTGTGGCCGGTGTTGCTGTGGGAAAGCAGTTTATCATCTGGCCCATTGGCTTCGGTTTAATGGAGCTGGCGCAGCAAGCGCCAATCGTTTTCGAAGCCCTGAAATATTTATCGGCTGCGTATATTTGCTGGCTGGCGTGGAAAGTGGCCAATCTGCGTCTGAGCGTTGGACATACTCAGGATAATCCTCCTAAGTTTTGGGCTGGATTGATTGTGCACCCTTTGAATCCCAAAGCATGGGCAATGATCACCGGTAGCTTTACAAATTTTGTTGATCCCAGCACGCCAGCGTTGAAAGCAACGCTGACGATCGCCATCTCATTGTTCATCATACAGGTAATCCTGCACCCGATTTGGACATTCGGAGGGGACCGGATTGCGAAAACAGTCGCTGGAACACCCGCCGAGGTTTGGCTGATGCGCATATTGGCGACTTTAACAGTCGCTTCAGTAATGTTTGTGCTTTTTGGAGGAGTAAAGGCATGAAAATGGAGACAATTTCTGCGCTTCCGGTGATCAAAACCACGAGTTGTGATTTGCGTCCTTTGACCCTTTCGGACATGGGCATGGTGGAATTTTACAGCGGTGACGAACGTGTTGCGCGCATGACCCGATCCATTCCGCACCCTCTGCCGCCCGGTGCGGTAGAAGCTTACGTTACCCGATCGCAATCCGACGATCGGTCCGAAGACGTTTGGGTCATGGACGGAACTCGCTTTGGAGGACCTGAGTTAATGGGGATCGTATCGCTGCAACGTATGGATCGCAATCAGACCGAAATCCGCTATTGGGTCGCGCCCGCTTTCTGGAGTACGGGACTGGCAACGGCAAGCATTCCAGCGATACTTGAGGCAAATCCGAACGGAAATGAAACGATATTTGCAGAGGTCTTCCAGGATAACCCCGCCTCGGCGCGCGTGCTGACCAACTGCGGATTTTCGTATCTTGGCGATGCGGAAACCTTTAGCGTAGCCCGTAACTCCAACGTCCCGACATGGACCTATTCAAAGCGGCTGAAGCCATAAAATTCTCGCGCCCGTGGTATAGCCCCCAAGGGCGCACCTCGGACAGAGAAGACCAATGAACATCACCCTACGATTGCTCTGCGATGATGATTACGACGCATTCCATGCGATAGTATCGGATTTCGACGTGGTAAAAATGACCTCGAGCTGGCCGTATCCGGCAGAGGAAGAGTTCACTCGCATGCGGATGAGCACGCCCGAGGCAAAGACGGGTCAGGTGAATGCGATTGAGGTTAATGGTGAATTTGCGGGTGTTGTCGGGGTCGTCAATGCAGATGTAGGCTATTTCATAGGCAAAGCGTTTTGGGGCAGGGGGGTGATGACCCATGCCTTGAAAATGAAAACCAACGAATTCTTTTCAGACCCATCGAGCACGGTTCTGACGTCCTGCGTCTGGCACGACAACCCAGCCTCTGCCCGCGTTCTTGAAAAGAACGGGTTTCGCAAAACAGGCGAGTGTATAGATTTTTGCAAAGCGCGAAATGCAGAGGTGCAATCGCTACAGTTTGAATTGACGAAAGAAACCTGGTTGCAAAACGTAGGTGCTACACCGATCCCGCAAATCAAAACCAGCCGACTTGAACTTCGCCCTATCAGGATGGATGACGCTCCTGCCATAACCAATCACTTATCAAAATGGTCCGTTATGCAATGGCTTTCGGCACCACCATGGCCGTACGAATCAAAGGATGCAGAGTGGTTCGTTACACAAGATTATCCGACTCACTGGGCGATTGAAGCAGGGAACGGTCTAATCGGAGTGATAGCTTTCGATCCAACGTTAGGGTATTGGCTTGCCGCTGAAGAACAGGGGCAAGGCTACATGTCCGAAGCTGTGAATGCGGTTCTGGCATGGCACTTCGACCAATCAGACAGTCCGGTTATTTCGAGTCACATGCCGCAAAACTCTGCTTCTCGCCGAGTGCTTTTAAAGCATGGCTTTACAGACACGAAGTTAGAAAAAATATTTTCCCGCACACATGGGCGAGAAACCGACATCCAACGCATGGAATTGACCGCAGACCGATGGCAACAACTTGAGAACCGCGGCGCAATAGCGTAATCGCTGCGCAAGCAAATCAGAAAGCAACGACATGAAATTCCTTGATCTCGCCAAAGTCTACATCCGCTCGGGAAGTGGTGGTAACGGCTGCATCAGCTTTCGGCGGGAAAAATACATTGAATTTGGTGGTCCTGATGGCGGCGATGGTGGCAATGGCGGCTCGGTTTGGGCCGAGGCGGTTGACGGGCTGAACACTCTAATTGACTTTCGCTATCAGCAACATTTCTTTGCCGATAACGGCCGTCCGGGAATGGGCAATCAGCGCACCGGAGCAAGCGGTGATGATATCGTTCTTCGCGTCGCCGCTGGTACTGAAATCCTTGATGAGGATCAGGAAACGGTCATTGCAGATCTGGTCAACGTCGGTGACCGCGTTCTTTTGGCCAAAGGTGGCAATGGCGGTTGGGGGAATCTTCATTTCAAGTCGTCAACAAATCAGGCTCCTCGCCGTTCGAACCCCGGTCAGGATGGGATTGAACGGACGATTTGGCTACGTCTGAAGTTGATCGCTGATGTCGGCCTACTTGGACTTCCTAATGCGGGTAAATCGACATTCCTGTCGGTCACGTCGAACGCACGGCCGAAAGTTGCCGATTATCCGTTCACCACACTGCACCCCAACTTGGGCGTAGTGGGTGTGGACAATGTTGAATTTGTCGTCGCCGATATTCCTGGCCTGATTGAAGGTGCGTCCGAAGGGCGGGGACTTGGTGACCTCTTTCTGGGCCACGTAGAACGATGCTCGGTGCTGTTGCACTTGATCGACGGTTCATCTGATGATGTTGTCGAGGACTATCGCACAATCATCGGTGAGCTCGAGGCATATGGTGGGCATTTGGTCGACAAACCGCGCGTCACCGTATTGAACAAGATCGACACGTTGCCTGAAGAGTTCCAAGACGAATATGTCAGAGAATTGCAGGAAGTGTCCGGAGGAACGGTTCTTAAAATGTCGGGCGCCACAACCGAAGGCGTTACCGAGGTTTTACGTACCCTGCGAAAACACATCGATAGCAACAAGCTGCGGATCAAGCAGGAAACCGAGGAGCAGGAAGCGTGGCGGCCCTAAGCGATGCAAAACGTGTTGTTGTAAAAATCGGCTCGGCGCTTCTGGTTGATAGAACTTCCGGCGAGTTGCGTCATGATTGGTTGCTCGGATTGGCCGAGGACGTTTCTGATCTCAAACGTCAAGGTAAGGATGTGATCCTTGTATCCTCGGGATCGATTGCTCTGGGACGGGGCGTTTTGAAATTACCTAAAACTGAATTGCGTCTCGAGCAATCGCAGGCTGCAGCATCAGTTGGTCAAATTCAATTGGCTCGCGCCTATGAAGAAGCTTTGGCGCCACATCAGATTACAACAGCGCAGGTTCTTGTGACGTTGGAAGACAGCGCCGACCGTCGCCGTTATCTAAATACGCGCGCTACATTGGCAACCCTGCTCGATCTGGGTGTTGTGCCAATCGTCAACGAAAATGATACGGTTGCCACAGACGAAATCAGGTTCGGTGATAACGACCGTCTGGCGGCGCAGATTGCTGTAACAACAGGCGCTGATCTGTTGGTTCTGTTATCGGATGTGGATGGCCTTTATTCAGCCAATCCTTCTCAGGATCCCAATGCGGTCCGCTTTGAAACCGTCGAAACCATCACCCCAGAGATAGAGGCTATGGCGGGTGATGCGGGTTCTGGCCTGTCCAAAGGCGGAATGAAAACCAAGGTCATGGCTGCAAAAACGGCCACCGCGTCGGGCTGCGCTATGATCATAACAGAGGGCTCAGTCACGCGGCCCCTTCTGGCACTTGTAAATGGGGCCGCCTCAACGACGTTTTTGGCACAGGGTGATCCCAAAGTTGCTCGCAAACGCTGGATTGGATCCATGAAGCCACACGGTGACATTACCGTAGATGCTGGCGCAGCCCTTGCGCTTTCTCAGGGTAAAAGCCTGCTTCCAGCAGGTGTCACTCACGTATCCGGTAGCTTCGGGCGTGGTGAGCCCGTGACACTTCGTGATCATTCTGGAATGCATCTAGGGCAGGGACTGGTAAGATATACATCGGTTGAAGCGAACGAGATCAAAGGGCTTCGCTCTGAGGATATTGAAGCGATTTTGGGCTATCCAGCTCGTACAGCGTTGATCCACCGAGACGATCTTGCCATTTGATTTGGGCTGAACATATTGCGGGCGCATGCAGTCTCGCCACGAAAAGTTAGAAGGGTACATCATGACGAACATGAATGACATTTACGAAATGATGACCGACATCGGACAGCGCGCCAAAGCCGCTGCCGCGGAACTCGGCTACGCTTCTGCGGAACGAAAACATGCTGCGCTGGTTTCGGCAGCAGACGCTGTTTGGAAACGGCGCGCAGACATTATCGAGGCCAATGCCAAAGATCTGGATTACGGCCGCGAAAAAGGCCTTTCGCCTGCCATGATGGACCGTCTGATGCTGAACGAAGATCGCATTCGCGGGATTGTCGATGGGCTGCGTGCGGTCGCGGAACAGGCCGACCCCATTGGTGAGGTCATGGAAGAATGGGAACGTCCTACTGGATTGCATATCCGCAGAGTAAGAACGCCTCTTGGTGTGATCGGCGTCATCTATGAAAGCCGTCCGAACGTTACTGCTGACGCAGGGGCGCTGTGCTTGAAATCTGGGAACGCCGTGATCCTGCGAGGCGGCTCGGAAAGTTTCCACAGTTCACAAGCAATCCACGCATGCCTTGTTCAAGGATTGAAAGATGCAGACTTGCCCTTGGACGCTATCCAGTTGGTTCCAACTCGGGATCGGGCGGCGGTACAGGCGCTTTTAACGATGACCGATTATGTCGATGTTATTGTACCGCGCGGAGGCAAGGGACTTGTCGGGCTTGTGCAAAAGGAGGCAAGAGTGCCCGTTTTTGCTCACCTTGAGGGTATTGTTCATATTTACATCGATAAAGCAGCAGATGCGGCCAAGGCTTTGCGGGTTGTGATGAACGCGAAAACACGCCGAACAGGCATTTGTGGCGCGGCCGAGTGTCTTTTGATCCACCAAGACATCGTGGACACGATCGGGCAGGGAATAGTCAAAGCGCTACTTGATGCTGGCGTCGAAGTGCGGGCAGGTGATCGGCTGTCGGACATAGACGGAACGACGCCAGCAACGGATGAGGACTGGGGCAAAGAGTACCTAGACAAAATCATCGCCGCAAAAGTGGTGAC
This sequence comes from uncultured Rhodobacterales bacterium, assembly GCA_964453855.1. Lineage (GTDB taxonomy): Bacteria > Pseudomonadota > Alphaproteobacteria > Rhodobacterales > Rhodobacteraceae > JASMHC01. Next base: position 7,539 of record CAYVRN010000076.1, read on the forward strand.
AGATGTTGACGGCGCCATTGACCATATTCGCCGCTACGGCTCAAACCATACCGATTGCATCATTACCGAAGATGACGCCGCCGCTGATCGTTTCTTTGAACGTCTCGATAGCGCCATCCTTATGCGCAATGCCTCAACCCAATTTGCGGACGGAGGAGAGTTCGGGATGGGTGCGGAGATCGGTATAGCGACTGGGAAAATGCACGCGCGCGGACCGGTTGGGGCAAAGCAGCTAACAAGTTTCAAGTATCTTGTAGTTGGTGACGGTGCGACTCGGGCGTAATTTCCTTTTCATGATCCAATGAACGCAAGAATAGCGTGAATTTGGTGCCTTCAAAGCTTATGCTTGGCTCTAGGTTGCATGTTCTCATAGCTTGGGCTGCCAGAGGGAAGTGCACTTGAGAAGCAGTCAGATCTGTTGGCCACGCATGTGTTCTCAATGCTTCCGCTAGGTGGAGTTGTGTCAATGTGCGCTTTGGATATGCTGTCAAACTTATGTCGCCAGCGGTTCGCGCTACAACAACCCGCCCTGACCGTTGGATAACCGTCTCAAGGCACAAAAGGCAAAGCATCAGGGTTTTCACAATTGGTTTTGGCAATATTTCGGATATTTTCCAGTCAATTTCGAATGAAGTGCCATGAGCGTAGGACGTCACAATATCCCGTATGTCGATTGCATTCATGACCTGTTCGAAAGCATCCCGTCCAAATGCAACGCGAAAGTAGCGCAATTTGGCATCTGCGCTGCTAGCACTTTCGCGTATTAAATTCAGTTCAGGACCGTTCATGTTCGCAGAGTATTCTAATAGCTCCAGCCCATTTCGGATAGCGCCAACTGGACTGATCAAGTCGTGACACAGCCGTGCCCCTAGCAAGCCGTTTAGATCAAGAGTATGCTCAGTCATTGAAATCCCCAAATAAGGAATAGGATATGACGGAAGCCAATGCTTTTCTTGAACCGGGCATGTTGGTCCAACACCCGACAGAAACCGATTGGGGAATAGGACAAGTACAGTCAAATATTGGAGGGAAAATCACTGTAAATTTTCGGGAACAGGGAAAAGTGGTCATTTCGTCAGATAGAGTTGCCTTAGTGCCGATTTTCGAGGATATCGCGTAGAATGATTAGGTTAATACAACCTTAAGATGAAATTGGCAAATGCGTCTTATTGTCAAATTCTTTTCCAGATTCTAGAACCGGGAAGCCATAGGACCTAAACGATACATGACTTCTGAACCGCCGCGCCTTTTTACTAAACTTGCACAAACAGACGATGATGTACGCGCAGCCCAACGCCTTCGATACGAGGTTTTTGTACGAGAGTTAGGCTCGGACGGCGAAGGCGTCGATCACGATTTGCAACTGGAAACAGATCGCTTCGATCCGTATTTCGACCATCTATTACTGATTGACCGGGACGCACCATCCAATGTGTCCTCAGGCGTAGTTGGGGTTTACCGTTTGCTCAGACAAGACCAAGCAGACAAGATCGGTCAGTTCTATTCCGAGGATGAATACGATCTGACGCGCCTTAAAGCCTCGGGTCGTAAATTGCTTGAGCTTGGAAGATCGTGTTTGCTTCCTGACTACCGCGGTGGGGCGGGGATGTATTTGATGTGGAATGCCCTAGCCGAATATGTCGAGCAGCATAAAGTTGAGGTCCTGTTTGGTGTGGCAAGCTTCCACGGAACTGACCTTGAAGCATTGGCCGAACCTTTGTCACTTCTGCATCACCGTCATTTGGCCCCGGAAGATCTTCGGGTGCGTACTGTTGAGACGTATTTCCAGCCGATGAACCTTGTGAACAAAGAGGAGTTGAACGCCAAATCTGCGATGTTGGCCGTTCCTGCGTTGATCAAAGCCTATCTGCGTCTTGGAGGATATGTGGGCGACGGCGCATTTGTAGATCATGCTTTCAACACCACGGATGTTTGCTTGATCCTTGACACGGCTCGCATGAATGCCCGTCATAAATCTATTTACGAAAAGGGCGGACGGGTATGACGGTCACATGGGATGACGGAAATCTACCCTCGTTACCCAAACTTGGAGCTTTGGGATGGCTTCGCGTTTTACTTCGCGGACTGCCGCTTTTAAGCGTTTTGATCGTTGCCTTGATTATTCATACAATCGTTAGACTAATTGAACAGTATTTTGCTGGATCATCACGCCCAGTCAGTGCCGCCATCGTCCAATGGGTGTGCGTGGTTGCGCTGCGTATTCTTGGTCTTACCTTGCGGCTTCATGGGGATGTTATGACCGCCCCCGGCGCAGTTGTCGCAAATCACTCGTCCTGGCTTGATATTTTTGTACTAAACGCACGCAAGCGTATCTTCTTTGTCGCCAAGTCCGAGGTGCGCGGTTGGCCTGGCATCGGCTGGTTGGCGCGTGCTGCGGGAACGGTTTTCATTAAACGCGACCGCAAAGAGGCTCGCGCGCAAGTCGAATTATTCCGCCAAAGACTGGGACATGGTCATCGACTGCTGTTTTTTCCTGAAGGGACATCAACTGACAACCAACGTGTTTTGCCGTTTAAAACAACTCTTTTTGCACCATTTTTCGACGATAGTTTGCGAAATATCGCCCACATTCAAGCTGTGAGCGTAGTGTACCATGCGCCTGCTGGCCAGGATGACCGTTTTTACGGCTGGTGGGGGGAGATGTCCTTTGGGCGGCACCTTCTGACAGTTTTGGGCGCACGCGGAAACGGTTCGGTAGACGTAGTCTGCCATCCGCCCCATAAAATCAGCGAATACACTGATCGCAAATCGCTTGCCGCTGATCTAGAGCGTTGTGTGCGGCAAGGATTTGAGACCCATCAAAAGGGGTGTTTAAAGGCCCGCTGATATCGCAGCCTGGATCTCGGCCATTTTTGCCACAGGATCACCAGCGCTCCAGATTTCGGGGCCAACGCCAAAAAAATCGGTGACTGATGCCAATTGAGTGAAATCTTCTATGCTAAGATCACCCTCGGCGACCACGGGCACTTCGATCATCTCTGACCACCATTCGAATAGTTCTTTTTCCGCAAACTCACCGTCACCCAACTGGGATTTTCCGACGGGTCCAAAGCTAATATAGTCAGCTCCGGTTTCACCCGCTGTCATACCGTCGTGGCGCGACTGTGCACAAAAAGCACCCACAATCGCATCGTCGCCGAGTTCTTCACGAACCTTCCGGACCGAGCGCGACCCATCCAGAAGATGCACGCCGTCCAATCCAAGGCGTTCAACCATGCGAACATGGCTTTCAATCACCATGGCAGTGTCGCGGGCGTGAGTCATTTCCCGTAGCATGTCGGCCGCTCGAAGAATCTTGTCTTCGTCCCGAGTTGAAAGGCTAAGCCGCACGCAAGCAATATCAAAGCCGTCGAGGATGCGCTCAAGTTGACCGCCGAAACCGGAAAGTTCGAACTCGGTCGGGGTGATCAGATAGATTTGCGGCTGTTCGATTTCAGTCATTGCGCCCTCCTGCGGACATGTCTTTGGCGTTTATAACCACCGACAAGGCTTTGTCCATGATTACAAGATAGGCGTGCTATCTCTATATGGATAAACCAAACTTTTGAGGATTTGCAGCGCCAGTTGAATCAGAGTTAACTGTCGATACTAATCGTCTGAACTTTAAGGAAATGATCATGTTCACTTACACCAAGCTTAAAGCTCTTGCAGTTTCCACAATTGCTATTGCTGGCGGTCATGCCGTCGCGGGGACTTCTGTTTCTGCGGCATATCCAGAAACCGTCGTGAACGCCATTCAAACTATGGGATACAAAGCTGAACTCACGGTCGACAGTTACGGAGATCCGCTGGTTCGAAGCGCGTCAGAAGGTGTGAATTTCAGCCTGAACTTTTATGGATGCGATGATGATGGCAATGACTGCCAACATTTACAATTTTCCGTTGCATTCGATGTTGTTGGGGGCATGGACTACTTGTCAATGAATGCTTGGAACCGCGAGACGACAATGGGTAAGGCTTTTTTAGATGAAGAAAGTGATCCTGTACTGCAACATTACATGATTGCAGTTGACGGTATGTCTGGCGATGTTTTCAAAGAGTCTTTTGAGTTTTGGACTTCAACCCTTTCGGATTTTACCGACTATATTGATTGGTGAAGAAATTACCCGACAGCGTTCTAGGCACTGGCGGGCAGCCACTTCTCTAAGGCGGTCCGCAATGCCCCCAATTCAACTGGTTTCGATAGGTAGTCATCCATTCCGGCTGCTTTGCATTTCTCCGCCTCGCCGGAGAGAGCGTTCGCGGTGATGGCAATAATCGGTAGGTCTGTCCGTATTGTACGGCCTGCTCTAATATTTTGTGTCAGCTCAAACCCATCCATTTCTGGCATATGGCAGTCGGTCAAAAGAAGATCAAACTTGCCGGCTTTGAGCAATTTCATCGCTTCTACACCGTTTATTGCAAGCTCGGTTTCGTAACCAAGTAATGCCAACTGTTGGGTAATAACCTTTTGGTTCGTCTGGTTGTCTTCGGCCAGCAATATCCGCTTTTTCGAGCCCGTTGAGTTGCTATGTATGTGGTTAGCGGCTTGGTCGTCGCTGTTTCCAAGTATAAGGTGTGTGAGAACCGTCAAAAATACCGAAGGCAACAACGGCTCGCATCGGACAGAGTAGTGCAAGTCCGACTTTGCATTGGGCACATCTTCAACGTTCCTGTTTAGAAAGATCGTGCGCTGCTTTGGGATAGTGTCAAAGAATGTGCGTGCGGTAGAGCCCGCAGTGGACTCAGTATATGGGATAACGGCGATCGTATTTGAGCCGGTCTGTTGCAACGACGCGCTGAGTTCATCCAGCGTTTCACAGCAGGTCATGTCCAATCCTCGGCTCTTTACAAGTTTCAAAAGAAGAGTGTCATCTGCAGACTTCTGAAAAAGGGAAATCAATTTAGGTGGCTCTTCGCAGATCGCCGGTTGGGCATCAAAGACACCACCCCTTATCGGGACGGATACTGTGAATGTACTTCCTTCGCCCAGTTTGCTCTCAACGCTAATCTGACCGCCCATCATTTTAATCAAAGTCTGAGAAATGACGAGGCCTAAACCAGAGCCACCAAAGCGGCGGGTCGTTGATGTCTCAGCTTGAGTGAAGCGTGTAAACAGAGTACTTCGCGCAGAATCTGCTATTCCGATGCCATTGTCCTCTATAATAAATTGAAGGTTCCCGTTGCTCGTCTGCGAAACCGACAGACGGCAAAGGCCTGTTTCGTTCGACGATGTGGGGGCCGAAAACTTAATCGCGTTGCTGAGAAGATTAA
>CAYVRN010000077.1:0-12794 GCA_964453855.1 uncultured Rhodobacterales bacterium
TTCCCAAATCTGGGAGGTTAAAGGAAATGTCCCGCGAGTAACGGCATATCTACAGTGCTTAGTAAATCGTATGGGCCAATTATCTACACGATTGTTGTTGTCTCTTTACTACTGATGGTGCGCGTCAAAACACAGATCACAATCGCGATGTTGATCGCCCTGATCGTCGTTTTCTATCCGTTGTCAAAACTATTGGCGCTTGTTCCAGAAGATCAAATCGTCGGTTTCTTTACCGCCCTCAATCACGACCGAGCAGGATCTCTTCTGTTCCGCCTGGTTAATGAAACGATCCTGTTTGAACGCGTCGTAGAAAGACCCCTTTTCGGTTGGGGCGGCTACGGAAGAAACCTGATATTCTCGGGATACGGCAGAATTCTTACCGTCCCTGACGGAGGTTGGATCATCGAGCTTGGTCGATATGGACTGGTTGGCTGGGCCTCTCAGAACGGGCTTATGCTGGCCCCAGTTTTCTTGGCCTATTGGAAAAGAAACCAAATCGCCAACGGCGAGCTTTCACCGCATCTGGCGACAATCGCGCTTTTGCTTGCGATTAACGGGCTGGACATGCTGCCGAATGCGACGCTGACAATTCTGACCTTTTTGATATCCGGGGCCGCTTGGGCCAACCTAGAAGGCAGTCCAGTCAAAGTGGCGTCAAAGCCCGAGCATAAACAGCAAACATCATTACGTCCTTCACTGATTCTGACAGCCAGACCACCACAGAAAAAGCGCACGATCCTGTAGTCTATGCCGCACAGGTTTGACGGCCGCAGCCGGCAGCTTTTGAGGAATACAGGGCTTTGTCGGCATCCTGAAAAATACGCCCCAACCCATCGCGCGCGTAATTGTCTGACCAGGCTATTCCGACACTTGCCGATATACGCGCACTTCCGGCCGTCAGCTGTAATGGCTTTTTGAGCTGCAAAACGATCCGCTCTCCGATGTCCCGCGCCAGTTCTGGATCGCTAACATCGCGGAGGACCAGTGTGAATTCGTCCCCACCATTGCGACAAATCAGATCCCCTTTTCGCGTTTCTTGCCGCAAGATATACGCCGTTTTCTGCAAAAGCTCATCCCCCGCCGCGTGGCCCAGGCCGTCATTCACCGCTTTAAAGTGATCCAAATCAATCTGCAGCACCGCGAATGGCTCCGAAGAAGCCAACAGCGGGCCAACCAGTTCATCAAAGCCACGCCGGTTCAACAATCCGGTCAAAGGATCAGTGCTGGCGTCCAGCTCGGCAAGACGCTTTGCCCCTTCAAGACGCTGGCTGAGATTGCGGAACTCTTCCAGGGCCATGGTCTTTGCCTCGGCCAGGTAGAGCATTCCGACGGTCGGGTCAGTCGGGGCAAAATCGGCATTGGTGAGGTTCAGGGTTTTCACTGCTTCAACGGCTGACAGCCCGAAAGACAGGTTCAGGACAAAATAGTCACCTACCTGCACGCACACCCCTTTAAGCTTCAGATTGGGATGAGAGCGCGGTACGGCCGTGATACTTTGCCCGATGTGGTCCGACAACGTCTTGACAGTGCACCGCTCGGGCTTGCTGATTTGGAAGCCCCGTGTAAATGCGAAGGGATAGGCCGTGTCTGGCAACAAACGGCGCACAGTGGGACCGGCGTGTACAATCTGACCACCATCTGACAACACCAGATGCATCGGGCACAGCAGATCGAGCGCCGTGCAGAAAGACGGCAATTCATCCATGGGCCACCTGTCGACCGTCGGACAAATCAAAAGACCGACCACTAGAGAATTCGGCATCGGCAAGGGTGATTTGGATTTCGTCCGTTGTTTGCCCCGGCAAAAGCTCAAGCAAAACAAGTGCCCCGTAATCATCTGCAAGAGCGCGTAATATCCCCATCATCACAAGGGAAAACCCAGGCAAACCATGGCCCATGCGCAAGCAATAGAAGCGCGGCTCAATCATACGCACACTTAAACTTGGCAGGGTAATTTCAGGCAAGGCCAAACGGGCCTTATCCGGTAATTCGTCGAGAGATTGCAAAAACTCTTCAAAGCTGGCCCCGCCGAAACGCAGCAAGCGGCGCAGCGCCTCCATATGAGGGTGAGAGACCAGATAAGTCCCCAAATCCTCACACAGAGTTTCGCGCGACTTCCCCAAGTGGGATTGCAGTTCCTGTAAAACCCTATCCGTAACATCCGGCGGATAATCCAGCATTGCTTCAAAATTGGAATAGCCCAGACCGGCGCTGTCAGTGACCTGCCGCCAAAGCCCGTCGCCATACATATCGCGGGCAAAACACTGGATCGCTTTGTTAATAAAGCCTTGCATCATGGTTCCCTGAATAGTCAGGGAACCTTATCCCGCAAAATCTTAATAACTGGTGATCAGAAGTCGGTTGGGGCCCCGCCCTCTTCTTTGCGGCGCGCGACAAAGGCTTGCAGCTCTTCGCGGATGGCCTCGTCCATGGCCGGTGCTTCGAACTCGTCGATGATCGCTTTATAGACGTTATGCGCACGCTCGGCGGTCCATGTGCCGCCCGCCGCTTCCCATGCTTCATAATTGCGCCAGTCGCTTAGGAATGGCTGATAGAAGGCCGTCGTATAACGATCTTGTGTGTGCTGGATACCAAAGAAGTGGCCGTCATTCCCCACAGCGCGAATGGCCTCAACGGCAATATCATCGGGTGTGGTTGCTGTGATCGCAGGTTCAAAATAGCGTTGAATTTGCTGCAAAATTTCGCAATCCATCACAAATTTCTCGGGGCTGGCGATCAACCCGCCCTCAAGCCAACCGGCGGCGTGATAGACCAGATTGGTCCCCGATTGAACCGAGGCCCAAAGACTGTTCGAGGTTTCCCACATGGACTGCCCGTCTGGCACATTGGCGGCGCACACACCGCTTGATCGCATCGGAAGATTATAGAACCGCGCCATCTGGCCGGTCATCTGCGTGGCGCGCATATATTCCGGCGTACCAAACGCAGGCGCGCCCGATTTCATATCAACGTTCGACGTGAACGTTCCGATGGCACAGGCCGCACCCGGCCGAATATATTGCGCCAGGGCCACAGCAATCAGCCCCTCGGCCAGAGATTGCGCAACTGCACCCGCCATCGTGACCGGCGCCATGGCCCCTGCCAAGGTAAAGGGTGTCACGATCAGACCCTGATTGCGCCGAGCCATGCGCATCCATCCGTCTAGCATCGGCTCGTCGTGTTTCAACGGCGAGGTCGAGTTGATGTTCGTGTACAGCTTCGGGTCGGCCTCGAATTCCTCGTGGCTATGACCACCGGCGATCCGGACCATCTCCATGACGTCTTCAACGCGCTCTTTGCCCAGACTGTAGGTGTGAACCACCTTATCCGAGAGGGTCAGCTTGTCATAAAGCACGTCCAGATGGCGGATCGAGGCGTGAATGTCCTGCGGCTCTACCGGATAGCCACCGATAAAGTGGATGCAGTTAAAGTATTGGCTCAGCTTGATAAAATCCTTGCACATCTCGCGTGTGCCGGTCTTCTTGCCGCCCGAATTGATCGTCCAGTAGCTGGGCGGAGAGCTAACGTTGCCAAACAGGATATTGTTGCCACCAACCGGCAACTGACGGTCAGGATTACGAGGGGTCAATGTCCACTGAGACGGCGCTTTGGCAATCATCTCCATAATAAACTCACGGCTGACGCGCACGTTTTCACCGTTGATTGTCGCCCCCGCCTCGCGGAAGATTTCAAGCGCTTCGGCGTTTAGGATTTCGATGCCGATCTCTTCCAGAATTTGCATCGCGCCATTGTGGATCGCCTGAATCCCCTCTTCGTTCAGGGGTTCGGTCGGTCTGTCGGTATTAACCGGAATGCGCCATGGCATCTGGCTGATCGCCGCAGATCCCCGTCTGCCCGCGTTGCCCGAGCGACCGCCACCGCGTCTGCGTTTTTGACCTTGATCCGACATGTCCGACTCCAATTTTACGTTGGCTCAGAAAACATGTGAAAAAAGCGACACACTTGGTGGTTTGCGACGCTTCCTGTCGTAATTCTTGGGGGAAGCGGCGTTTTAGGACCCTGCCCCATCCAGCCATGACAGAATGTGCCCGATGTCGGGAAGCACGACATCGGCTTCAGGGGCCAGCACATCAGCCCCGGCCAAGCCTGTCAGGACCGCAATACATTGAAAACCGGCCGCGCGCCCTGCCCGCATATCGTGCAGGCTGTCGCCAACCATGACCACCTGTGCGGGATCAAGATCGCACTGGTCGCAAAAGGCTAGCATCTGCCCCGGCGCTGGCTTGCCACCATAGCCGCTGTCGCTGCCTACCACGAAATCAAACTGATCAAGCACTCCAACGGCGTTCAAATGCGCCCGCGCAGGGGCTTCTGCGTCATTGGTGGCGACCCCCAGCTTCAATCCCTTGGTCTTTAAAGCACCCAAGAACGGGGCAAGCGGAACAGCTTCGGCCATGGGGGCGGCTTCGGCCTCTTGATTGATGATGTCCAAGATTTCGTGGGCAGAGTATTCCGGAAACTGTGGGATCAAAACATCCGCAATCTCGGCAGGCGTTCCAGCGATGACAATGCTCGAGGGAGAAAACTCGCCACTCTGAAAGTCGAATCCCACGGCTTGACCCACCAAGGTCGCCCGGTGCTGATCCCCTTTGCAAACCCGTGACAGAAACGATTTGGCCCAAGGCGACCAAGTGGCGCGGAAATCAAACAGAGTTCCGTCTTTGTCGAACAATATTCCCTGAATAGTCATCCCAGTTGCCTTTTATGTCCAGTTCACCTGCTCTCCATCCGGCAACGCCTGCCGTGCTGGAAAGACCTGATCATAGGCAATCCGGTTTGCATCACAAAACCGCACAACCCATTGATCGTCCATCAAAATAAAATCCAGAACCGAGCCCAGAAATGCCGGATCACCGGCCCCAGTGCGCAGGTCTTCGGCGGAAACACCGCTGCTTCCCATGAAGATTTGCAGCAGCTCTTCGTCGGCCACCAGAAAGCCCAGCGCCTTAAGCGCTAATGCCTCGGCCTGATCCTGCGAGAATGACATTTTCCACCTCTGAAAAGGATTCATTAATCAAGTTTCACCATTACTACTCTCAGCCGACGTCACAAGAGCAGAGGACCAGAAATGCCGGCAACGATCCTGATTGTCGATGCAATCGCTACCAACCGTATTCTGCTAAAGGTTAAACTGAACATGGCGTACCACCATGTTCTGGCTGCGGAAACGGCAACCGATGCCTTGGCCAATCTGCGGCTATACAGGCCCCAGATTGTTGTAGTGGGCGTCGGGGCTGAAAAACTGATCCCCACCATCCGGTCGGACCCTGCGGGGCTGGACGTGCCGATCATTGCAGTGGGCAGTGACGCGTTAAAGGCACGCACCATCGGACTGCTGCGCGCTGGCGCCGATGAGGTTTTGCCGACTCCGGTAGATGAACAAACCCTGCTCACCCATGTTCGCCGCCTGTTGCGTCGTCGCGACCAGTTGCACGAAGACGCCCGATACCGCGGTCAGACAGCCCTTTGGGGGATGAGTGAAAGTAGCCCCGGGTTCACATCGCCCTACAGCGTTGCGTTTGTAGTAAATCCAGCACCTGATCCGGAATGGCTGGGGGTGCTGTCCAGCCCGAAGTTCCAGCTGACGCGGATTTCCGGCTTTCATCAGGTCGCACTGCGTCAGATCACCCCCGAAGCCATTGTGCTCCCCTTTCAGGGCGACGTGACGCGACAGGCGCTGACAGTGCTGCAATCGGTGCCAGACACCAAACGGATGGTAAAACTGGTCACGGCCAGCGACATTGCGGACGAAGACAGGCTTGCTTGCATTGATCTGGGCGCAGACGCTGTTCTTGACGCCGCCCAATCGACCGAGGACGTAGGATATCGGCTAGAGCGCCTGATATTGGTGAAACGCCGACTTGACCGATTTGAAAAGCACCTGCTGAAAAACTATCAGGATGCCCTGACCGATCCGTTAACAGGCCTACCCAACCGCCGCAGCGCAATGTGGCAGCTTGAACAAATTGCCGCGCAAAAACAGCCCTATGCGCTGATGCTTCTGGATGTGGATCACTTCAAATCCGTCAACGACACATTCGGTCATATAGGCGGGGACACTGCCCTGATCGCGCTGGCACATGCGCTTAAACGCAATCTGCGGGCACAGGACATCTGCGCCCGTATTGGCGGGGATGAACTTTTGATCCTGCTCCCCGACACAGACCAGACAACCGCGCAGGACATTGCGGATCGCCTGTGCCAGATCACAGCCCAGCTGGACATTCCCATGCCGGATCACCGCATACACCAACTGTCAATCTCGGCAGGCTTAGCCGCGTTTCAGCCCTGTGATGGGCCCATATCGTACGAGGCACAAATCTCGGCTGCCGATCTCGCGCTATACGCAGCCAAACGGGGCGGTCGAAACCGCTGCGTCATCAGCCAGCCAGTGCCATTGGCAACCTAGGGCTTGCTGGGTGCGTGGCGGGCAAGCCCGTTCTCAAGACGCTCAACAAAGGCCGCACGTTCGGCAGGGGTCATCGCCTCAAGCCGGTTCAGCAAAGCGCGCTCGCCTGCTTTGCGGCGTTGGTCTGCAATATCGGACTGTCGTTGAAGGATACTCTCGGCGGCGGCGCGATCGAACGGTTCAGTCTTCAAAATCTGCAGCATGGCACGATACTCGCCCAGCACCTCGGTCCGGCTTTGGCGCATATCTCGGAACTGAGCGGTCAGATCACGACCGATCTCGCGGCGGTCTTTCGGGGACAGAGCCGTCGTATAAGCCCCCCCTGCATCTGACGCCCGCGGTGGGCCGCCAAAGGCTTTGAAATGGGTGGCCATGCCGATACCCAATCCCACGACCAAAAGGTTCGCCGCCAACGACAATGCTAAAGCGATCTTGACCCAACGGGGACAGCGCGCGGATTTGGTGGTTTGCTCGGTCATCACATCATCCTTCATCGGCAGCGAAGCCGAAACCATCGTAAGGGTCAACCAGATAGCTGTCAGAGGTGCCGTAGATATAGCCCTCGGCGAAGTCCGAAAGCGTCTGAGGCGGGCTGACCCCGACAACCAAACCGACCATTCCAGCCGTCACAATTCCCGAGGCTGCGGGCCAACCGCCCACCGCATCAAGCAGCGACCTAAACCAACCGCCCGACGTCGCCACGGGCACCGCTTCCGCTTGTGCCCACGCTTCGGCCACCTGATCGGCTTCGGCGATCACACGCGCCATCAGATCGTCCGAAGGCTCGGGCATCTCTGATCGTGCGGCCTGAAACATATCGTCCAGTATCTTGTCGTCTTTATCGTCGCCAGTCGTCATAGCCCAGCTCCTCTTTGCGTTTGGCAAGTAGACCCTTCAAGGCGCGCTTGCCCCGCGCCACAAGGCTTTCGACAGCCTCGACCCCAACCCCCATCGCTTCAGCGATCTGCGGGTTGGTGAATTCTTCCAGATGTCGAAGCGTCACCGCCTCTCGTTGGCGGTCCGGCAATTCCTGCAGGGCCGCGTTCAGCGCCGCCGCCCGCGTCTGGTTCTGCATCTGCATATCCGCACTGTCGGCGCCGTCTTCCGGTTCGGTAACAGCATCCAGCGGGTCAGACGGTTTACGTCGACGCAAACGGTCGATGCACAGGTTGGCTGTCACCTGATAAACCCACGTGGTGATCTTTGCTTCACCCTGACGCCAGTCCGGTGCGGTTTTCCACAAGCGCAGCATGGCTTCCTGAGCCACATCTTCTGCTTCGGCCTGATCCTGTAGCACGCGAAACGCCTGACGGAAGACCCGCGGTGTCAACCGCAGTGTCAGCACCTTGGCCGCCACACGATCGCCATTTGCGAAGAGCTTCAGCAGCGCTTCGTCAGGCACATCGGAATAGGCATCAAAGGGCATCGTCATAAATCAGGTCTAGCAGTGGTCCGCAGGCTCGGCAATCGGCGGGGAAACTCCCCGCCGCTGCATCACATCTGGTTAGCCACGTCCACCGTGATCACCTTTTGAGCCGTGGCCGCCCTCACCGTGACCACCGCCCTCACCGTGACCACCGCGTTTGCCGTTTCCACCACGCTCGCCACGCTGTTCTTTTGCAGCCTCGAATTCATCAGCCGAGATGGCACCATCGCCATCACTGTCAACGTGACCCAGCATTTTGCTCATGTCCGGCCCGGGCATTTCGTCTGCGCTAAGCGCGCCGTCGCCGTCTTGATCCATTTTCTCGATCATCCGCTCAACGCCCTTTGCCATACGACCCGCAGCGCGTTCCTGCATCATGGCGGTCAGTTCTTCGGCAGAAATCACACCATTGCCATCTGTATCCAACGCTGCGAACTGCGACGCGCCCAGCGCCTCAAGCTCGTCCGCAGTTACAACACCGTCACCATTTGCATCCATTTCTTCAAAGCTGGGCGGGGTCATACCGCCTTTGCCACCAGGGAATGCGTAAGCCGCACCAGCAAGCGCCGTGGCACCAAGAGTTGCGGCCAAAAGGGTCAGTTTCAGAGAGTTTTTCATAACAGGTTTCCTTTGCCTCTAGGTTTTTTCGAAGCGGCATTTCCGCCGCATTCACAAAGTCAAACGCAGGGGCAAAAGAGTTCCGTCGCAGTATTTTTAAAAAAGTATTTTGCGACATCGCGACGCAAGGACAAAGCGCTCACTTTAAACATGCGCTTTGAACCTTCATTTTCGGTTCATCGCAATAATGAGTACTCGAATGCCGCAAGACAACATCACCACAGCCGATATGCCATCGGTCGAAACGACCCATTCGCATGTCCCGCATGACGACCGCCCCATCTGGCCGGCAATCGGCAAGGGGTTTCGCCGCAAATGCCCCAACTGCGGATCGGGTCCGATGCTGAAGAGCTATCTAAAGGTGCGCGATGCGTGTCCTGTGTGTCACGAGGACCTGTCCCACCAGAAAGCCGACGATGGCCCCGCCTATTTGACGATTCTGGTTGTCGGCCACCTGATGGCACCGCTGCTGCATTTTATCTTTGTTACATGGCAGCCGGAACCTTTGGTCACTTTCACGGTTCTGACTGTATTCTGTGTCGGATTGTCCCTATATCTTCTTCCAAGGCTAAAAGGGGTTGTGGTGGCTATTCAGTGGTCCCGCAGAATGCACGGTTTCGGGCATAACTAAACCCCTTCGATCAGGAGGGATCAGGATTTGGATAAAACAGCAATCCGCAATGCGGCCACTGTCATCGTTCTGCGCGACCAGCATACCTCTCCGAGTGTCTTAATGGGGCAGCGCGGGGCACAGGCTGCGTTTATGCCCAACAAGTTCGTGTTCCCCGGCGGGGCAATGGATGCGGCCGACAGGGATATTCCGCTAATTAGCCAAATTTCTGAACCCAACCTGTCCCGCTTGCGGCAGGACAGCTCAGAGGATTTGGCCGACGGATTGGTGGCCGCCGCGATCCGCGAGCTTTGGGAAGAAACCGGTTTAATTCTTGGCAAACCCGGCACATGGTCCAGCGAACCACCCGAAGACTGGCAGGGCTACGCCGAGCGTGGTTTTGTCCCTTGTGCCGAAGGCATGGATTTCGTGTTCCGTGCGATCACGCCTCCGGGTCGCCCACGACGTTTTGATGCGCGGTTCTTTTTGGTGGATGCCGATGCGATCCAGACCGATCTGGATGATTTCTCGGCCGCCTGTGACGAGCTTTCGCATCTGCAATGGATAGCATTGGACGAAATCCGCAAGTTTGACCTGCCCTTCATCACCGAGGTCGTTCTGGCCGAGGTCGCAGCCGATGCGCATCTGGACGGCCCGCCCGCATCAGTTCCTTTTTTCCGCAATGATGATGAAGAAAGTCTGTTCCTGCGTCTGCGCGGGTACGATCCGAACGCTGACAACTAGCCGCAAACTACTTCCACAGGATCAGCCCGACGATGGCGGCGCATAGAATCATAATACCCGCGATCTCGCGGCGGGTGACCGTTTCGCGAAAAAACAGGGTCGAGGCCATAAACGAGAACACCAGTTCAATCTGCCCGACCGCCTTTACGTAAGCCGCATTTTGCAACGAGAATGCGATGAACCAACACAAAGACCCCGCCATCGAAGTGACACCGACCAGTCCCGCTGTTCGCCAGTTTCGCAGCACCTTGCTGATTTGCCCAACCTCGCGCCAGCGTAGCCAAAGCGCCATGCCGATGGCCTGAGAGGTCGTCACACAGGCCAGTGTCAGCGCCGCCCGCAACAGGGTGTCATCAGTAATCAACGCCAGCGTCGCGCCGCGATAGAATACGGCGGAAAAGGCGAACAACAGCCCCGCGCCCAATCCCAAACCGGTCGCGCGGTTCATCACCCGTTGTGCCAGGGCGCCTGTGCCATCGGGTGTGTCCGCCAGCAGCAACACAGCCACCAGCCCCAACAGGATGGCCATAAACCCGCCAAGTGAAATCAGATCGCCCAGAAAAATAAACCCGACCAAGACCGATAGAAGTGTCTCGGTCTTTTTCAGGGTGATGCCGACTGCAAAGTTCCTGTGTTTGAACAGAGCCACCACACAAAGCGTTGCCAAAACCTGAGACAGCCCGCCCACCAAAGCGTACCCCCAAAAGGACGCGGACAGTTTTGGAAGCTCAAGATCAAAACGACCCGAATAGACCAGCACCAACACCCAGACCAACGGCGCGGAATAGACAAACCGCGAAAACGTGGCCCCTGCAGTGCTAAGCTTTTCTGCACTCAGTACTTTTTGCAGCATGAACCGCAGGTTTTGAAAAAACGCCGCCGCGACAGCTATGAGGATCCAGGTTTCCATGATCCTCTATCGCCGGAAATCACCCCTGAGGCCAGAGTGGATGTGGCACCGGATCTTTCGCCTTGAACAAATAGCGGCGGAAAATCTGGGCGTAGCTGCGGAAATAGTAGCCATCGTTGCGCGACAGGTACCGCTCGCGGTTTTCGCGGAACAGTTTCGGCAATTGATACCACGGCACACGCGGGTGCATGTGGTGCACAACGTGGAAGTTGTTGTTCAGAAAAATCAACGCAAGCGGACCGCGATCCTCGATCACCACAGTACGCCCCCGCGCGCGTTCGTGCGCCTGATGTTCCAGATAGGTGCGGATTTTCAGGATCGACAGGCTGATGTAAGTCGCCAGCAACCACGCCCAAATCGGCATGGGCGACAGGGCCGCCATCCACCAAATCACCACAGCCACCGCCGGAATGTGCCAAAGCCAGGCCGACAGAATGCCCGCCTTACCCTGCTTCCACGCGCGATAATCGCCCCGCATGAACGCAATCTGTGCCACGAGCGGACCAAGAACGATGCGACCGGCCAAAGTGTTGTTCACCCGCAAAACCGACTGCCACCAGCGCGGCAACGCCTGCCACACCGCAGGATCTTGATAGTTGCTTTCGGGATCATCGTAGGGATCGGTCAGGATCGAATCCTGATGATGCTCTAAGTGGCTGTCCCGAAAGCGGATATAGGGGATCAGCAGCGTGAGCGCCGGAAACACCAGACCTTCGTTCAGCCAGCGCCAGCGGGTTGGATGGCCGTGCAGAACCTCGTGCTGAAGCGAGGAATGCTGCGCGCCTGATAACGCCACCAGAAGGATAGCCAGTGGTACAGACCAAGCGGCAATCCACACTGTCGCCAGCGCCCAAACGACATAGGTCAGAAACAGCAATGCAAGGGTTGGCCATTCAATCCGAAACGGCAAAGGGGGGCGTGTGTTGGTCATGGAATGCTCAATCAGAAGTCACCTCACAAATACGTGAGCTCACTGGATCAGGGCAGTCTGTTTGTGATTAACAAAATGCCTCAAATGGTGATATATATCACCAATGCAGAATTTTACCGACAAGCGCGACCGCGCCAATCTGTTCCGTGACCGCCTGCGCCACGCCATGGCCGAAGCCGGTTCGAACCAAAGCCACCTGTCGCGCATGGCGGGTGTGGATCGCTCGACCATTTCACAACTGCTCAAGGGCGCCAGTCCACGCATGCCCAACGCAAACCTTGTCGCGCAATGCGCGCAGGTGCTGGGGGTGTCTACGGACTGGCTGTTGGGGCTGACAGACAAAAAGGAAAGCGCCGCCGATCTTCTGGCCTCATCCATGAGCATGACCGAAGCCCCCCGCGCTTTGATTGATGAACAGATTTTCCAGTGGCATCAGGAAGCCGCAGGATACAAAATCCGTCACGTCCCCGCAGGTCTGCCCGACATGCTGAAAACCCGCGCCATGCTGGAATGGGAATATGAGCCGTCGCTGGGGCGCACCACAGAACAGGCGATCAATGCCTCTGAGGACCGTCTGGAATTGATGCGCCGCTCGCGCTCGGATTATGAAATCGCCCTACCCCTTCACGATCTGCGCGCCTTTGCCCATGCCGAGGGCTACTACAGCGGCTTGCCCTTGAAGACCCGTCTGGACCAAATCGACCAGCTATTGACCCTGACCAAAGCGCACTATCCGTCGCTTCGGGTCTGTCTGTTCAACGCCCGCCGCCTGTATTCCGCGCCGGTCACAATTTTCGGACCACTTTTGGCCGTCGTTTATCTGGGGCAAAACTATCTGGCTTTCCGTGATCATGACCGCGTCGATGCGATCACCGCGCATTTTGACACGCTGGTCCGTAACGCCGAGGTTCCAGCGCGCGACCTGCCGCAGTTTCTCGAAACCTTAAAGGCCAAGATCACCGACTAAGTGCACAGCACAAATGCCCCGCACGGAACGCTCTCCGGCAGGGTCAGTCATCTATGTCTGGGATCGTATAAAGTGGCGGGCCCGCCGGGTGGTCGTGGATATGAAGCCAATCGGGAGCGAACTCCCTACCTTAAGGTCTCTGGCCGGAGGTCTCGGCA
>CAYVRN010000078.1:0-12404 GCA_964453855.1 uncultured Rhodobacterales bacterium
TAATCAGTGGGTCGCAGGTTCGAATCCTGCACGGCTCACCACTTTCATGACTGTTGTAAAACGGTTATTTCCCCCTTCGGGAAATTCCCGATTTGTTGGAACGTAACGCCGCGACATAGATGCCGCGCCCACTGTTATCGAACTGCCTTGGCAGCAACGTCCAGTCTCATGGTCAGATCAACCGCTTGATAACCATCAACCGTGCAATGTATCGGAAAGCGGATCCAGAAATTCTCTGATCCTGAAAACCGCCCTTTCGCCACCCTGATTTAGGCATGGCCTTTAACTTCCCCTTGAGTGGAAAGCGCCTTCAGGCACATTCCCTATCTGCGATGTCCAGTGTGCGGCCCAGTATTTCCAGCCCCGTCATCAGATCATTTTCGCTGATGTTCAGGGGCGGTGTCAGGCGGATCACATTAGAGAAGAACGACAGGTATAGCCCTTCGTTCATAGCAAACGCCATCATGTCCGACATCGGTTTTGCCCCAGCCCCTTTTGCTGCAAACGGAACCAGTGGTTCTTTGGTGTCACGGTTTTTAACCAGCTCGATGCCATTGAACATGCCTTTGCCGCGAATATCCCCTATCGAGGGGTGCTTTTCGGCCAGCTTGTGCAATTCGTCGCGCATCTTTTCGCCCATGGCCGTTGCATGGGCCAGCGTTCCCTCTTCCTGCATGGCGCGGATGGCGGCTACGCCCGAGGCACAGGCAAGCGGGTGTCCGGCATAGGTCAGACCGCCCGGAAGCGGAGTTGTGCGCAGCCAGTCGTGCAGTTCGGTGCTGACCGACATGGTTCCCAACGGGACATAGCCAGAGTTGATACCCTTGGCCGATGTGATGATGTCGGGCTGTACGCCCCAGTGATCCACAGCGAACCATTTTCCTGTACGACCAAAGCCTGCCATAACCTCGTCCGCGATCAGCAGGATGCCGTATTTCTCGCAGGTTTCCTTGATCGACTGAAGGTATCCATCCGGTGGGACAAGAATGCCGTTGGTGCCGACGATGGGCTCCAGAATAACGGCAGCCACGGTGTTGGGGTTTTCATACATCAGGATTTCTTCCAGATGTGGACCGCCCTGCGCAACGGGGCAGTTGGCTGGATCAACATGGCCTGTTGGCAGGCGATAGACATAAGGGTCCAGCATGCGCACCACACCCGGCATGTCGGCGCGCGTCAGGTGGTGGCGGGGGTCTCCTGTCAGGGAAAGCGTGCCGCCTGTGGCCCCGTGATAGCTGCGATAGCGAGCGATGATCTTGGTGCGTCCGGTATAGTGTCGTGCCAGTCGGATGGCGGTTTCATTGGCGGCTGATCCGCCGGTTGTGAAGAATGTCGAGGTGATGTTCTTGGGCGTGATCTCGTTCATGATCGCCGCAAGCTCCGAGCGTACGTCTGACCCCATGGCCGGACCTATGTAGCAAAGCTTATCGGCCTGATCCTTGATGGCTTGAACGATCTTGGGATGTTGATGCCCCATATTGGCGTTCACCAGTTGCGATTGGAAATCCAGATAGCGCTTTCCGGTGCTGTCCCAGAACCAACTGCCCTCTGCGCCTGTGATCACGCGGGGTTTGCCACCTTGCGTCGACCAGCTTTGCAGATAGTGATCGGCGTGCATCTGCTGCACCCATTCCGCATCATGAGTCGGGTAGGCGTTGGACAGGTCGTTCATAGGTGTCTCCGGATTCGCGTGTGGCCGAGGGGGGTGCCTCCGGCGGGAGTATTTGGGGCAAGTTGAAATCAGTTCAGGATCAGGTCTGGCGTGCCCAGAAGCTCAAGGTCAGGGGATACGCCAAGTCCGACGTCTTGGGGCGGGGCAATGCGGCCATTGCTGCGGTTCGGGGCGTTGGGATCGAGCCGAGGTCCGACGTAGTGGGATAGATCGCACGTGTTTAAAAGGCGCGACGGAGCGGTTGACGCGGCCAGATGCAGATTGGCGGCTGTCACGATGTCGCTGCCCCACGTGCATTCGACACACATTTTCGCGCCCAGGTGCTCACAAAGATCGCGCGCGCGCCGAGAGGCCGAAAGGCCACCGAATTTCGATAATTTGATGGCCACGGCATCCATGCAGCCCTTGGCATGACCTTCCAGAAGCGACGGGATGTCATGAGCGGTTTCATCCAGTTTCATAGGCAGTCCGGTCGCGTGCCGTACCGTTGCGCATTCGTCGATTGTGGCGCAAGGCTGTTCCAGCATGATATCCAGATGCTGCACCGCACGCGCGGTACGTGTAGCATCCAATTGGGTCGCACCGCAGTTCCAGTCGCCATAGACAAGCGGGCCATTTCCAACCGCTTCGCGCACTTTGATCAGGCGTTCCGCATCGGTTTGCCAATCACCGCTGGCGCCCAGTTTGACCTGAAACTGGGTCATGCCGCTGCTTTGCGCCTCGCGCGCAATGCGGGCCATGTCGTCAGGTGCGATGCAGGTGATCGAGTGATAAAGTGGCATGTCTTTCTGTCGCTGACCGCCCAAAAGCGCGTGCAGCGGTAGGTGGGCAACCTTGGCTGTGATGTCCCATAGGGCAATGTCGATCGCAGATTTGGCGTATTTGTGGCCAATAAGATAGGCATTCAGTTTAGCCATCAGGGCCTCGGGGCCGACCGGATCGGATCCAAGCAGAACCGGTGCGAGTTCCTGCAGTGCGGGGGCCACTCCTCGCGCATAGGCGGGCAGATAATGTGGGATCGGGCAGACTTCGCCCCAGCCGGAAATGCCCGCATCGGTATCGATACGCAAAACAGCACTTTCCACGGTATCGCAGGTTTTTCCGTCAGCCATGTAGTAGGTTTCGTGACTTGTCAGCGGGACGTGCCAAAGGGAAATACGCGTGATTTTCATCGGTAAACCGCCACTGGATCGCCCAGTGCCTCTTCATCGGGATGAACACCAAGACCTGGCGTTTCGGGCAGGTGCAGATGACCGTCAATGTTTCTTGGGCCACGACCACTTGCGATGTCGACGGTCAGCATATCCTGACAGGCCCAGACCGCATGGCAGTTATTGTCGGGGATGGTGGCAGCCAAGTGAAGCGCTTCGGTATCGGCCAGAACGCTGCCGCCCGTGGCCATTACGAACATGTCGATGCCGTGGGCTAGAGCGACGTCGCGCATGCGGGCGGCCTTGGTCAGACCGCCAACGCGGTTGAGCTTGATGCCGAACACCTCGGCCAATCCATCGCGGGCGATCCGCGCGGCGTCCTGAAGGGTGACTAGGCTTTCGTCCACGCTGACGGGTGAGGCATGTTTGTGGCTTATCGCCGCGATATCATAGAGCGTTTCGCAAGGTTGTTCGAACATGACGTTCAGGTCTTCGGTCGCGGACATGACGCGCAAGGCCTGCTGGCGGGTCCAACCGCGATTGACATCATAAAGAACGATCTCGCTTGGCTTACGGATGGATTCGACGTCTTGAATGCGGGCAATATCGCGTTCCACATCACCGCCGATCTTGACCGAATGGGCGATATAGCCGCGCTGGCGGTAGCGATCTATCACGGCGCGGGTTTCCTCGACAGTTTTTGCGCCAACGGACGATGCGATGGGGCGCGGGGTGCGGCTCCCACCGCCCATCAGATCGGCAATCGGAAGGCCAGCGGCTTGTCCGGCGATGTCCCAACAGGCCATGTCGATGGGCGATTTCGCATATAGGTGACCGGGTAGTGCAAGGTCCATCGCCCGCTCGACCTCAAGCACTTTTCGGGGATCTAGGCCAAGGATAAACGAGGCCATCGTTTCGATGCCCGCACGGATACCGGGGCCGTGGGCGGGAACATAGGTGTGCCCCCAAGGGGTGCCCTCGCCCCAGCCGGCAATCCCTGCGTCGGTTTCGATTTTAACCAGCGTGGCGTCAAGGCATTCAAACTTCAGCCGTCCGCCGGACAGCCAGTAGGGATGCTCGAGTGGTAGATCGACTTGATACACAGAGATACGGGTGATTTTCATGGGACAACCACAATATTGCCGGTGTGTTCCTTGCGGATGAAAGCGGCCTGCGCTTCACGGAGTTCCTCGAGCGGGTAGGTTGCAGCCAGCGCCGGATTGATATCCCCTGCTTCTATATATTTCACAAGGTTTCGGGTGACTTCGGGCGGGATGATCGTTGAGCCGGTAAAGGTCAGATCGCGCAGGTAAAAGGTACGTAGGTCAAGACCCACCATCGGACCTGCGATGGCACCGGAACACGTATATCGCCCCCCGCGTTCAAGGATATCGATCAGGTTGGGCCAGTAATCGCCCCCGACGATATCCGCGACTACGGTGATTTTTTCATCACCAAGTGCTGCACGCAGATCGTCCGGTGCCCGAGGCAGAATGCGGTCGGGGCCAAGGACCGCAACGTCTGCGTGTTTGGCCGCAGATGCCAGGGCGATCACGCGTGCGCCACGACGCTTGGCCAGTTGCACCAACGCGCCCCCGACCCCACCCGATGCTCCGGGAACCAGAACCGTATCGGCACAGGTGACATTCGCCCGTGTCAACATGCCTTCGGCCGTCGAATAGGAACAGCTAAAGGTGGCCAGCTCTGCGTCGGAATATTCGGATGTTATTGCGACCGCATTTGTTGCGGCAATCGTGGTGTATTCGGCAAAGCCGCCATCGCATTCGCTGCCAAAGTATCCCGTCTTGTCCATGTCGTCGGGATCAGTCGGATCGCGCAGCCAGTTGTCGGTGATCACCCGTTCACCAATCCGGTTGGCATCGACACCTTCGCCAACCGCTTCGATAACGCCGCAGACGTCTGCCCCCTGTATGCGAGGAAAAGTAATAGGCGCGCCGCCCCACGTGGGGTCATCGTCATTCACTGTTTCAAAAGCACCGCCCGTTGTGCGGTCGGTGACAGCCTTGGAATACCAGCCGGTGCGGGTGTTCACATCGGTATTGTTCAAACCACAGGCCTTTACGCGGATCAGAACCTCTCCTGCGGCGGGCTTTGGCTTGGGCCACTCAGCATGCAAAACGATCTGGTCAAGATCGCCGTGGCCCATTGTGACCATGGCTTTCATTGTATCAGACATAGGCGGCCTCCTTTTTATGCATCAGTGCGGGGCAACAAGCTTTGCGGATCATAAGCGGCTTCGCCCAGAATGCGCCCTGTGCGTGGCTTTCCTGCGATGACGACCTCAACCTCTGTGCCGGGTATGTTGATGTGCGGTTTTACAAAGGCGAAGGCCAAAATCTTGCCGACGCTGTGACCATAGGCAACCGAAGCAGTTGCGCCGACAACCTTACCATCCACGCGAATGGCTTCGCCGCCGTGGCCGTCTTCGATGCCGTCGGGGTCGATCTCAAGATAGGTACAAATCCACGGCAGGCTATCGCTTTCCGCGCTAGCGCGGGTCGCTTCAACGCCAAGATAGTCTTTGTCCAGTTTGACAAAGCGCATCACATTGGCCTCGGGCAAGGTGACCTCGTTGGTCAATTCACCTGCGCCGGGAAAGGCTTTTTCCATGCGCAGACTGTTCATCGCGAACGACCCGTAGTTTTCAATGCCATGCGCCTGACCCGCTGCCCAAAGGGCGTTGTAGACATCGACACAGGCGTCGTCGGGCATGTGAAGCTCCCAGCCCAGTTCACCTGCATAGGACATGCGGAAAGCCCAGAGTTTGTGCCCTGCCACGGTGATTTCCTGCGCCGACAACCAGCGGAAACCGGCGTTCGACAGATCGGCGTCGGTGCATTGGGCCAGAACCTCGCGGGATTTTGGTCCGTTCAGGGACAAAGCCGACCAATCTTCGGAGAGCGTTTTGATTAAAAGAGTCTCACCTGCGAGGTTCTGATTCAGGTGATCGACAAGGCGTTGTTCAAAGAACGCGGCACAGACCAGATAATAGCAATCCTCGGCCATGCGGACGATGGTGGTTTCCAGCTCGATCCGGCCGCGACGGTTCAACATATGGGTCAAGGTGATCGAGCCGTCTTTTTGCGGCATCTTGTTGGCCGTCAAACGGTCAAGAAAGGCATGGGCATCCGGTCCTTCGACCATAACCTTGGTAAAGGCGGTGACATCCATGATGCCAACCCGTTCACGCACAGCGCGGCATTCATGGCCGACCATGTCGAACACTTCGTTGCGGCGGAACGAATAGTGATCGCGTTGTTCAACCCCATCGCGGGCAAACCAGCGGGGACGTTCGTGACCAAAGACCTCCTCGTAAACAGCGCCTTTTTCCTTGAGAATTTCGTAAAGCGGCGAGGGTTTGATGGGGCGCCCTTCCAAACGGTTGAAATGAGGGAAGGGGATTTCATGGCGCAACTTGTAGTCTTCATGCGCCTTGATCACCTGCCAGTCTTTTTTGGCGTATGACCCAAAGCGGCGCGGATCGTAGTCTCGCATATTGATGTCGGCCGCACCGTGCACCATCCACTTGGCCAGCTCGCGAGTTAGACCCGGACCCCAGCCGATACCGATCTGCGTGCCGCAGCAGCACCAGTAGTTTTTGACCCCCGGCGCAGGACCGACCATCGGATTGCCATCGGGCGGGTGGCTGATCGCTCCGTGCACTTCGCGGGTGATGCCCAGTTCGGCAAAAATCGGCATGCGCTCAAGAGAGTTCTCAAGCCACGGCATAACGCGGTCATAATCTGCCTCGAACAGCCAGTTTTCGTAATCCCACGGGCATTCGTCATGCCAGACCGAGTTCGAGTTCTCTTTCTCGTAAATCCCGATAAGCCCCTTCTTTTGCTCCATCCGGATATAGCCCGACACCTGCTTGTCATCACGGATTACTGGCAGCTCCTTGTCGAGGTTCTGGAATTCGGGAACGTCTTCGGTGACGAAATAATGGTGCGTCATGCTGGTCATCGGCAGTTGCAGGCCAGACCATTCGCCCATCTGGCGGGCGTAGGTACCACCCGCGTTGACGACGTGTTCACACACAATCGTGCCGGCTTCGGTTTCCACAACCCATTCGCCGGTGTCGCTTTGGGTGATGTTGGTTGCGCGGCAATGGCGGAAGATCTTGACGCCCTTTTGACGCGCACCTGTGGCCATGGCCATCGTCACGTTGGACGGGTCTACGTGACCGTCATCGGGGGTATAAAGCGCGCCCAGAACACCCTCGAGATTATAGAACGGGTGTTTTTCCGCGATAAAGGCAGGATCGACCAGTTCGATATTGAACCCAAGCGCCCGCCCGACCGATAGTGTATGGCGCAGCCAGTCCATTTCATCTTCGGTATAGGCTAGCCGGAAGGACCCGCAACCATGCCAGGTCACCGCTTGGCCGGTCTCTTCTTCCAGCGTTTTTGAATACAGGCCGATGTTGTAATCCACCATCTTGCCCAAGCCGTACGAGCTGGTCGAATGGGTGATCTGACCCGCTGCGTGCCATGTGCTGCCGCTAGTCAATTCGGCCTTTTCCAGAAGAACGGTATCTTCCCCCCAGCCTTCATGACCAAGGTGATAGGCCAAACCGCAGCCCATAACGCCGCCGCCAACGATGACCACCTTGGCGCGGCTAGGCAATTTTTTCTCTGACATGCTTTTCCCTGTTTGCGAGTCGAAATTCTTCTCGACAGCGTAATGATACAAATATACCGTAGTCAATTATGAATGATACAAATGTACAAAATTCGGTTCTCGAACGGTTATCAGACGAATGGGGTTCGCTGACGCCTGAAGCGCAGAAAGCAGCCAGATACGTTCTGGAAAACCCTCATGACGTCGGGGTGTCCACAGTTCGTGAGATTGCCGAGGCCGCCAAAGTTAAACCGAACACCTTTGTGCGCATGGCGCGTCAGGTCGGTTTCGAAGGATACGAAGACTTTCGTGCGCCGTTCAGGGATGCCATCCGGAACGGAGCCGTTACCTTTCAGGATCGGGCAAGGTGGCTTCAGGACATTGCCCTTCAAGGAGAGCTTGGCGGGCTTTATGCCGACATGGTCGGGGCGGCACTTAGCAATATCCAAGAGACATTCAGCGGGGTTAGTCCCGATGTACTGAAAGCGGCTGCCCAGGACATCTGGAAGTCGCGGAATATTTATACGCTGGGTGTCGGCGTCAATAATTCGAACGCTCGCAATTTCACCTACCTTGCTTCAACCGGCATGGTTCAGTTTCACGCGATTCCCAGACCTGGGTCCACACCCGTCGATGACATCGCATGGGCAGACAAGCAGGACGTGCTGATCGCCATTACCTGCAAGCCCTATCGCCGCGAAGTTGTTGAGACGGTCCGCATCGCCAAAGAGCAGGGCATGATTGTTGTCGGCATTTCTGACAGCCCTGCCAGCCCCATTATCCTAAATGCCGATCACGGCTTTGTCGTTTCAGTCGATACACCGCAATTTTTTCCGTCATCGGTGTCTACGATCGCCTTGCTGGAAACACTACTAAGCTTCGTTATCGCAGTCGCCAGCCCTGAAATCCCCAAGCGGGTCGAGAAATTCCACCAACGCCGTCATGAGCTTGGTATTTATCAAGAGGATCCCGAATGAACGCACATATGACCGCTGCAGAGCCTCAGCGCTCTCTTGACGCGCGCTATTACACCGATCCCGCCATTTTTGAAAACGAGATGAATGGCCTGTTATCGCGGACATGGCAATTCGCGGGACACACCGCGGATATTCCCAATATCGGTGATTATTTCGCTTTCGAAATCGCAGGTCAAAACCTGTTTGCTATCCGCGGTCAGGATAAAGTGGTGCGAACATTCTATAATGTCTGCCAGCACCGCGCCCATGAAATGGTCACCGGTACAGGCAACACACGTGTCGTCGTTTGCCCCTATCACCAGTGGACCTATGAACTGACCGGCGGGCTGCGCGCGGGACCCAATGTCAAGAAAGTGCCGGGGTTCGACCGGTCAAAAATCTGCCTGACCGAGGTGCGCACAGAAGAATTCCACGGGTTCCTGTTTGTGAACCTTGATAACGATGCAGCCCCCATGGACGAATGGTATCCGGGCGTACGACAGGAGATCGCCAGTTTCGTGCCGCACATAGACGACTTGGCGCCTTTGGAATGGGTCGAGGTACCCGAAAACTGCAACTGGAAAGTCTCGGTCGAAAATTACTCCGAGTGTTATCATTGCCCCACGAACCATCCCACCTTTGCCGAAGGCGTGATTGACCCGTCCACTTACGACATCCAACCCGACGAAAAAGGTTATGTGCTGCGCCATACGACCCAGTGTCAGGCGCTCGATAAAATGACCTATCCGATCGATCTGGATAGCAACGAACATGCGGGCGATTACCAAAGCTGGTTTCTGTGGCCGATGTTCAGCTTCCAATGCTACCCGGGGAACGTTCTGAACACATACCATTGGCGTGTAAGATCGGTGGATACATGCACCGTCTGGCGCGGGTGGTACACCGTTAGCGGTCACGAAAGCGATGTCATCCGCGGGCTGGCAGTTCAGGATCGTGAAACAACAGTGGAAGAAGACATCCGCCTGGTTGAATCCGTCCACAAAGGTTTGAAGTCCAAAGGATACGTCCCCGGTCCGCTTGTGCTTGATCCTGCCTTTGGTGTGATGAGCGAACATTCAATTGCCAAACTGCAACAATGGATGCGCGAGGCGGTAGATGACTGATCACCTTCAAATGCCCGAAACGTGGCGGGAAGAGCACAAGCTCTTTCAGCATCAGGTTGGCTTTACCTGCCCGCCTTTCGACTATGACGCAGCCCCGTCTGACTTCCTGCGCATGGCGCCTGACAGCGTCGGTGTACATGGATGGATGTTGCACGTGCCCGATTACAAACACGGGCTGGATCAACGAAAAGCAAACTTCAGCATGATGGACGACTTTTGCCACTGCATGTCGCGCAATGGCGCAGATGTGGCCGCCCAAGTCGGCTCGAACTGGGTTCATGCCAGTGGACTGGGCGTCGAGGGTATCCGACAGCATTGCGAAGACCTTTCTGACAAATACGGTCTGCACTTCCACATGGCTGGCTATGCGATGGTCGAAGCGCTTCGGGCAATGAACGTGGAAAAAGTGGCGTTGAATGCCGCATATCACTGGCCCGCATGGTGGCAGGGCACGGTAGGCTTCTTGAAAGAAGCCGGATTTGATGTTCTCTGGGCGGGAAATTTCCACGACCAAGGGTGGTTCGACAGTCAGGACGCGATTAACGATTGCCGATGGGTGTTCGAGGGCGATTTGGCCTTGAAATCGTTTCAATACGTCGCTGAACAGGCGCCTGATGCCGATGTTTATCTGATCAATGGCATGTGCAATTTCCGATCTGGCCCCAACGGGTTACCCCAGCGACCACTGCATCTAACACGCGACATCGAAGCCGCTATTGGCAAGCCCGTCATCGGCCACGACACGGCCCTTTACTGGCGCATTTTCAAAACCCTCGGCCTCGCCCCGACTACACCCCAAGGTCACCTTCTGGAAAGCCTCCATTAAACGTTCTTTTGTCCCAAAATATCCCGGGGAGCGCGAGAGGTAGCGCCTCTCGCGCCGGTCGAAAAGGCGAATGCCTCTTCGAAATTAAAAGAAGGGAAACGCCATATGCACAAAATCGTCGCCCTCTGGGCCGTACCGCGCTCAACTTCGACTGCGTTTGAATGGATGATGCGCCAACGCGGAGATCTGGATTGCCTGCACGAACCCTTCGGCGAGGCTTGGTACCAAGGCGAAGAACCGCTGTGGCAACGCTATAAACCGGGCGAGGTCACCACTCCGGGTTTGACCCTCGAAAGTGTCTGGGCAGATATCCAACAGCGCGCCAGTGAAGGTCCTGTTTTCCTCAAGGATTTCCCGCATTACATCAACCATATGTGGACACCTGATTTCCTGTCCAACTTCACTCATGCATTCCTGATTCGTGATCCGGCCAAGACGATCAGTTCCATGTTCAATAAATGGCCCGACTTTCATGAAGGCGAGGTTGGCTTTCCCGAACAACGCGCCCTGTTTGACCTGCTAACCGCTCTGAACGATGGAACGCCACCACCGGTGATTGACAGCGACGATCTTCTGGAAGACCCCGTGCAAATGACAGCCAAGTTCTGCAATCGCGTCGGTATCCCCTTCATCAAAGAAGCCCTCACATGGGAACCCGGCGGCGATCCGTCCGAACACAGCTGGTGGGATGGCGGGTCGTTCCACAAAAATCTCGCACAGTCTACGGGCCTGACTCCACAGGTTAGAAAATACGTCGAAGTGAAAGACTCCCCCGAGCGCGTGCAACAGGTTCACCGCCGTATGAAACCACATTACGATCACCTCCATCAACACCGCATCCGTCTAGACTGACGCATACAAAGGAACCCGAACATGAGCCTCTTTAATGAAGATTTGTTTCTGAAAGGTCTTGAACAGCGCAAGGGCACCCTTGGCGCGGAATATGTAGAAAAGAACCTAGCCGCCGCCGACGACTTCACGCGCCCTTTCCAAGAAGCCATGACAGCATGGTGCTGGGGCTTTGGTTGGGGAGACGACGTGATCGAACCAAAGACACGATCGATGATGAACCTTGCGATGATCGGAGCGTTGGGGAAAATGCATGAATGGGAAATTCACTGCAAAGGTGCGCTCAACAATGGAGTCACCAAAGAAGAGATCCGCGCAATTATCCATGTTATCGGCATTTACTGTGGCGTTCCGCAGTCGCTCGAATGTTTCCGCGTTGCCCGCAAGGTATTGACCGAACGCGGCTTGCTGGACTGAGCCGCAGCCTTCCAAATTGTTGCACCTCCCGCTCCAAAAATCGCCACGCCACTTTTGCTGGTTGGTTGGTATTATTTTTTCGCAGCTGGCTAGCTGAAACAAAACCGGCGCCATAAAGCCATGGCGCCGGTTCTCTATTTTGTCGAAGCTGGAAGGTTAGAAGCGCATTTCCAGCTTGTGGCCTAGTTCTAGGCTACCGTTACTCTGAGCACCCATCGTCGAAATGACTGCGCCTGCACCATTGAATACCGATTGGCTGCTTGACGCCTTCAGGTTCACTTGGGTGGTGGTTCCAACTTTTTCGGCACTTAGATTAATTGCCAATGTGCTTCCGAGAGCTGGTTCAAATCCTTCGAGTGAAAGCACAGCTCCGTAACCACAAGTCAGAGTGGTAGACGAAGGCACAAGATCACAGATGGCGCGGGGTGCAATCGAGTAGCTCCAGCCACTGTTATCTTCCGCACTTTGTGCGTTCCCTTTACCGCCTGAAAGTGTGATCTCGGCGTAACCTCGCACCTTTCGGTAATCTGCCAGTTCGAATGTACCACTGTCCGTCACTTACCCTCATAAAACACATTAGAAACATTGCTTTAGGCTAATATTCAGCTGGCTGTCCCCATATTCGTCCCCACAGAACTTTCGGAACTAACCGGACAGATCGGAAAATCCGAGTTGCGTTTAGCAACGAGATTCATTTGATGAATTAAACAACGTATGGCACGCGTGTGCACGCGCGGGCGGAGCTGCGCCGATGCGCTCTCATGCCGT
>CAYVRN010000079.1:0-12337 GCA_964453855.1 uncultured Rhodobacterales bacterium
TCGAAGCCAAAGATGCCTCGGCTGCTGAGCTGGCCGTTACCTTGTGCAATTCGGGTGTTGTGTGTGCCGACCGGCAGACCTTGTTTGATCTGATTGCCCAGGTGGGAAACGAAAACGCGGCTGGTGAATATTATCTGACCGATATCGTCAGGCTGGCAAATGACGCTGGTCTGACCTGCAAAACCGTAACCTGTGACGAAGCCGAAACCATGGGCATCAACGGCCGTGTGGAGCTGGCGCAGGCCGAAGCGGTCTTTCAGGAAAAAGCCCGCGAGCAGGCGATGGTGAACGGGGCTACTCTGCAAGCGCCAGATACGGTGTATTTCTCGGTCGATACCAAGCTGGGGCGCGATGTGATTGTTGAGCCCAATGTGGTATTCGCCAAGGGCGTCACTGTCGAAGACAACGCCACGATCCGTGCGTTCAGCCATCTGGAAGATTGCGTGATCCGCGAAAGCGCGACGGTTGGACCCTATGCGCGTATACGCCCCGGCAGTGATATCGGCGTGGGCGCGAAGATCGGAAACTTTGTCGAAACCAAGAAAGCGGTTGTGGCCAGGGGCGCGAAGATCAATCACCTAAGCTATGTGGGTGATGCGTCGGTGGGCGAGGATGCCAACATCGGCGCGGGCACGGTGACTTGTAACTATGACGGAGTTCTGAAGCATCGTACTGAAATCGGGGCGGGCGCGTTTATTGGCACCAACAGCTCGTTGGTGGCTCCTGTGAAAATCGGCAACGGCGCGATGACGGCGGCTGGTTCCGTCATCACCAAGGACGTACCGGATGATGCACTTGCGGCAGCGCGGGCCCCGCAGACGATACGCGAAGGGGTGGTTTCGCGGCTCAGGCAAAAATTACTGGCGGTCAAGCAAAAGCAAGACGCCGCAAAAAAATCTTAAAGGGCAGACATTATGTGTGGAATCGTCGGGGTATTGGGAAGCCATCAGGCAGCGCCGATTTTGGTCGATGGTCTAAAAAAGCTAGAGTATCGGGGCTATGACAGCGCTGGTATTGCGACCATTAGCGACGGAAAACTGGATCGTCGTCGGGCGATGGGCAAGCTGGTCAATTTGAATGATCTGCTGACGACCAACCCTCTGACCGGTTTGACTGGTATAGGTCATACGCGCTGGGCCACGCATGGGGCTGCGACAACCGACAACGCCCACCCGCACGCTGTCGGGCGCGTGGCAGTTGTTCACAACGGGATCATCGAGAACTACAAACAGATCCGCGAAAAACTGGCGCAGCATCAAATCCTGCCCCTGACGGAAACCGATACCGAAACAGTCGCCATGTTGTGCAACTGGCATCTGGATCAGGGCCTAAGCAACGAAGATGCCGCGATTGCCACTATTGCGGAACTGGACGGTGCCTATGCGCTGTGTTTTTTGTTCGACGGCGAGGACGACCTGATCGTGGCCGCCCGCAAAGGATCACCTTTGGCGATCGGCTGGGGCAAGGGTGAGATGTTCATTGGATCGGACGCTTTGGCGCTTTCGGATATGACCGACGAAATCACCTATCTGGCCGAAGGCGACATGGCCATTGTCAGCCGTGCGGGAGCGCGTATTCTGGATGAAAACCGCAACCCTGTGGAACGTCCGCGCAAGAAGGTCGATCTGGGTGTCACCAGCGCCAGCAAGGGCCATTACAAGCACTTCATGGCGAAAGAAATTGCCGAACAACCGACGGTTCTGGCCGAGGCGCTGAAATACTATCATCTGGACCAGTCCGGTCAGAAGGCGATTGAGGAAAACCTGGATTTCTCGAAGATAACGCGCCTGACGATGGTGGCTTGTGGCACGGCATCTTTGGCGTGCCATGTGTCCAAATACTGGTTCGAAAAAATCGCCCGCCTGCCGGTTGAAATCGATATCGCAAGCGAATTCCGTTATCGCGAGCCGCCACTGTTTGACAGCGACATGACTTTGTTTGTCAGCCAGTCAGGAGAAACCGCCGATACGCTTGCCGCGATGCGCTATAGTCAGGGTAAGGCGGGCAAAGTCGTTTCCGTTGTGAACGTGGCCGAAAGCACCATCGCGCGGGAAAGCGATTTTGCGATGCCCATTCTGGCAGGGGCCGAGATCGGCGTGGCCTCGACCAAAGCCTTTACCTGTCAGCTTCTGGTTCTTGGGACGCTGGCCCTACAGGCGGCCCGTCAACGTGGCCACTTGGATGATGCGGGTTATCAAGCCTATCTGGAAAACATGAAGGTGTTGCCGCGTTTGGTGCAACAGGCGATGGAGTGCGAAGGCGCGATTCACCAGCTTGCGCAGCAGTTGTCGCGTAAGTCAGACGCTTTGTTCTTGGGTCGTGGGGCCATGTATCCGCTGGCTTTGGAAGGGGCGCTGAAGCTGAAAGAGATCAGCTATATTCATGCCGAAGGCTATGCCAGCGGAGAGCTGAAACACGGTCCTATTGCTTTGATCGACGAAGATATGCCGGTGATTGTGCTCGCTCCGAAGGATGATCTTTTCGAGAAAACCGTTTCGAATATGCAAGAAGTGATGGCGCGTGGTGGTCAGGTCGTACTGGTCAGCGATGCCGACGGCATTGCCGAAGCGGGGGATGGTATCTGGCAATCCATCGAAATGCCGAAAATGGATCAGTGTTTCGCGCCGATCGTCTACGCGGTTGCGGTGCAGTTGCTGGCCTATCACACGGCTGTCGAAAAGGGTACTGACGTGGATCAACCAAGGAACCTGGCGAAGTCGGTAACAGTTGAGTAAGGGGTGAAGTGATGGGGCGTAAATATTTTGGAACTGACGGCGTGCGGGGTCGCGCCAATGTTCATCCGATGACGGCAGAGTTTGCGGTAAAGCTGGCAACAGCCGTGGGGCATTACTTTGCAAAAGGCGCCAAGCATCACCGCGTGGTGATTGGCAAAGACACCCGCCGTTCAAGCTATATGTTTGAAAGCGCGCTAACCGCAGGCTTTACGGCGGCAGGTATGGACGTGTTCGTTCTTGGGCCAATGCCGACCCCCGCCGTTGGTCGCCTAACCCATTCCATGCGGGCGGATATGGGAGTGATGATCTCGGCCTCGCACAACCCGTATCATGACAACGGGATCAAATTTTTCGGACCAGACGGGTTCAAGCTGTCTGATGCTGTCGAGCATGAGATTGAAGCACTTCTGGTTAATGAATCCTATACGGTTAATCCCGACCGGATCGGGCGGGTCACGTCGTTCCATGATGCCCAGTACCGCTATGTTGAATTTGCTAAAACCGCGCTTCCCAGTGATGTGCGTTTGGACGGATTGAAGGTCGTTCTGGATTGCGCAAACGGGGCGGCGTACAAGGTTGCACCGGAAGTGCTTTGGGAACTCGGGGCCGAAGTGATCAAAGTCGGGGTCGAGCCGAACGGGAAAAACATCAACGAAAACTGCGGGTCAACCAGCCCTGAGCTGGCGGCTCAGGTTGTGGTGGATACGGGCGCGGATGTGGGCATTTGTTTAGATGGCGATGCTGACCGGATCATTATCATTGATGAAAAGGGTAACGTTGCCGATGGCGATCAGCTCATGGCGTTGATTGCCACATCCTGGGCGGATCAGGGGCGTTTGAAGCACAACACTCTGGTCGCAACGGTGATGTCGAACCTAGGGCTTGAGCGGTATCTGGACAGCTATGGTCTGAACCTGAAACGCACCCCTGTTGGTGATCGCTACGTGGTTCAGGAAATGCGTGCGGGTGGCTATAATCTGGGCGGTGAACAGTCAGGCCATATCGTGATGACCGACCATGCCACCACGGGTGACGGGCTGATCGCGGGTCTGCAATTCCTGCACATGCTGAAAGAACGTCAGGTTCCGGCAAGTGTTCTAGCCAACCGGTTTGAAGCGGTTCCGCAGATGTTGAAAAATGTGCGTTTCACGGCCGGAACTGCCCCGCTTGAAGCTGTCGCGGTGCAAAAGGCAATTGATCTGGGGAACGAAAAGCTGGGTCAGGATGGGCGTCTGCTGATCCGCAAGTCCGGCACCGAGCCGCTGATCCGTGTGATGGGCGAAAGCCTTGACCCCGATCTTTTAGAGCATGTGGTCAATGATATTGCGCAGGCGGTTGTAGACGCCGGATAAAACAATACGGGCCCGCGCGAGGGACGTGCACGGGCCCGACTGCTCTCTGCCTTATGCCTTTAGCGGTTTGGCAGAATGATGATTTCCACACGACGGTTTTGCGCGCGGCCAACGGCGGTCAGGTTGGTGGCAATCGGCTGGCTTTCGCCCAAACCCATCGTTGTGATGCGCGCCGGATTTACGCCATTGGCATAAAGAACATTGGCCACCGAATTTGCGCGGCGCAGCGAGAGGTCTTGATTATAGGCTGCGCTGCCGACGTTGTCGGTATGGCCAGCCACCTGTACGGTGCTATTCGGATAGTCCAGAAGGTTGCGGGCAAGGGCCGCCAGATCACGGCGCAGATCTTCGCGGATGGCGCTGCTGTCGGTGGCAAACAGGATGTCTTGCGGCAAGGTCACGATCAGGCTTTGACCGGTGTTCACAATCACCACGCCATCGCTGCCCATGCTGGCTTCCAGAGCTGCGGCTTGCCGGTCAAGTTCGGTGCCGATGATCGCGCCTGCTGTGGCGCCGATGATCGCCCCCTTGATCGCATCGTTGCGTTTGTCTTCGGGGTTGTCGCCGCCTGCCATACCGATCATCGCGCCAAGCACGCCGCCCAAAATGGCGGTGCTTTGTGCCTGAGGGGGTTGATCCGGTTCAAATCGAGCCGGATCGGTGCAGGCCCCAAGAGTGGTGACGGTGATCAAAGCCAGAGTGACCGGAAGTTTCCGAATCTGCTGCATGTGTTGCCTCGTAAATGTTTTAATTTGTGCCGCTACATTAGCCGTAGGGCGCATGTTACCCAATAACACGGCGAATAATCGGCGGATTGCCGCGCTTTCAGGCTTCGGACTGCGCTGCTTCATAGGCCAGCATGGCGCGTTTCACGGGAAGACCCCAGTGATAGCCTCCAAGCCCGCCGGATTTGCGCAAGGCGCGGTGACAGGGGATCAGCCAGCTGATCGGATTGCGCCCGACAGCGGTTCCCACGGCGCGCACCGCTTTGGGGTTGCCGACGGTCTTGGCGATCTCGGAATAGGTCGTCACATGCCCCGAGGGAATTTGCAGCAACGCCTCCCAGACTTTGATCTGGAAGGGTGCGCCCATCAGGATCAACTTGGTATTGCCGCCGTCAAAGGCGGCTTTTACCCAGTCCGCAAGCTGATCGGGTTTTTCAACAAAATCCGCGGCGGGCCAGCGGCCACTCATATCCTTGAACGCCGCGTCCCGTCCGGTTTCTTCGGAAAACGCCAATCCGCACAGGCCGCGCTTGGTGCCCATCGCCAGAACCTCGCCGAAGGGGCTTTCAAACCAGCCATAAGCGATCTGTAAGCCTTGGCCGCCCCCTGCGTATTCGCCCGGCGTCATGGCTTCCCACGTCACGAACAGATCATGCAGCCGCCCGCCACCCGACAGCCCGACCGAGTTGGCCGTTGCAAGCGTGGTGAACCGATCTGCCAGCAAGGTTTTGGCGTGGTCCAAAGTCAGATATTGCTGATAGCGTTTCGGAGACACCCCGACCCAGCTTGAGAAAACCCGCTGGAAATGTGCGGGGCTCATATCCAGTGCGCCGGCCAGACCTTCCAGCGTTGTCATCGGTCCAGTTTCGTCGATGATATCCAGCGCCCGCCGGATGACCCCGTAGTGATATGAGTTCTCGTCACGCATTTTGGGCCCCTTTCGTGTAGGCATAGCGCATTTCAAGCCGCACGCACGACCCGAAATTTGCGCAAAAGGTGATGCTGCCTTGCCTGATTTTGCCAGACAGGGCATAGACCGATTATGGCAAAGCAACTCGACTATCATACGATCCGCAAGATTTTCGAACGGTTTCAGGAAGCTGAACCCGAACCGAAAGGCGAGCTGGATCATGTGAATGTCTACACGCTGGTGGTGGCAGTCGCATTGTCTGCGCAGGCAACAGATGCCGGTGTGAACAGGGCGACCAAAGAGTTGTTCAAAGTCGCCGACACGCCGCAGAAGATGCTTGATCTGGGCGAAGACCAACTGATCGAGCATATCAAGACCATCGGCCTTTTCCGCAACAAGGCCAAGAACGTGATGAAGCTGTCGCGTATTTTGGTGGACGACTACAACGGTGAGGTTCCCAATTCGCGCGCCGCTTTGGAAAGCCTGCCGGGGGTGGGGCGCAAGACAGCCAATGTGGTTTTGAACATGTGGTGGGGGCATCCGTCCCAAGCCGTGGACACCCATATCTTCCGCGTCGGCAACCGTAGTGGCATTTGCCCCGGCAAAGATGTGGTGGCCGTTGAACGCGCCATCGAAGACAACATTCCGGTGGATTTCCAGAACCACGCCCATCACTGGCTGATCTTGCACGGGCGTTATCATTGTAAAGCACGCAAACCGCAGTGTGGCACCTGCCTGATCCGCGAGTATTGCGCATTTGAGGACAAGACAGAATGAAGACCTATAACCTGATCGGAATCGGCAACGCCGTTGTGGATGTGATTACCCAGTGCGACGACAGCTTTCTGGACCTGATGGGGATCGAGAAAGGCATCATGCAACTGGTCGAGCAAAAGCGCGGCGAGATGCTGTATGCGGCGATGCGCGAACGCACTCAGGCAGCAGGCGGTTCAGTAGCCAACACCATTGCGGGTGCGGGTTCGCTGGGGTTGAAAACCGGCTTTATCGGGCGGGTCCATGACGATACACTGGGTCGGTTCTATGTCGAGGAAATGGAGCGCGAAGGCACCGCGTGCGTCAACGCCCCTGTCGAAGGCGGAGAACTGCCGACCTCGCGCTCGATGATCTTTGTGTCGCCGGATGGCGAGCGGTCGATGAACACATATCTGGGCATCTCGGCCGAGGTTGGTCCGGATGATGTGCCGGATGATGTGGCAGGCGACGCGGAAATCCTGTTCCTTGAAGGGTATCTCTACGACAAGCCAAAGGGCAAAGAAGCGTTTACAACAGCAGCCCGTATCACCCGCGCGGCAGGTGGCAAGGCAGGGATCGCGTTGTCGGACCCGTTCTGCGTGGATCGCCACCGCGATGACTTCCGCGAGTTGGTGAAAGAACTGGATTACGTGATCGGCAACGAACACGAATGGGAATCGCTGTATCAGACAGACCTTTCGACGGCTTTGGAAACCGCATCGCGTGAATGCGGGCTGGCGGTGTGCACGCGGTCTGACAAAGAGGTGATTCTGATTACCAAAGACGAAGAGGTCGTCGTGCCGGTTAAAAAGATTGCGCCGGTAGATACAACCGGTGCCGGTGACCAGTTCGCTGCCGGGTTCCTGTACGGCTATGCCACTGGTCAATCTTTGGAAATTGCGGGGCGCATGGGCTGCGTTTGCGCCGCCGAGGTCATCAGCCATTATGGTGCCCGTCCACAGGCGGACATCAAGGCGATGTTCAAGGCTGAAGGTCTGATCTGAAAGTAGATTGGATCGCGCACAGCTTTGGCCCGCTCGGACGATATCCGGCGGGGTCAACGGTGTATTTCCATCACGGTAAAGCGGCGGGCCCGCCTAGGGGCAAAGTGTCCTCGCCGAGTGCTGGGTTTCCCCTGCACCCTCCGGGTGGTCTGTGGGGGTCTCGGCGGCCTTCTTGATACAGTTTCGCTGTGCTGCATCTGAAGGCGCGGAGCCACTTTTGTCGACGGAAGGGAAAATGCCCCTCAAAAGTTGAGAGTGTATGAGCGTTGCGTGCGCTGGCAGGTCAATCGCCCGCGTTCATCCGTTCCACGTATTCGCGCAACTCTTCTGCTTCCTGACGGGCCACGCGCAACCCATCCATCGCGGCCGCAAGCTCGGCCTGTGTTTGGTTCATGCGGTTGGTGATCTCGGCCTCTTTGGCGTGATACTCGGCCACAGCGCGATCGCGCTCTTCCTCGGCCTCGTGCAGTTGCTGCGCCATCGTGTCAAGCTCGCCCATGTCGCTTTGCGCAACACGGCTGAAGCGGTGCACAAGCCAGTGAAAAAACCAGCCCAGACAGAAGGCCACGAACAGGACAATGGCCGTGGCAATGATAAACTCGGTTCTACTCATTGCTATCCCCTTCTTCTGATTGGGCGTCTGTATCGGTCTCGGAAACCGTGGCGTCTGGTTGGATCAGGCGGAATTCAATCCGGCGATTGGCTTCGCGGCCTTCTTCGGTGTCGTTGTCGGCGATTGGTGTGGTTTCGCCATAGCCTTTGGCGGTGATGTTGGACACCAAGATGCGACGGTTCATCAGCTCTTCGATAACCGCTTCTGCGCGCGATTGCGACAGTGTCAGGTTCATCGACTCGCGTCCCTGACTATCGGTGTGGCCCTGAACCTCGATCCGGATCTCGCCGCATTTCTTCAAAATCTCGCCGATGGCGTCAATTGTGGATTGTGCCACCGCGCTGATCTGGGCCGAGCTGGGTTCGAACGTAATCTTATTCGCGGCGGCGGCGGACTGAATATCAGCCAGACACTCCTCGGGCGTCGGGATGAAGGTCGCGGGATCCAGCAACGCGTCATACGTCACGTCAATGTCGAAACGTTGCCCTTTGCCCAAGCCGTCCGACAGGATGCGGGTGATTTCCGAGCGGGCAGTTTTGTTGCCTGTGCGACCAGTGATAGTCACGGCATCAGGCTCAACCGAGATTGCGCCGTTGTTGAGCTGCGCCAAGGCTTCTAACGCCGTCATCGTACGCACGGCCCAGCCTGTCGGTAGGTTCGGGTCGATACGCGCCGCCATATGCGTCGCCCCGCTGATGAACTGCGCGCGGGCAAAGCTGCGCACGGCATCTCGTGAAAGTTCATCGGGTAGCCGGCCGCGCATCTGCAACTGCCCTTCAGGGCTAAGGGTCGCTGTGAACTCGGGTGGCCCCATGTCTTGTGCTTCGATCACGGTCGGCAGAACCGCGTGCAGCGAGAAGACGTCAGGCAGGTTGTTTTCAAGTTCTCCGACAACACGGTCGAAATCGGTCTGGCTGGTGCTGGCCGAGGCGATTAGGGTGATGTCCACGTCTGAAAGGGTGACCTCGCCCTTGCCAAGCGCACCCAAGGCGCGGATCGCTAGGCTAGCTGCATCGCCCCAACTGGGGGACGGGACCCCAAGACCAAGCACACAGTCGGTGCTTTTCGGCAAACCTGCGTCGCGCGCAGCGCGCATGATGCGGTTGACCGCGTCCTGATCGTCTGCCGCGCAGGCATCAAAACGCGCCCCGTCGCCATCGATCAAGAACCGCAGGGTGAAGGGTGTAATGACGGGCCGTGGGGCAGACACGTTCAGATCGACTGAAATGCCCGTTGGCAAAAGGTTCAACAGCTCCCGTTCGGCGGCGTCTTTTTCTTCTTCGCTGTCTGCCACGGCGGTCACGTCAATCGCATCAACCGCCACTGAAATTTTCGAGCGTTCAAGCATCGAAGTGGCTTTGACGGCGAAATCAACGGCCTTGTCCCATCCGGCGGGGCCGTTGAAATCTGCGCTTTCCAACAGGTCTGCGATTGGTGCTCCGTTTGTGGCAACCGAAAAGCGTGCGGCCAGAACGGTGCGCTCGGTGTCTTTGGGGACCAAACCTATAAGAGAAACGCCACTGTCATTGCGTAAAATCTCGATCGAGAACCGCGGGGCTTTCAAGGGGGCTGTGACAGCAATCTCTAGCTGGTCCACGACACGCGCAGAATCGACCACCGTACCGGCCGTGGACATGGCTTTGAAACGCAGTGCCTCGTTGGGGGCGGTGCCGGTAAGAATGACCCGCAAGCCGTCTGCCTCAACCTCGGCCCAGTCCAGAAGTTCGCTGTCCAGTGCCTGACGGACGCCCAGTTCACTGCTGTCTTCGATCACGTTCACCGAGACGATCGCGCCGAGATAACTCAGACCCGCGCCGACAAGCATCGCAATGATAGCCAGTAAAGCCCCTAGTCGCCTCATTTAGTCGTCGTTCCCCGTTGGTCGGTTATTGTTAGGCCGTCTGGGGCCAAGGATCAATCAAATGAACAAAGCAACGATGAAAAACAAGACCGGGATCATTCCCGCATCGCGGTTTGAGCGGAAGAGCGCCAACAAGCCGTCGCTGTCGTCGATATCCAGCTTTCGCAATTGCCACAGAAGATGCCACCCCATTGCCCAAGGCGCGCCGA
Source organism: uncultured Rhodobacterales bacterium (assembly GCA_964453855.1). GTDB lineage: Bacteria > Pseudomonadota > Alphaproteobacteria > Rhodobacterales > Rhodobacteraceae > JASMHC01. Next base: position 10,163 of record CAYVRN010000079.1, read on the forward strand.
GCGCCAGGATCAAGGTTAGGGGGCTTGCGTCAATCAGAGCCAGGGCAATGCCCGCCCCCATTAGAAGCACCGTCAGGATCAAAAACTTTGTCAGCCAACGCGGGGTTGCGGCCCCAAACAGCAGAGCGGTGGATTTGACGCCGATCATTACGTCGTCCTCTTTGTCCTGATGTGCGTAGATCGTGTCGTAAAACAGTGTCCACGCAAGACCGGCGGCGTATAGAAGTACGGCGGGAAGTCCCAATGAACCGCTGTGAGCTGTCCATGCCAGCAATGAACCCCAGTTGAAAGCGATGCCCAGAAACACCTGCGGCCAATAGGTAAAGCGTTTGGCGAAGGGGTAGATCGCCACCGGTACCAGTGAGATGAAGCCCAGCAGGATCGCATTGGTGTTAAAGGTCAGCAGGATGCACAGGGCGATCAACGCTTGAAGCACCATCCAGACAGCGGCTTTTTTAGCGGTCACTTGCCCAGACGGGATCGGGCGGCTCCTGGTGCGTTCGACCTGACCGTCAAAGTGCCGGTCGGTGATGTCGTTCCACGTGCAACCGGCACCGCGCATCAGCCATGCGCCCATGCCGCAACCGATCATGATCCACAGCCCTTCCCAGCCAAAGCGGCCCTGTTGAACTGCTGACAAAAACAGACCCCACCAGCAGGGCAGCAGCAAAAGCCAAGTCCCGATCGGGCGGTCGGCGCGGGACAGGCGCAGATAGGGGCGGCTCCATTCGGGGGCGTAGTGATCCACCCAATTGCCGCGCACGGCGTCGGAAACCTGTCCCTTTGGCTCTGGCGTGTGGCGGGTTTCGGTCATAGATTGCCCTCATGGAAAAAGCGAAAATCAGGCTCTATGTAGATCACCCTTTGGGTCAGGGGCAATCGGTTCCTCTGGATCGCGATCAGGCTCATTACCTTTTCGGGGTCATGCGGTTGGGCGCGGGTGCGAAAGTGGCGCTGTTCAACGGGCGTGACGGTGAATGGCAGGCCGAGGTCACGCAAGCGGGCAAGCGCGGTGGAGAGCTGACCTGTCTAGAGCAGTCGAAGCCCCTGCAAATGCCGCCTGATCTGTGGCTGATTTTCGCGCCGATCAAAAAAGCGCGAACCGATTTCATCGTTGAAAAAGCGGCCGAGATGGGGGCCGCGCGGATCATGCCGGTGCAAACCGACTTTACCAATTCCGAGCGCGTTCGGCAGGATCGCCTTCAAGCCCACGCGGTCGAGGCTGCGGAACAGTGCGGCGGGACATTTGTGCCCGAGGTGACGGATTTGCAGAAGCTGTCGAAGGTGCTGGATCACTGGCCAGAGGATCGCCAGCTTTTGTTTTGCGACGAAGCCGAGGTGGGAAGCTCGTTGGACCTTTCGGTTCTACTCTCCGCGGATAGCGAAGAAAGTCGCCAAGCTCGCAAAGCGCCTTGGGCAATACTCATCGGTCCCGAAGGCGGGTTTTCCGACGCGGAACGCAGCCGCCTAAAGTCTTTGCCCTTTACCCATACCATCAGTCTTGGTCCGCGTATACTTAGGGCTGACACAGCTGCAGTCGCCGCCATGACCGTCTGGCAGCAGGCTTTGGGGGACTGGTAATGTGGGCGACCGAGGCGGATATTCCAGAGTTTCGGCGATTTCTTGAGGCGCATGTCACAGGCTCGATGTTCCCACTTGTGAACCTACGCGATCACGGCTTGAACGGGGATCATGACCGCTCTGTCAATTTTTGGGTGCTGCGCGACGGCGACACAATAACCGACTTGCTGACGATAAGTCAGGAAGGGGTGGTCTTCCCGCAATGCCCTTTGATGAACTGGGCTGTCATCAAGCCCGCCCTGAGAGACCGAGGCATACAGGGATTTATCGGCGCACGCGATCAGGTGCGCAGCCTGCAGAAAGCTTTAGGGCTGGATAACGCAAATGCGTTTCTGAACCATGACGAACCACAGTTTGACCTAGACCTTGAAAACCTGAAAGTCCCCGACGGTCCCGATCACATCATCCCGATCGCCAAAGCCCCCGAAGATATCATCCGTGCGTGGATGCTCGACTATCAAATGAATGCATTACACATGGCTGAAATGCCCGCCCGTGCGGCGGTTGAAAACAGCTATGCTAGCTACTGCTCCAACCAGAGCCATGTGGTGTTGATGGAAGGTGAAACGCCGATCTCAATGACTGGCTTTAATG
>CAYVRN010000080.1:0-11894 GCA_964453855.1 uncultured Rhodobacterales bacterium
GGGCGACCCAGGTACTGTCGATGATATTCTTGCCGAGCATAAACCGGTGGCCCATCGCATCCGTCAGATCATCGACATGCTGTCCCCTGCCGGTGTCCAGCGTGTGCGCGGTATGGAAGACGGGGACGAGATTGACCTGAACGCTGCCGTAGACGCGATGATTGCCATTCGAATGGGTGAACAACCCAATCCTCGGATCACCATGCGCAACCTCATCAAGTCGCGTGATCTGGCGGTGACCGTTCTTCTGGACCTGAGCGAAAGCACCAACGACATGGTTGAAGGGTCCGAGAAAACTGTGCTGGACCTGACCCGCGAGGCGGCAACGCTGGTGGCCACTGCGATATCCGGCATCGGCGATCCTTTTGCCCTGCACGGCTTTGCGTCAGACGGGCGGCATGATGTGCATTACTACAAGTTCAAAGACTTTAACCAGCGGTTCGATGATGAAGCCAAGGCGCGTCTGGACGGTATGAAAGGCGGCCTGTCCACCCGTATGGGCGCGGCTCTGCGCCATGCCGGAGCAGGTTTGATGAAGCAGCCCGAGCGACGCAAGCTGATCCTGCTCGTCACCGATGGCGCACCAGCGGATATTGACGAACGGGACCCCCAGCACCTGCGACATGACACCAAAAACGCAGTCGAGGAACTGGCGTCCAAGGGAGTTTCATCCTACTGTCTGACCCTAGACCCCAACGCGGACACTTATGTGAAGCGGATTTTCGGCCAGAACAACTATACCATCGTGGATCACGTAAACCGTTTGCCCGAAAAACTGCCCGCGTTATTCGCATCCCTGACCGCCTGAGGAGACATCATGCGAGAACCGAAACGCTATGTTGGCATCGACAACGACCTGAACGGCGGCATGACCGATACCGGCAAGATCATCCGGGATGCCTGGGTGTTCGGCCTGATCCCCGAAAGCGAAACCTGCGAAGGTTGGCTGCCTCAAGGCATCGAAAGCCTATGGGAAAAGGTCAACGCCGAGTGGGAGAAATACGGCTTTCTGGTCAGCGACCTGCCCGATGATCTACGTGAACGCTTTATGCGCATTCAGGCAGTCGCGATTGAACGTGCCAAAGCCGCCGGCTGGTCGGGTCATTTTGAACTGGTTGGGGATGTGTAGGCCCCCCAACAAAGCAATGGCGCGCGCCGCCGGCCTGAAAATAATCGCGCTACCATTTTCAGCGGCTCAGCGTATATTCCAAATGTGATACATGTCTACTCGACACATCTGGAATATCAAAGGAGTCCCCATGTCCAACCAGAAGAAACCCGTCATTGGATTTATTGGCCTTGGCTTCATGGGGCATGGTATGGCCAAAAACATCCTGCTTGGCGGATATGAGTTATACATCAAAGGAAACCGCAACCGAACACCGATTGAAAGTCTGGCCGCAAAAGGCGCTTTCGAGGTCTCAAGCCCAAAAGAGATGGCCGAAAAATGTGACATCGTTCACATTTGCCTTTCAAATTCCCCGATGGTTGAAAGCGTCATTCGCGGTGACGACGGCATTCTTGCTGGCGCACGTGAGGGGTTGATTGTGATCGACACTTCGACGGCTGATCCGACCTCGACCGAAATACTGGCGGCAGAGTTGGCCACCAAAGGCGCCACATTGGTCGATGCCCCGCTTGGTCGCACACCGAAAGAAGCCGAAGAGGGGACCTTGGACGCGATGGTCGGTTGTGACGCCGAGACTTTGGCGATTGTCACCCCTGTGATCGAATGCTGGGCAGGCACGATCAACCATATTGGCCCTGTAGGAAGCGCACATAAAATGAAGCTTCTGATGAACTTCATGGCGATGGGGTATGGGGCACTATACTCAGAGCTTGTTGTGCTTGGTGCCAAGGTCGGCATCCCTCCACAAACCATCTACAAAGTTCTGTCACCCAGCCGCATGGGCAACGGCTTTTTCGAAACCTTCATGAGCTACGTTGTCGATCGCAACCGCGATGCACACAAGTTTTCGATCACCAACGCCAGCAAAGACATACGTTATGTGAACAACATGGCCACTGACGCGGGCGTCGTGAATGTGATGGCTGCATCCATCAAGCATTACTACACCCATGCCGAAGCGATTGGGAAAGGCGGCGACTACGTGCCGATGCTGTCGGACATTATCGGAGCGATGAATGGCGTCGACATGGCGGACGAGGTCGCAAAGGGTCGCGCGGCCGAGGCGGAAAAGGACAACGGATAAACCATGACAAAATCCATTATCATTACCGGCGCCGGTAGCGGAATTGGCAAGGCCACCGCCAGAACTTTTCTAGACGCAGGATGGCGTGTCGGTTTTGTCGGTCGGCGCGAAGAAACATTGCTTGATGCAGCAAACGGGCATCCGGCTGCGATGATCCTGCCCTGCGACGTGGCCGACGAAGCCGCTGTTCAGACCAATTTTGAAGCCGCCTACACTGCGTGGGGGCGTCTTGACGCGATCTTCAACAACGCAGGCATCATGATCACAGGCGGCCCGATTGACGAATTGTCCGTCCAAGACTGGCGGCGTTTGATTGATGTTAACCTTACGGGCTCGTTCATCGCGGCCCGTGCGGCCTTTGCCATCATGCGGCGACAATCCCCGATGGGCGGCCGGATCATCAACAACGGGTCGATCTCGGCTCACGCACCTCGGCCCGGGTCGACAGCCTATACGTCGTCAAAACACGCAATTACCGGACTAACCAAATCCATCTCTCTGGACGGGCGCCCCTATAACATCGCTTGTGGCCAGATTGATATTGGCAATGCTCTGACGGACATGGCGCAGTCGATGACAACTGGCATGCCACAAGCCGACGGCAGCATCCGAACCGAAGCTGTGATGGATGTTCAGTACGTTGCCTCATCGGTGTTGCACATGGCCGAGCTTCCACTGGAGGCAAATGTGCAGTTCATGACGGTCATGGCCACGAACATGCCCTTCGTCGGGCGCGGTTAGGGCGAAGATGGCTACATGACCGCGCCAATTTGCCAAGGCACAAACTCATAGTCCCCCAAACCTTGGGCTTCGGATTTCGAAGGGGTACCCGAAGCCACATCCAGAATCATCTGAAAGATCTCTTCTCCGAGTTCCGCAACGCTTGCATCGCCGGTTAAAATTCGACCGGCGTTGATATCCATATCCTCGGTTTGACGCTCGTACATGGTCGTATTTGTGGCCACTTTGATTGACGGAGATGGCTTTGATCCAAACGCTGATCCGCGCCCCGTGGTGAAGACCACAATATTGCATCCAGAAGCGATCTGTCCCGTGACCGAGGCTGGATCGTAGCCGGGGCTATCCATGAAAGTGAACCCTTTCGCCGTCACAGGTTCGGCGTATTTGAAGACACCGGTCAACGGAGTGGTCCCGCCTTTTGCTGCTGCGCCCAAAGACTTTTCGAGGATGGTCGTCAGACCGCCCTTTTTGTTACCGGGGCTGGGGTTGTTATCCATACTTCCACCGTTTCGGTCGGTATAATCTTCCCACCACCGGATGAGACCAAGCAGCCTCTCGCCAACTTGTTTGTCGATGGCCCGCGCCGTTAACAGGTGTTCTGCCCCGTAGATTTCAGGAGTTTCTGCCAGAACGCCCGTTCCCCCCATGGCAACAAGTTTGTCTATCGCATACCCCAAGGCTGGATTGGCCGTAATCCCCGACCATGCATCAGACCCCCCACACTGCAGGGCCACCATCAGTTCAGAGGCCGGACAGGGTTCGCGCTGGGCAGCGTTGACCAAAGGAAGCATTTTCTCGATCTTACTTATTCCAAGCTCAACAGTTTTCCTTAACCCACCTACGTCCTGTATGTTCATCGTTTGAAACAATGGTCCCGGCTTTATGCCCATAGCTTCGACCAACCAGTCGATTTGGTTTGTCTCACATCCCAAGCCAGCCATCAAAACGCCTCCGACATTCGGATTACGCGCATAGCCCCACATCACGCGCTGAAGCGCTTCAAAGCCTTCACCGTTGGTCGCCATGGCACATCCCGTGCCGTGATGAAACGCGGCGACCCCATCGACATTAGGGAAATCTGCAAGGCGCTCGGGTGTGAAATAATCCGCGATCATCCGTGCGGCAGTCGCTGAACAGTTCACACTTGCCAGAACCGCGATGTAATTTCGTGTTCCAACCTTGCCGTTTTCCCGCCGATACCCTTGAAAAACAGCTGGCTCTTGGGGTGTGACTGTCACAAGGGTGGTTCCGAACTCATAGGCTGCATTCACATTTCGGAACGTTACATTGTGGGTATGTACGTGGTCTCCGGGTAAAATATCGCGCGCTGCATATCCAATCACTTGCGCGTATTTGATAATCGGTTGACCCATCGCAATGCTTGAAGTTGCCATTTTGTGACCGCGCGGGATCAAGCTCAAAGCGCCCTCGTCCCCCTGAGAGATTTGGGAAATAGCGGTCACCACATTATCGGAATTGGAAAGGCGTACAGTTTTCACGGCTTTGTCCATTGGCTGCGATCATCTAGGTTTCGGAATTATACGGTATACCTTGAAATTCAGTTTTGATATTCGGAATATGTAAACGGCTGCAAAAATCAGCGCCGGTCCAAGAACTCAAATCGAAACAGGAACACCCTTATGAAGCTACTGCGCGTCGGCCCGAAAGGGCAGGAAATCCCAGCAATTCTTGACACAGACGGCACCGTTCGCAGTCTTGAGGGCAAGGTTGCCGACTTCAAAGGCGGCGGGGTGTCCTTTGAGGCGCTTGAGGCCATTCGCGCGATCAATACTGCCGAACTACCAGTCGTCGAACCAGACCGTATAGGCGCTTGCCTCGCCGATGTTCCGAACTTTTACTGCATCGGCATGAACTACGCCAAACACGCGCGCGAAACAGGTGCCGAACCGCCACACGAACCGATCATTTTCAACAAGGCAACATCGTGTCTGTCAGGTCCAACCGATCCGGTGATCATCCCTCGCGGCTCTGAAAAATCCGACTGGGAGGCAGAGCTGGGCGTCGTGATCGGCAAAACCGCCAGCTACGTCTCCGAGGCAGAGGCGCTTGGCTATGTGGCTGCCTATTGCGTGGTGAACGACATGTCGGAACGCGCCTATCAGTTCGATCATTTGGGCCAGTGGGTCAAAGGTAAATCCGCCCCGACATTCGGTCCGACCGGCCCGTGGCTGGTCACCGCTGACGAGATCCCAGACCCGCAGAACCTAGGAATCTGGCTAAAACTGAACGGCGAGACCGTACAGAACTCGAACACCTCGGATATGATCTTTTCGGTTGCCGAAATCATCTCGTATATGTCGCGCTTCATGGAATTGCGCCCGGGCGATCTGATCGCCACCGGTACCCCCGAAGGGGTCGGTTTGGGAATGACCCCGCCCCGCTTCCTGCGTGCCGGAGACACCATGGAGCTGGGGGTTGAAGGGCTTGGGGTTCAGAACCAGACAACCGTGAACGCGGATTGATCACAGCGGTCTTTTTCAAGCTTTGGGGTAAGATGTGACGTTCTCGGCAAACCTTGGGTTTCTATACACCGACCTGAACTTGGTGGACCGCATCTTGGCTGCCAAACGGGATGGGTTTGACGCCGTTGAATGCCACTTTCCCTACGACACACCCGCCTCGCAGGTAAAATGCGCGCTCAAGGAAACCGGCCTGACGATGTTGGGGCTGAACACGGTTCCGGGCGACGCCACAGCAGGTGAGTTCGGCCTGTGTGCCCTGCCCGACCGCGTGTCACAGGCACGCGCGGCGATTGATCAGGCAATCGCTTACGGTGCCGAAATTGGCGCGCTGAACGTGCACGTCATGGCAGGGCGATCGGACTCTATTGACGGGGCCGAGGCAACCTTTCGAGCGAACCTGACCTATGCCTGTAACGCTGCTGCTAAGCATGGGATGTCCATTCTGATCGAACCCATCAACCAAAGGGACGTGGCTGGCTATCACCTGTCGACGGTCGAACACGCCCGCATGATTATTGACGAACTAAGGCACCCCAACCTGCGGATGATGTTTGACTGCTACCACACCCAGATCACCCAAGGCGATCTGACCACCTGGCTGCTCACCCATCTGCCCGTGATCGGACATATCCAGATTGCCGCTGTGCCGGACAGGGGCGAACCGGATCAGGGGGAAGTGCATTACCTCAACCTGATCCGCGCGGTCCGCAAAATGGGCTATACCGCGCCAATCGGGGCCGAATACAAACCCCGCAACGGATCAACAGTGGATGGGCTAGGCTGGCTCGCTGCGTTCAAAAAGGAACTGACATGACTGCTGACCTGAAATTCGCTGACGGCATCTCGCGTCTAGGGACCGAGTCCGCCTTTGTCGTTTTGGCCCGCGCTCAAAAACTGGCCGCCGAGGGGAAAGACATCATCAACCTTGGCATCGGACAGCCCGACTTTCGCACCCCCGATCATATCGTCGAGGCGGGCATCAAAGCGCTGCAAGACGGCCACCACGGCTATACACCCGCCAACGGATTGCCAGCCTTGCGCGAAGCGGTAGCCGCTGATCTGCACCGCCGCCACGGGGCCACGGTGAACCCCGACAACGTGATCGTCGTACCCGGTGGCAAACCGTCGATGTTCTTTGCCGTTCTGATGTTCGGGCAACCGGGCGTCGAGATCATGTACCCAAACCCCGGTTTTCCGATCTATGAATCGGCCATCAAATATTCCGGTGCGACACCCGTTCCCATTGCTTTGGAAGAGGCAAACGGATTTGCTTTTGCAGCCGAAACAGTGCTCTCGCAGATCACCGACAAAACCCGTTTGATTATCATAAACAGTCCCGCCAACCCCACAGGGGGCGTGACCCCGAAGCAGGAAATCGACAAGCTGGTGAAGGGGTTAGAGCATTACCCGCATGTTGCGATCCTCTCGGACGAGATTTATTCCAACATGCTCTACGACGGGCGTGCGCACGTCAGCCTGCTGAACTACCCCTCGATCCGCGACCGATTGATCATGCTGGACGGCTGGTCGAAAACCTATGCCATGACCGGCTGGCGCTTGGGCTATGCGGTCTGGCCCGACAGCATGGTCGATGCGGTGACACGGCTGTGCATCAATGACCACTCCTGCGTCAACGCCGCCACCCAGTTTGCAGGCCTTGCCGCGCTGGAAGGCCCGCAAGATGCGGTGCACGACATGGTTCGCCAGTTTGATGAACGCCGCCAGGTGATTGTCCGCGAGTTGAATAGCCTGCCCGGGGTCCGATGTGCGGATGCAGCCGGTGCGTTCTATGCCTTTCCCAACATCAGCGGCACCGGCATGACCGCCCGCGAAGCACAGGACCGTTTTCTTGAAGGCGCGGGCGTGGCCACTATCGCCGGCACATCCTTTGGGTCTTGGGGTGAAGGCTTTGTGCGGTTTTCTTACGCGAACAGCACCGAAAACATCCTTGAAGCCATCCGGCGCATCCGCGCCATCCTCTGATGTCCGAACGCCATTTGTGACGTGCAGTCAATGGGCGAACAAACAGGCTTTCTAGGTCGCTCATATCTGGCTATCGTGTCCTATAAAAACACGGGGAGGTGCCTATGAAGGGCATGATGATGCATCAGCCTTTGCTGATCAGTGATATTCTGACCTACGCCGCCGAGGCGCATCCGAACGGGGAAATCGTATCGGTCCGCACCGAAGGCGACATTCACCGGATCACCTATCCGGAAGTTGCCGGTCGGGTCGCGCAGCTGGCTCATGCTCTACGCGCGCAAGGGGTTGAACTGGGTGATCGCATCGCCACGCTTGCGTGGAACGGCTATCGCCATTTTGAGCTATACTATGCCATCTCGGGCATCGGCGCTGTGTGCCATACGATCAACCCGCGCCTGTCTGCCGAGCAGCTGATCTACATCGTCAATCACGCCGAAGATAAAATCCTGTTTCTGGACACAACCTTTGTGCCGATCATCGAGGCGGTCATAGACCACCTGCCCAAAGAGATGACCTTTGTGATCATGACGGATCGCGCGCATATGCCTGACACCACGCTAAATGCACTTTGCTATGAAGAGCTTCTCGAGGGTCAACCCAACTGTATCGACTGGCCAGTGTTCCCAGAGGATACCGCCGCGGGCCTGTGCTACACATCAGGCACCACCGGGAACCCCAAAGGAGCGCTCTATTCCCATCGTTCGACGGTGCTGCATGCCTTTATGATCTCGCTCATGCAGCGCGAAACATTTGCGGAAGGCAAAAAGGTTCTGCCCGTGGTGCCCTTGTTCCATGTCAACGCTTGGGGGCTACCTTATTCGGCCCCGCTATGCGGACTGTCCATGGTTATGCCGGGGGCTGCACTAGACGGTCCCAGTCTGTTCAAACTGATGGACGCCGAGAACGTCTTTACCGCATGGGGCGTACCGACGGTCTGGATGGGTCTATTGGCAGAAATCAAAGAACAGGGCCGCATTCCGAAAGGCTTTGGCGATGTCGTCATCGGCGGTTCGGCAGCACCTCGAACCATGATCGAAAGTTTCGAAAAACTCGGGGTTAGCGTGGGCCACGCTTGGGGGATGACCGAAATGAGCCCCGTTGGCACTCACGGCGGCATGCCCGCCTATTCAAAGCAATTGCCGTTCGAAGAGCGGATTGATTTGAAATCAAAACAGGGACGGCGCGTATTTGGCGTCGGCCTTAAAATCGTCGACGACAACGGCAACCGCCAACCCCACGATGGCCAGGCAGTGGGCGAGCTATACGTGCGCGGCAATACCGTGATCTCGGGCTATTTTCGCAACGACGACGCAAGCGGAGCGGCTTTCGATGACGAAGGATGGTTCGGCACGGGCGATGTCGCTTCGGTCGATCCACAGGGGTTCCTGACGATACGGGACCGCGCCAAAGATTTGGTGAAGTCAGGGGGTGAATGGATCAGCTCGATTGATCTGGAAAACGCCGCCATCTCACATCCGGCCATCGCAAACTGCGCAATCATCGCAGTGCCGCATCCCAAATGGGACGAGCGCCCCGTTCTGGTCGCTGTCCCCTCGGGCGCGGAACGCCCCTCGCTTGAGGATCTGCACGCCCATATGACCGAGCACTTTGCCAAATGGCAGTTGCCGGATGACGTGCTGTGGATTGATGCGCTGCCTCTGACCGCAACCGGCAAGGTCTCGAAACTCACGCTTCGGCAGATGTATGATGATTACACGCATCCCGATCATCGCTGATTGCCAACCACGGATGACACGGTGACAGAAATTACACGCAATGACCTTAGGGCTAAGGTCGGCCAGACAATCGGAACGTCACGTGGCTACACTGTCGATCAGACAATGATCGACACCTTTGCCGATGTGACGTTCGACGATCAATTTATTCATGTAGACCCCGAACGCGCAGCGCAAACGCCTTTTGGTGCCACGATCGCCCACGGTTTTCTAACCCTCTCGCTTCTTTCGACTATGTCTTATGACGCTGTTCCCAAGCTAAGGGGCGCGAAGATGGGCGTGAACTACGGATTTGACCGCCTGCGCTTTGTCTCGCCCGTGCTGGTCGGATCAAAGCTCCGCGCGCATTTCACGCTGTCAGAGGTTAAAGACCTGAATCCAGAGCTGATCCAACTGTCGTTATCAGTGTCCGTAGAAATCGACGGTCAGGACAAACCCGCTCTGATCGCGGACTGGTTGGTGCGGTACTATTTTGAGGCGCCAAAGCAATAGCCTGCATTGCCTATTGAATGGAATCTGCAATGTGTTTTGCCAAAGGTAAGGCACCGTAAAATGACAGGTGGTTCGAGTCTTCGTAAAGCGGATTACCCAACCCGTCGTCTAGCCGACAGACTTCCAAGTCACACAGAACCTCAGTCGGATCGACCGTGGTAACAGAATAGGTCGCTGCGGCTTGGGTCAAAATCTCCCGCACGTCCGAACTACGCTGACGATAGTGATCCATGCTCATGTAGTAGTCTTCAAACGCGGCTTCACGCATGACAAGCGCACTTAAAAGCATAGGAACCGAGAATTCAAACTCGGGCGTGGGCAAGACCATAACCACAGTCTTTCCGGCTTCCGTCAAAGCCTCCAACGTATGTGTCAAAGCCCGTTGGAAGTGGGCGGTATTTTCACTGATCAATCCAGATGAAAAATCGAAATCGCCGGTGTCTGAAAACTGATAAACGGACGCGAAGTTGTCTGGCCATCTGAAACCGTGTGTGTAGTGTGCCCACTCAGCGAAAAGAACGACCGTCTGAATATGATCATCATGGATGATTTGATCCATGGATGCGCGCACTTCCTCGACGCAGCCCGCCTTGTGGACATTATCGGTTGTAAAATTCAGTAAAGGTGCGCACCAACTGCCATTGAAGGTGACAAATGAGATATTTTGGGGCGTCAAAACCTCGACCAGAGCATCTGTGATGCGCGCCGTATGAGAGTCGCCCACAAACGCGATACTGGGTGGCACATCTTCTGCGCCAAGAACACAGCGCGCGCCCTGAGAAATTTCACGTGCTTCAAGACCGTTATGGCAGTCGGACGTATCGCCGGGGCGGAACTCTTGTATCTTTCGCGCGGCTTCCGGAACCCGACCCGGAAATCCATGCGTCGCGTTCCCCCCAATGCCTGCAACTATGAAGGCCCCAAGTGTTAGGGCCGAAACCGATAATGTACGACGGCGGTTGGTCCAGGTCCCCCGCCTGAACGGGGTTTCGACAAGTCGGAACGAAACATAGGCCATGACCAAACAAGTCAACAGTAGCAGCCCCATTTGAAGGGGCGTAGGCTCGAAGATGTTATAATGCCGCCAGAAGACAAAACCTATCAGATAGACGATGTACAAAAGGGGTTTGGCCAGCGTCGGCGCGTCATATGTGCCCAGCAAGGTTGCGTAAAAGACCCCTAGGTCCGAGTAAGGGATCCACTCATCCGTCGCTGGGGCGACAAATTTAACCATGTGGAAAATCTGCGGCACGGCAAGAAGCGTCGCCAATGCGATCCCTGAAATGGCATACAGCAGCCACGGAACATCTTTGCGTAATACGGCCAGCGCGACGCCCGCGATTGAAAAGCAAGCGTAGAAAATAAACGAAATGTAGTGGGTGTAGAATGTGCCAGCCAAAACCACGGCAAAACATAGCGTCAGAAGGATCCGTTTTCCGGTTCCCAATGTCTGAAACCGGTTAAAGAGGACCAGAAACAGAAAGCTGGCCAGCATCAGCAGCCCGAACAATTGCGCATACATGCGCGCTTCGCGGCCGTAATAGACAAATCCCGGAAACACCGCGAGATACGCTATCGCAATCAGCGCCATGCGTCTGTCAAAGCGCATGCGGACAATGCCATACAGCAGCGGAAGACAAAGAACCGCCCAAGCGACCGACATGGTCCTAATGCCCACCCGATCCGCGCCAAATAGCTCGGACCAAGCTTTGAGCGTTAAGTAATGTCCAGGCGGATGACGTTCGTCAGGGCGCGCGAAATCTAGTAAGAAATCGTAGCCGTGGCGAATATAATTCGTTGTAAACACCTCGTCGATCCACAGGATCGGATTGCCCAGACGAAACGTCAAAAGCAAGGCGCTACAGACCATAACGGCGAGTACGGACGACCTCGGCAACTGCCGGTTTATGTATCATCGTTCAAACCAGCCCTTCCGGGACCCAACCGAAAGAAGCCAAAAATCGTTTCGCATAATCTGAACGCCCCCCTTGGTTCTCAGATGCTCCCACTACCGCACGACGCCTATGACGTGTTATTCTTTTTTTAATACCAGACTGGATTGAAACCCTTTGGGGATCAAGATGGAATAGGAAAGACAGTCTGTTGCCAAATTTGGTCTTTGTTTCCACAGACTGGTTTGCAGTCCCCAAAACAGAAAAGACCCGAGCGTTTCAGCATCGGGTCTTTCTAACTTTTGGTAGCGGAGGAGGGACTTGAACCCCCGACACGCGGATTATGATTCCGCT
>CAYVRN010000081.1:0-1125 GCA_964453855.1 uncultured Rhodobacterales bacterium
CTAGATCATACTGCGACGACAACACATTAACTCTAGATCGGCCAAAATTGGAAGGTTTTACAACATGGTCGTCACAGAATGCGAATTACCGACTTATCAATTGCCAGCACGTACCCTTTTCGGGCTATGTTCTTGACCAGCAGCTCGGAAATCATCTGATTGCCCAGCGCGTCACGCAACCGTTTGATACGTGTCGCTCCCGATGCCTCATCGCAATCGGATGAATGTCTTCCGGTAATCATCGCTTCAATCTCTGCCCCCGACAGCATGTCATCGTCGATCCGCGCCTCGGCCAGTACGCCCAGAGTTTCCATCACGGCGTCGGTCAGTTTGAAGCCCATATTGTTGATATAGACCATCTTCTCTTCCCGGCTCAGGATCAGCGAGTTCACCTGAATGCCCGCATGTTCAATCTGCGCCATGCGGCGGTTCAGGTTCACCAGCATCACCAGCGACGCCAAAGCTGCCACCAACATCGCCGTAGCAAAAACCAGCAGCACGGTGATCACCATGCGATAACTGGAAAGCGTATCGGCAAAGGCCGTTCCCGATTGCGCCAAAATTTCCAGCAAACGAATTTCCGCCTGTCCGGTCAGATCAGAGTTTTCAATAAACACCCGTTCGACCCGCGCATTAAACGCATTGGCGTCCGGCAGGGTCAGCAAAAGCACCGCCGTCGCGATCAGAAGGATCACGACGATGGCCAGTACAGCAAGGGTAACAAATCTTGTGCCGGTGCGGCGCGCTTCAATAGCGGAGGTAGTAGTCGCCGGCATTGGCACTCCTTTCGTCCAGTCCCTCATCCCCGAAAACAGACAGAACGGCCAAAAGCTCCCAGCCGTCTGTTTCGATCCGTTCGGGAATCTCTGCTTCCGCCCCTTCGGTCGAGCAGTCCCCGAACAGTTCTATAACACCATAGTGTAACCGAAGCGGGTTGTCCTGCTTGGCTTTGTAATCCGCATAACAGGCTGCATCTGCGCTGCCTGCCATGGCCAGGACCAATGTGAGTGATGCGATGACGTGTTTCATGCAGCCACCATGCCCAATGACGTTCAGCCATTCAATAACAAGCACGCTTTATCGCCTGATATTCGATAGCCACCCGCTGTTATTGCCCGATTTCAA
>CAYVRN010000081.1:1225-11603 GCA_964453855.1 uncultured Rhodobacterales bacterium
TGCAGTCCTTCACCACCCAAGCAGGAACCGAGCGGACTTTCGAAAAGTCCTGCATGCAGCAGAATTACCACCACACCTATCGCATCCCCGCCCGCTGCGAGGAAACCTTGTGGACCACGGTTGGACGCCGCTACGGATACGAACCCCAATGTTTGCGTGACAACGGATACTACATTCGCAATCGCCGGTGACTTGCCTATGCGCCCGGTCTGACGCACACAGGGCACATGACAAAACCGAATTTTGAATTGGAACAGGCGGCGCTTTCACGCGGCGCCTTTCGTATCGCTGGCGTAGATGAGGTCGGCCGTGGCCCCCTATGCGGTCCAGTCACCGCCGCTGCGGTGATCCTGAACCCCGATGACATCCCCGAAGGTTTGAACGATTCCAAAAAGATGACCGCGAAAAAACGCGATGCCCTGTATGATGAAATTCTGGCCAAGGCCGATTGCTGCATCGCCCACGCCACGGTTCAGGAAATCGACGAGATCAACATCCTGCGCGCTTCACATCTGGCGATGACCCGCGCAATAGCGGGGCTAACCAAAGCGCCAGATCACATTCTGATCGACGGCAATATGATCCCCAGGGGCCTGACCACATCAGCCCAAGCCGTGGTGAAAGGCGACGGTCGATCGCTTTCCATCGCCGCTGCTTCGATCATCGCCAAGGTCGCGCGGGACCGGATCATGGGTGATTTGGCCATCGAATTTCCCGGATACGGCTGGGAAAAGAACGCCGGATACGGGACGAAACAGCATCTAGAGGCTCTTCGAGCTCTAGGGGTTACCCCACACCATAGACGTTCGTTCAAACCGATACACAATATCTTGTATCAAGAAAAATAACTAAGTCACTGATTCAAAAAAGAAATTGACGGCGAATCACCTTTGACTCATTTTAGAGCCAAGCAAAGAGCGCAAAAGCGCCGCTGAAATGAGGCAGAATTGATGGAAAAGACCAAGACCCGGGGCGCGGTAAAGGCGCTTCCGCTGAACACGATATTAGACGGTGATTGCATCGAGATGATGAACAGCCTTCCGGCTGAATCCATCGACCTGATCTTTGCCGATCCACCCTATAACCTGCAGCTCAAGGGCGATCTAAGTCGCCCCGACAACAGCAAAGTGGATGCGGTTGACGATCACTGGGACCAGTTTTCGTCATTTGCTACCTACGACAAATTCACCAACGAGTGGTTGAAAGCTGCCCGTCGCCTGCTCAAGCCCAACGGCGCGATCTGGGTGATCGGCTCGTATCACAACATTTTCCGCGTTGGCGCGGCGCTTCAGAACCACGGCTTCTGGATTCTGAACGATGTGGTCTGGCGCAAGTCGAACCCGATGCCGAACTTCCGCGGCAAGCGTCTGACCAACGCCCACGAGACAATGATCTGGGCGTCGAAGACCGAGGCGGGCAAATACACGTTCAACTACGAAGCAATGAAAGCTTTGAACGAAGGCGTCCAGATGCGCAGCGACTGGGTTCTTCCGATCTGCACCGGCCACGAGCGCCTGAAAGACGAAAACGGGGATAAGGCGCATCCGACCCAAAAACCCGAAAGCCTGCTGCACCGCGTATTGGTTGGCACCACCAACCCGGGTGACGTTGTGCTTGACCCGTTCTTCGGCACCGGCACCACCGGCGCCGTCGCCAAGATGCTGGGTCGCGACTTCATCGGCATTGAGCGCGAAGAAAAATACCGCAAAGTCGCCGAAAAGCGCCTGAATAACACCCGCAAGTTTGACCGCGAAGCCCTTCAGGTCTCGACCAGCAAACGCGCTGAACCGCGCGTCCCGTTCGGTCAGTTGGTCGAACGCGGCATGCTGCGCCCAGGCGAGGAACTGTTTAGCATGAACGGTCGTCACAAGGCCAAGGTTCGTGCGGATGGCACGCTGATCGGGGACGACGTTAAGGGCTCGATCCATCAGGTGGGAGCCGCGCTGGAAGGCGCGCCCAGCTGCAACGGCTGGACCTACTGGACCTTCAAACGCGATGGCCAGCATGTGCCGATCGATATTCTGCGCCAGCAAATCCGCGCAGAAATGAACTAAGCTTCATTCGAAGAAACGCCAAATACCGCCGATGCCTGTGGCCTGACTTTCCAGGGCATCTACTTTTGACCCCGCCGGAAACGGCGGGGCTTTTTATTTTGGGGCGCTGCCCCCTTCGCCTTCGGCGAATTCCCCCGGAGTATTTCGGGCAAGATGAAATTTAGGACTGCGCCCAATCCGCCGACTGCATTTCGCGCAAACGGCTTGCGGTTCGCTCGAACTCGAATACGCCTTCGCCCTCAAGATACAGCATCTCGGGCTGGGTCGCGGCGGAACAGATCAACCGGACTTTCGCCTCATAGAGCGCATCAATCAACGTCACGAACCGCTTCGCTTCATTGAAGTTGGCACGCGACAGTGTAGGAATATCTTCCAGCACCAGCACATTCACCGCCTCGGCCAGCGCCAGATAATCGCCAGCCCCCAGCATCTTGCCGCACAGATCATAGAACGAGGCCCGCGCCACACCATTTTGGTAGCCAGGGATGTGCACGTCGCGACCCTTGACCTTCAGCGTCAAAGGCTCGGACTTGCCGCCTGTAAAATCCCGCCAGACCGCGCTGATGGCCGCGCGGCTTTCCGCATTGATCGGTGTGAAATACGTGGGTGTCCCAGACAAGCGATCCTGCCGGTAATCTGTCGGGCTGGCCAGTTCCCAAACCACCAGCTTTTCCTTGAGTAAGGCGATGAAGGGTAAAAACAACTGCCGGTTCAATCCATCCTTATACAGATCATCCGGTATCCGGTTGGAAGTTGTTACAATCACAACCCCCGCCTCGAACAAAAGCTGAAACAATCGTCCCACGATCATCGCGTCGGTGATGTCGGTGATCTGCATCTCGTCAAAGGCCAGCACCTTCGCACTCGCCGCGACCGAAGCCGCAACGGGTTTGACCGTGTCTTCAATCCCGTCGGCACGCGCCTTGTGCATCGCGTTGTGGATTTCCTGCATGAACGCATGGAAATGCACCCGCCGCGCCGGAACCGACAACGACTGCACGAACATATCCATCAACATGGACTTTCCGCGCCCGACACCGCCCCACAAATACAGCCCCTTGGGTGGTTCGGGCGCCTTGCGGAACCAACCCTTTTTCACCGGCTCGGCCAAAGCGGCTCTAATCCGCTCCAGCTCTTGTACGGCGGCTTCCTGCGCTGGATCGGACTGCAAATCCCCCCAAGCACAGCGGGCATCATATGTATCGGTCAGGCTTTTCATACGTTCGGAATACTCTGAGCCCGCAGCCCCATCAACCTCGGACCTGCTTTCTTTTGTCCTGAAATATCATGGGGGAGACGCCAAAGGCGACGGGGGCAGAGCCCCCCTCACACATGGATTGACCCGATTTCAAAAACGGCTACTGTCCCGGTGCGCGAACAAGGATTACCTCCATGCAAAAGCAAACGCCTTTAATATCGCCGGTACTTATCGCCGGTTGTGTCATCATTCTGGTCGGCTTTGCGGTCCGCGCCAGTTTCGGCGTGTTCCAGATCCCGATCGCTGAAGAATTCGGCTGGCTTCGCGTAGAATTCTCTTTGGCGATTGCGATCCAGAACCTGGCTTGGGGCATCGGACAACCACTGTTCGGGGCCGTGGCCGAGAAAATGGGCGACCGCAAAGCAATCGTCCTTGGCGCTTTGGCTTATGTGTTCGGGCTGTTGATGTCGGCAAGTTCAGTCACACCCCTGGCCCATCAAATGTACAATATCGCCATCGGTTTCGGTGTTGCAGGCATGGGCTTTGGCGTCATTCTAGCGGTGGTCGGGCGCGCGTCGTCTGACGAAAACCGCTCGATGTCACTCGCCATCGCAACAGCTGCGGGCAGCGCGGGTCAGGTCTTTGGCGCCCCCATGGCCGAATGGCTTTTGGGCATGATGAGCTGGCAGTCCGTTTTCGTGGTGTTTTCTGCGGCGATCATCGCCTCGCTTCTGGTGCTGCCGATGATGAAAGCGCCGCCAGCCTCGAAGACCGAACTGGAAGAATCGATGGGGCAGGTGCTGAAAAAAGCTTTCAAGGACCCGTCCTATACAATGATCTTTCTGGGTTTTTTCAGCTGCGGCTATCAGCTGGCCTTTGTCACCGCGCACTTCCCAGCTTTCGTGACCGAAATGTGCGGCCCGATCCTGCCGGGTGGGGCGCTTTATTCGGTGGGCATCACGTCTACCTCGGTGCTGGGGGCTGTCGCTATTTCGCTGATTGGCCTGGCGAATATCGCAGGCACACTGGCCGCGGGCTGGGCAGGCAAGCGCTATTCCAAGAAATACCTTCTGGCCGGTATCTATGCGGGCCGAACCATTGTGGCCGCGCTGTTCATCATGGTCCCGATGACCCCGACGACTGTGATCCTGTTCTCGGTCGCCATGGGTTCGCTCTGGCTGGCAACGGTCCCGCTGACCAGCGGGCTGGTCGCCCATATCTACGGGCTGCGCTATATGGGCACACTTTATGGAATCGTCTTCTTCAGCCACCAGCTTGGAAGCTTCATGGGTGTGTGGTTGGGTGGTCGCATGTATGACCTGACGGGGGATTACACCGCTGTCTGGTGGGTCGGCGTAGGTGTCGGGGCGTTCTCGGCCCTGATCCATTTGCCCGTGCGGGAACGACCCCTACAAGCGGCCTAGTCGCGCCCAAGCGACAGGCCATCCCGCCAAAGGATGGCTCCGCAGATCAGGATTAGACCCGCAAAGTAAATCTGCCCGCCCAGATCGGTTTCCAGAACCGGAAACAGAAAGTTCGCCCAGTTGAACGAGGTGTGTAAAATCATAGCGGCCAGCAGGCTGCCCCCTGTGCGATTGTAAATCCACGACAGGATTACGGCCAGAAACATGGTTGAAAGGAACAAGCCCCAGAACGGCTGATCATAGTATATCCCTGCACTGGGAAGTTGGAACAATGGCAAATGCCACAGCCCCCAAAGCGCCCCGACCACCAGCGCTGCAACAATCCCCGAGACCTTATTTTGCAAATCGTCCGTGGCAATACCGCGCCAACCGGCTTCTTCTTGAAGGGGACCACCCAGAAACAGGATCCAGACAAAAGCAAATGGGATGCTAATCGGTTCGGCAAAAGCCTGCGACGGGGGAATGTCGGCCCCCAACGCACCCGCAATCACCCATGTGACCCCAAGAAGCGCGGGCAGCATTAACAGAGCCACAGCCCACCATTTCAACCCGATACGTGCCTTTAGCATCCGATGGGCAAGATCACGCAGACCAGCCCAGCCTTGATACATCAAGCTTACCAGTATCGCCCCGATCAACGGACCCCAAGCGGCCATGCTTCCGCTGGAAAACGCAGGCGGCAGCCATTCGGGAACCTGCCACGCACCACTTTCGAAATACACAGCCGGCCACCAGATCCCCCACGACCAAGCAAAAGCAATCAGGTAGAAAACAACCAGTCTGGACATAGCAACACCCCGCATAACCGCCCACAGGTTAGACGAAACCCGGGCTCAGTTGGGAATGATCTGCATCAAAGACAGGTTTCAGGCTTTGACAAATTCCAGAATGCCTTGGGCGATCTGCTTGGGGTGTGAATACGTCAGCCCGTGGTTGGCATCATCCAGAACGATCTGCTTTGCCGCGGGGTTCCATCCAGCCAAAACCTCTTGGGCTTTCAGCGGTATGACCTGATCCTGCGCCGCCCAGAATGCCAGAACAGGCGTACCGTTTGCGGCAATTGTTTTATGCGCCGCAGTGAAATCATAGGCGATCACATTTTCCATGCACGATGCCACCGCAGGCCAGAAACCCCGTTGGCGGGTAGTGGCGATTTGACGATCCCGCACGGCATCGTTCCCCTTTTCAGCGGCTATGTATTTGCGCAAGTCCCGCGCCCCCAGCACAACTTGCAACCAGCGCATGATATAGACGCTTTTTGTGGCGATCACGGGCAGTCCCAGTTCCGCCCGCGCAACACCGCCCGAGCCCAACATCACCAATCTAGACACGTTCTCGGGAGAGCGTGCCGTATAGGCGGCACTGATCATCCCCCCCATCGAGTATCCGATCAGGATAAACGGAGCTTCGACTTGTTGATCCGCCAGCAGTTCATCCAGCTGCCTTAGGTAAAACTCGACGGTGTGCGCGTCATACACAGCATCCGAATAGCCGCGCCCATACAGGTCAAAGGTTAGCACCCGATACCCCTGCGCCGCCAATTCCTGCGCCAAGCCTTCGTACCCGAAACACGGCGTGGTCAGGCCGTGGACACAGACTACCTTGGGCCCATTTTCAGGCCCGAACCAGCGATAGTGGGTCACCCCGGAAGCCAGTTCCGCAAATTCGCCGGGTGCGTGGATCCGCTCTTCTTCAACATCCAGTCGCTTGCGCAGTCTTTCTGACACCCAAGGAGCCAGCAAGAAAGCCGCAACAGCCGCAAGAATGATCCACAAAAGCCAGCTCATTGGTTGCGCCACCTGTCAAGAATATAGGCGCTGGTCATCAGGTCCAGATGCGCCCCACCGCCGTTTTTGAAAATCGTGATCTCGTCATCGCTCTGACGGGTCATGTTTTCGATCGAGTAGTAATCCGCCAGAATATCGGCTTCGGAGATCACCCCGTCAGCAATCGGCTTCATAAACTCGCCGATGTGGTGGATCGTGGTGTCGTAGCTGTCGCAGAAAATCCGCCCTCGGGTCAGGGCGGTGTCGTCCAGTTCACGCATGTCGGGCTTGTAAGCTCCGATCACATCCACATGCTGGCCGGGTTGCAGCCAGTCGCCCTTGATCACGGGATCGCTGGTCATCGTGGCTGAGGTCACGATATCGGCCTGCCCGATGGCCACTTCCAGATCATCCATAGCCGTCGTTTTGTCATACTGGTCGGCAAACGCCCGCGCCTTGTCGCCCGATCGGTTCCAGATCAGAAACTCGGCGTCGGGAAAGCCCGCGCCATAGGCCGCGCGTAGTGTGTGCCCCACGGTGCCTGCCCCGACAATCAGGATTTTCCGGCTGTCTTTGCGCGCCAAAGTCAACGCCCCCAACAGGCTGTCACCCGCTGTCTTCCACTTGGTCACAAGCTGAAAATCCAGAATGGCCGAAAGCGAGCCGTTCACATCGTCATACAGGTTCACGCCACCGTAAATCAGCGGCTCGCCCCGTGTCGGATTGTCGGGAAAGATCATCGCGGTTTTGACAAGCGCCCCGACACCGTCGATCCACGCAGCGCGCGACAGCATCGTATCCTTGCCACGATATAAAAGCGTGTCGGAAATCTCGGCCTTGGGAAGTTTGTGGCTGGCTTTGAATGCCTCGGTCAGACCGATCCAGTCCAGCTTTGCCTCGCCTTCAGCAAAGGGAATGATTTCCGGTTGGGTCATACTGCCTCGCTTTCAGTCAAAAGTCCTTTGGCCACCAGTTCATCCGCCCAGCCCTGCGGCCCTTCGAACAGATGCGCCTGCCAACCACGCGAACGGGCCATGTTCACATTGTCAACGCGATCATCGGCAAAAAGCAAGGCTTCAGGGGCAATTCCGCAATCTTCTTCAACCATCTGATAGATTTTCGGATCGGGTTTGATCACCTTCATATGACCCGAGATATAGCGGCGGTCGAATTCGGTCAGGAAATCAAACTGGGTTTCTGCATAGGCAAAACTGGCGGGACCAAAGTTGGTCAGGGTGAACACCGGAACCCCCTTGGCGCGCAAGGCCCGCAACAGGCGCACGGAATGGTCAATCACCGGATTGGCCAACTCGATCCAGTTGTCGTACCACATGCGGATTTCATCGCGGAACTGGGGGTAATCCTCGGCTGTGGCATAGATCACGTCTTTGAAATCACCACCCATGTCGATCTTGTCATTCATGCCATGCAGATCGACCGTTGCGAACATTTCCTTGCGGCGCTCTTCGCCGATCACGCGGTCATAGTAGCGCTCGGGTTGCCACTCGATCAGAACATTACCGATGTCAAAAATCACCGCTTCGGTGGTCATTCCTAGTCTCCTGTCTTCGCCCTAGCGGCGAAGCCGGGGGGCGGTTTTGGTCAGCATACGATGCTGCATTGCTTCTCGCCATAGCAGTACAAGTCCCGAGCCGATGATCAAGCCGATACCGGCCCAAGCGTTGAAATCGGGCCATTCATCGAACACCAACATGCCCCAAAGGATCGCCAAAGGCATCGCAAGATATTCAAACGGCGCGGCGAAAGCAGCCTCAGACAGTCGATAGGCCTGAGAAATCAGATACCCCCCGAACGAGCCACCAACTCCGATAGCAACAAGAATCATCCAATCCGATGTTGCGGGCATGACCCAAGGGCGCGTCAGAAATTCAAGCGAGGCACTGCCACTGCCCGCGAACCGCCCATCCCCTAGTGCAAGACCAATCAGTCCGCTGCTGAAAATAAACGTCATCTGAATGTAGAACAGCATGGTGGCAGCGCTTTCTGTACCCCCGATTTTACGGGTCAGAATGTGCAGGCAAGCGTATCCGGTCGCCGCCAGAACCGGCAGCAAAGCTGCCAACTGAAACGTGTCCGATCCGGGTCGCATCATCACAATCACGCCAGCCATACCAATCGCAATCGCCGCCCAGCGCCACGGCCCGACGACCTCTTTCAGGAAGATCACTGAAAAGACGGTGATGATCAGGGGGCTGACAAAGAAAATCGCCACCGCTTCGGCCAAGGGCATCGTCGCAAGCCCCAGAAAGAAACACATATTGGCGAACACAACGCATAGGCCGCGAAGAACATGCATTCCCAGTCGCTTGGTTTTGACCACTTGCCAACCGCCACTTAAAGGCATGATCAGCAGCGCCCATACTGCCATTCCAACGATTGAACGGATCAACACCACCTGATGCAGCGCATAACCGTCGGCCATAAACTTGATCGCCATATCGTTGATCGAAAAGAAAATAGCGGCGGCCATGGCGCATAAGGCGCCAATCATGTTGGGGGCTAGAACCCTCTTTGACATGGGAACTCCTTTCCCTAGCACCCTACGGGCAAATCCCCGTCTGTCTATGCCCAAACACGACAAATTTCAGCGGATGGACAAGGATTGGATAATCAGACAGACAGTGAGTGTTCAAACTTCAGCAAGGACACCCCCCATGGTCAAGAAAACCCTGATGCGCCCCACTGGTCTGCCTGTTTCGGCGTCAGCGCCTGTTGTCACACCGATCATGCCGTCGGTGGTCTATGCATCTGAATCACCCGACCGCCTGGATGACCAGTACGAAGGCCGCGCCAAGGGCTATACCTATGCCCGCGAAGGCCACCCGAACGCCGATGTTCTGGCCCAGCGTCTGGATGCCATGGAGGGCATTGCCGGAGGGATCGTCACCGGATCAGGCATGTCCGCCGTGACTGCCGCGCTTATGGGGGTTCTGCAAGCCGGTGATCATATCGTCGGGGGCGATCAGCTTTACGGGCGGTCCATGCGGATGATGAAGGAAGACCTGCCTCGCTTCGGCATCGCCACCACCCTTGCCGACCCGACCGACGTAAAAGCCATCGAAGCCGCCCTGCGCCCAGAAACGAAAATGGTGCTGATCGAAGTGGTCTCGAACCCGACTCTGCGGATCGCCGATTTGGACGGCATCGCCCAGCTGTGTCAGGATCGCGGAATTCTGCTGGCGGTGGACAACACGTTCACCACGCCACGTTCTGTCAAACCGTTCGAGCATGGCGCAGATATCGTGATCCACTCGGTGACCAAACTTCTGGCGGGACATTCCGACGTGACCCTTGGATATGTCGTCGCCAAAGACCCCGAGCTTCAGCAAAAAATCACCGTCTTCGCGGTCACCACCGGCCTGACAGCCAGCCCGTTTGACTGCTGGTTAGCTGAACGCGGCTTGCTCAGCTTCGACCTACGCTTTGACCGCGCGCAAGAAACGGCCGTCAAACTGGCCGACTATCTTGCCGGGCAGCCACAGGTGAAACGGGTGCTTTACCCCACCCGCGCGGATCATCCGGACACGGCCCGCGCGCAATCACTGCTACACGGGCGGGGCTGCAACATGGTCAGTTTTGAGCTGAACGGAGGGCGCGAGGCCGCCAATGCCTTTACCAAAGGCGCGGCGCAACTGGCCTTTGCCCCGACATTGGGTGATGTCAGCACAACGCTGTCACATCCCGCATCATCTTCACACCGTGCATTGACGGCTGATGAACGCGCCGCGCTGGGCATGTCCGAGGGGTTCTTCCGCGTGTCCGTCGGGCTAGAAGATGCAGATGCGTTGATAGCCGAATTCGGGAATGGTTTGGCGGCGGTCTAAACGCATTCTTTTCAAGATTTCGCCGCCCTGACCGCACGCTCCAGCGCATCCAGAAACCGCGATCGGTCGGCTTTGCTAAATGCCTTGCCGC
>CAYVRN010000082.1:0-2503 GCA_964453855.1 uncultured Rhodobacterales bacterium
GTATTCTCGAAGGAAACTGTTCCGATTTTGGAGTTATTCCGACCGGGTATTTTATCCGCAGGCGAAGACGTCACAAAAGCAGGTCAGTTTTTGGCCCAAGCTTCCGTCCATGCTGCCGAGCACAAAGATCAGCCGCCCATGCAACAGATGGACAGGCCGGAAATGATGAATCAGGATTGAGGCTGCTTAAAATGGAAATCAGCTGGAAGAGATAATTCTTAAACCAGCGACTGGTCAAAGTTCCATAGCACAGCGACACGCGCAAACGCGTTGTTATTCCGTTAGCCCGAGATACATTCCAAGCCGCTCAATCAACTTTCCAGGCAACAAAAAACGCCCAGGGTTTCCCCTGGGCGCTTCTGATCCGAATAGATCGAAATTCTTAGCGACGGATACCCAGACGGCCGATCAGGCTGGTGTAACGGGCTTCCTCTTTTGCTTTCAGATAGTCCAGCAGCTTACGGCGCTGCGCAACCATCATCAGTAGACCGCGACGCGAGTGGTTGTCTTTTTTGTGAGACTTGAAGTGCTCGGTCAGGGTCGCAATGCGCGAGGTCAGGATTGCAACCTGGACTTCCGGCGAACCGGTGTCGCCTTCCTTGGTTGCGAATTCTTTCATCAGGCGTGCTTTTTCTTCAGCAGTAATCGACATCGGGGTCTCCTTTCAGAGTTTAAGGGTTATGGCACAAGCCGGGATGTCGTCCAGCAGGGCCCGTGGAGAGGTCTGCAAAAGCAGATGCGCGCGTATAGGAGATTCTTTTACCGATGGAAAGGGGAAATCATCCCGCCATTGGCAGGACGATGCGGATATGGTCGGCGGTCAACGGCGCGTCGCTGAAGACCTGCACCATCAGATCGCCACCAACATATACATCATGCTGATCTGCGCCGCTGTGGGCAATGGTGATGGCGCTGTTCGTGTCTGAAAGGCGCACCTCGATCAGGTCGTAGTCCGTGTCGAAATCGGTGACAGTAACAGGTGCGCCATTCTCGATCCAGTCGCCGACCATCACAGTGTCATATCCCGCACCAGTCGAGACGATATCCAGCCCGCCCGCGATTAACGTGTCGTTGCCATGGCCGCCGTTCAGGTAATCGCTGTCGCTGCCGTCATCGTGCCCGTCTAATAGATCGTTTCCAGCACCGTCGTTCAGCACATCGTGTCCCGAGCCACCCTGCAAGGTGTCATCGCCCAGACTGCCTTCAAGACTGTCATCGCCGTCATCGCCACTCAGCGCATCATTGGCGCCCCCGCCAACGAGTGAGTCGTCGCCAAAACCGCCGCCCAAAGCATCGTCGCCGTTCTGGCCAAATAGCGTGTCGTTCCCGTCTTCTCCCAGCATTACATCCCCATCGTCCCCGCCATAAAGCCGGTCATCCCCGTCGCCGCCGCCAAGGGTGTCGGTATCGTCATGGCCGAACAGCATGTCGTGGCCGTCCCCGCCGGAAAGCAGGTCGTTGCCTTCGTATCCGCCGATCTGGTCGTCTGTGTCGTCGCCTGTCAGTGTATCGTTGCCTTCATCGCCTTCGATGATGCCGCTGCCGGATAATTCACCCAGTCCGGCAAGCGCGGCAGCGCCAACGACCAACAGGCCGAATAGTCCTGCAAGTGGCAGCATGGTGTTCCCCTTTTCCCGCTTTGAGTATGAGGGAAAGAAGGATGAAAACTCAATAAAATCTATAACTTAGAGTTAATTCGGGGTTTCGGAAGTGACCTTTATTTTACTAAAATCAGATAGGAACCCGTGTTTAAAACCAAAGTTCGGGTTGCTGTGCGTAGGCAATATAAAGCGGGTGTTTCGGATGCCCTGCCTTGCTAAGCCCCAAGTGAAAAACAGGTAACCCAGTGTCGCGGAGCAGGGTTTCAACGGCCGCGCCGCGTTTGAGGTGTTCGCCGTGAGTGCCCCATGCCGCCACGATTTGATCCGCCCACTCGCAAGCTTCGCGTATGGCGTTGTCGTTCTCGGAACCAACAGGATCAGGAGCCTTGCGCATCTTGCGCGGGTCAGTATCGCGCCAAGCAAAAATGTTCGTAACACTGAACGCCCCGAACCCCAAAGCCCGTGCCCGGCGTTCGCAGCGCTCTACGGTCGGGTCGTTCTGAACCTCGGTCGCGGTCGACGGGTTGAGCATCACAAACGCCGCCTTCCGCCCCACTGGGTCCCAAATTCGGGTGAGGGAATATCGGTACTTTTCGCAGTCGGAATAAACCGCGGTCGAGTGGGCATCGCCCTTCTGGTGAGTGCGCGTGATCATGGAAGTGTTTTGAGGGGATTTGCGGAAATTGTACAGGGGAACGGTGCGGATGCCCTTTTGCGCGGACAAAAAGTGTAGGCCGCTGCTTATGACGGCGAGAGTAAAAATTCATGCTAAAATAGTTTGCGGGAATAAAATGTTCATCCGTGGCGTTGAGACGCCATGAAAGGCACAGGTGCTCGCGCTTTATCACTGCCGCTTTCGCGAAAATGAAAGAATTACCCCACAAACACCTTGCTCGGGTGCA
>CAYVRN010000082.1:2603-11441 GCA_964453855.1 uncultured Rhodobacterales bacterium
CTGCCGCTTTCGCGAAAATGAAAGAATTACCCCACAAACACCTTGCTCGGGTGCAGCTCGCCCCCCTTGAACCGGCCGATCGCTACGGCGTGGCCGTCCAAACTCGCCCAACACTCGTCGCCGTACTCAACCTCGTCCTTCGGGAAGGCGATGCCGGGGTTGCCGTTGCGTAGTTTGGTGGCACCTTCGACGGTGGTGGTCACCTCGGGCAGGTCATCCAGACCAACTTCCAGCGCCAACAGATGTTCGTCCAGTTCCGGTTGTTTCGCCAAGCGGTCGATCTCTTCAACGCTTATCCCGTCGGTGGCTTCAAACGGTCCCGACCAGACGCGGCGCAGCCATTCGACGTGACCGTTGCAGCCCAGTGCAGCGCCCAGATCGCGGGCGATCGAGCGGACATAGCCGCCCTTGCCACACACCATCTCAAGCAGCACATGATCGTTGTCCGGGCGGTCCAGCATGACCAGCGATTCAACAAACAACGGCCGCGCGGCGATTTCGAAATCCTCGTCGTCTCGGGCAAGCTTATAGGCCCGCTGGCCGTCGATCTTCACCGCCGAGAACTTGGGCGGCACTTGCATGATGTCGCCGATAAAGGCGTTCAGGTTTTCTTTTATCTGATCGTCCGACGGGCGCGTAGTGCTTTCCGCAATCACCTCGCCTTCGGCGTCGTCGGTGTTGGTGGCTTGTCCCAGACGCACCGAGAACTCGTAGCACTTTAACGCGTCGGTGATATAGGGCACGGTCTTGGTGGCCTCGCCCAAGGCTACGGCCAGAACGCCCGTTGCTTCAGGGTCCAAGGTACCTGCGTGACCAGCCTTGGCCGCCCCCAAAGCCCAACGGACCTTGTTGACCACTGCGGTCGAGGTCATGCCCGCCGGTTTGTCCACCACCAGCCAGCCTGAAATGTCGCGTCCTTTGCGTTTGCGTCCCATGGATGCCCCTTGCGTTCGTCTAAGGGCGGCGGGGTAGCGCAGGACGGGCAGGCGGTCAATCGGGCGCGTGTCGCAAACGTGTCAGACGGGGCGGAAATCCGGTGGTTAACGGGTCAAAACGACAGGAGTAATCATGCAACAACGACCCGGACCGATTGATATGCTGATGGGCGTTGCCGTGGCGCTGGTCTGGGGCATGGGGCTGGTGTTTGCCAAGGCGGCCATTGCGCATTTCCCGCCGATCCTGTTGATGTCGCTTCGGTTTACTGTAACGGCGCTGGCGCTGGTTTGGTTTGTGAAGCCGCCCAAGGGGCAAATGTGGGCGCTGTTTTGGGTGGCGATTGTCTCGGCGGCGATCCAGTACAGTCTTACATTCACGGGACTTAAAGGGCTGGACGCAGGCGTGACCGCCCTGATCGTCCAACTCGAGGTGCCGTTTCTGACCCTTCTGGGCGCGTTGCTGCTGAAAGAGGCGACTGGTTTAAAGAAGTGGCTGGGCATCGCCATGGCCTTTTGCGGTGTGGCCGTGATTGTCGGAACCCCCAGCGTTATTGTAGCTTGGGGTTCGGTGGCGCTGGTCGTCAGTGGGTGTTTCATCTGGGCGCTAGGTCAGATCATGGTGCGCCGTCTGAACGACATCAGCGGGTTGACCGTGACCGCTTGGGTCGCGGTGTTTGCTGCGCCGCAACTATTCGTCATGTCGCTGATCTTTGAAAGCGGTCACATCGAGGCCGTGCGCAGCGCGGGCTTGGTCGTGTGGGCGGCGGTGGCCTATCTGGGGCTGATCATGACCGCTTTGGGCTATGGTCTGTGGTATTCGCTGATCCGGCGGTATCCGGTGTCGCAGGTGGCGCCGTTTCTGCTGCTGCTTCCGGTATGCTCGGTCGTGGGCGGCGTGCTGTTTCTTGGCGAGACACTGGATTGGCGCACGCTTTTGGGTGGCGCGATTGTGATCGCGGGCGTTGCGGTGATCATCGTAGAGCGTCCGGTCAAGCCGGTGCCAACCGAGATGGGGGTCTAGTTACTCTTCTTCGTCGCTGTGCGACACGTCTCGCTGAACGGTTTCGTCGCTGAACAGGCGGCGGGTCTCGTCCATCCGGTCAAAGGTTTCATCCAGCCGGAAACGCAGATCAGGCGTATACTTCAGACCGACCTTCTTGCCAATGATCCGACGCAGCTCGTTTTTGTTGCGCGCCAAAAGCCCCACTACATCGTCCGAGCCTTTGCCGCCCAAAGGGCAAACATAGGCGGTGGCGATTTTTAGATCGGGCGACGTGGTCACCTCGCCTACGGTGATCGACATCGCGTTCAGTTCGGGGTCGTGGATATCGCCCCGCATCAAAATTTCAGAAAGCGAGCGGCGGATCACTTCACCGACGCGAAGCTGACGTTGCGAGGGGCCGGAGCCTTGGTGGAATTTATTCTTTGCCATAGGCGGGGCAATACGCCTTTCATCAGGCTTTGCCAAGTATCGACGGTTGGTCTATGCAGACTGCGATTTCGAAATGGAGACGAAAATGAGCGAATTGCCGGGAATCGTGGTGACTGGGGCGTCGGGACGCATGGGGCAGATGCTGTGCAAAACTGTCTTGGCCAGTGACAAGGCGCGGCTCGTGGGGGCAATCGAGCGTTCGGGTCATGACTGGATTGGCCGGGATCTCGGCGAGATGATGGGCGGCACTGCGAATGGTATTGTCGTGTCCGACGATCCGCTTGAGGTATTCGCCAAAGCGCAGGCGGTCATCGACTTTACGGCGCCTGCGGCAACGGTCGCTTTCGCAGAACTGGCGGCGCAGGCACGGGCGGTACATGTGATTGGCACCACCGGCATGAGCGACGATGACCTGCGTAAATTGAAAGCGGCATCACACCATGCGGTGATCGTACGGGCCGGCAATATGAGCCTTGGGGTGAATCTGTTGACATTGCTTACCAAAAAAGTCGCGGCGGCGCTGGACGAAGATTATGACATTGAGATCATCGAAGCGCACCACAACCAAAAGGTCGATGCGCCGTCCGGCACGGCCTTAATGCTGGGAGAGGCTGCGGCCGAAGGTCGTGGTGTATCGCTGAAAGACGTCGAAGATCGTGCCCGCGATGGAATCACCGGCGCGCGTGGGCGCGGAGCCATCGGGTTCCACGCCATTCGAGGCGGAGACATTGTGGGCGAACATGATGTGATGTTTGCAGCAGCCGGCGAGCGGATCATCCTGCGCCATGTGGCCAGCGATCGCTCGGTTTTTGCGCGCGGCGCGCTTAAGGCGGCCCTTTGGGGGCAGGATCAACGTCCGGGCGAATATGACATGGTAGATGTTCTGGGGCTTTAAGCCTTGGGGGCGCTGCCCCCAAACCCCCGGAGGTATTTTTGCCAAGAAGAACAAGGGGCTTCTTCTTGGTTTAAATACTCAAATTCTTCGCAATCAAAAATCGACAGCGATGCCTTTCTTTTCCCAGTCGCCGTAGCGCACGGGTTCGGGGCCGTCGCGGCCACCCAGTTCTTTGGGCATTTCACGCTCTTGCGCTTTTTTCCGGCGCTCTTCAGCCTCGGCCAAGGCACGGATTGCGGCGGGGGGCAGGTCTTTCTTCTGGTCTTCGGTCATTGCCGCTTCCTTTTTGTCGGATGCCCCTGATATACGCAGCCAATCCGATGACGCAAGTTTCCTAGCCAAGAGTTGATATGTCTAACAATGCCCTCTCCGCCCGCAAAGCCGCTATTTACCTGTTGGATCAGGTGTTGGGAGAGGGACGGCTTCTGACCGAACTGGTACAGAGCGGCGCGCTAGAGCATCTGACCCCACCTGATCGGGCGCGGGCACAACGATTGGCGACCGAAACCTTGCGGGGATTGGAGCGCGCCGACCGCTTGCTGCAGAAGCATTTGCAGAAATATCCGCCGATGATGGTGCGCAATGCGCTGCGCTTGGGAACAGTCGAGATTTGCGCGCTGGGCGAGGCGTCGCACGGCGTGGTGAATTCGATGGTCGAGATCGTCGGGCGCGATAAACGCATCGGGCATCTGAAAGGGCTGACCAATGCAGTGTTGCGCAAGATCGTGTCCGCTGGTCCCGATGCGTGGAATGCCTTGCGTGTGCCGCGCCTTCCGGCCTGGTTGCGCGGACCTTTGGTAGACGCTTGGGGCGCTGATGCCGTGGCCGCGATGGAGGCGGCGCATTTTTCGCCTGTACCGCTGGATATCACTGGTAAAGGCGATCTTGCGCAGCTTGCATCCGATCTTGGCGGCACGCTTTTGCCGACGGGTTCGGTGCGTTTGCAAGACGCGGGACAGGTCTCGGGTTTGCCGGGATATGACGCAGGCGACTGGTGGGTTCAGGACGCGGCGGCGGCGATGCCTGTGCGCTTGCTGGACCTGAAAGAGGGCGAAACTGTGCTGGACATGTGTGCAGCCCCTGGCGGCAAAACCTTGCAGGCCGCAGCCGTGCGGGCGCGGGTCACGGCGATTGATGTGTCCAAGCAGCGCCTGAAACGGGTGCGCGAGAATCTAGAGCGGTGCAAGCTGCACGCTGTGGTCAAGAAAGAGGACGCGCTGAAGGTCGAGGGCAGTTTTGATGCAATTATTCTGGATGCGCCGTGTTCCGCCACGGGTACGATCCGCCGCCACCCGGATCTGCCGCATGCCAAGACGGGTGACAATTTCGGCGAGTTGATCGGCTTGCAGACCGAGATGCTGGATCATGCACTGGACCTGCTGAAATCCGGAGGGCGGATGGTCTATTGTACCTGCAGCCTGTTGCCGGACGAGGGTGAGTGCCAGATTGAAGAGGTTCTGGGGCGCCGCAAGGATGTTGAACTGGTGTCTTTGACGCAGGACTGGATCGAAGACGACTGGCACGCGCCCGAAGGCGGGTTGCGCCTGCGCCCCGATTTCTGGGCCGAAAAGGGCGGCATGGACGGGTTTTACATTGCGGTTTTGCGCAAGCTCTAAGGCTTCCTATGGGGCCCTTCCCGTCGTATAAGTGGGACAAGCTGAAAAAGGACGCCGCAGGCATGGCGCAAAGTCCCGGGATAAACCTGACTGGATGGAGACGTACGGGCAATCGCCTGTACGCAGCGCTGGCTGGGCTGGGCGGTCATCCGGCGGTTTTGCGCGATTTGCCGGGGCCACGGTCCATCGGGTCGGTGCAGATCGGGCAGGATTTCATCGAGGGCAACTTCAAATTCGCAGGCAGGCTGGTCATGGCTCCGGGGGCGTCTGTTTGGGATATCCGTGCGCCCGATGATGCGTTTCTTGCGGACATGCACGGGTTCGGCTGGCTGGATCATCTGATGGCACTGGCTTCGCGGACAGCGCGTCAGCGGGCACAGCTCTGGGTGAACGAATGGATCGGCAGCTATGGGGGCGGGCACGGGCTGGCCTGGGCGCCCGAGGTCGCGGCGCGGCGGGTGATGCGTTGGCTGCATCATTATGACGATCTGGTGCGCAGATTGCCCAGAGGGCAACGCCGGTTATTCGATCAAAGCATTGCGCGTCACGCGGCGTATCTTCGGCGGCGCTGGAAGCTGGCGTCGGGGGCGCTTGGACGGATAGAGGCCTTGGCGGCGTTGGCGCTGTTACGCCGTGTTTTAGAGGGCCGCGATGGGATACGCGTGGATTGCGGTGCGGCAATCCTGAAAGAGCTTGATCGGGTGACCGATCGGACTGGCGCAATCGCCTCGCGGAGTCCCGAAGCGTTGCTGAAACTGTTGAATCTGTGTGTTTGGGCGCAGGAAGATCTGTTGGCATGCAAACAGCCGGTCTCTGACGAATTTGCGGGTCGGATTGCCGCGATGGGTCGATTGCTGCGCTCGCTGCGGCATTCCGACGGGCGTTTGGCGCGCTTTCAGGGTGGCGGCAGCGGTGCCGTATACGGTCTGGATCAGGCGCTTGCTGCCTCGGGGGCGAAAGGGCTTGAGCCGGACGGCGGCATGGGCTTTGTGCGCATGGCGTCAGGGCGTAGCAGCGTGATTGTCGATGCGGCAGCGCCTGCCAAAGATGCGGCTTCGTTCAATGCCCATGCCTCGACCTTGGCGTTCGAACTGACCTCGGGGCGCAGGCCTGTGATCGTCAGCTGTGGGGCAGGGGCCCCTTTTGGGCCCGAGTGGCGCAAGGCGGGGCGGGCGACGCCTTCGCATTCGGTTTTGGGGCTGGACGGATACAGCTCATCAAGACCGGGCCGCACGCGCGAGGTGATGGGCCAGAAACGCGAACCGATGGACTCGCGCCCCCAAGATGTGCCGGTGCATTTTGAACGTCATCTGGATTACCTGCGGATCGAAGCCAGCCATGACGGGTATCTGCGCAGTCACGGCTTGTTGCAGGGCCGCGCCTTGGAGCTGACCATCGACGGCAGCGGGATTGCTGGGGAAGAGGTGTTGCTGTCGGAAGGCAAAACCGCCCAAGCGCAATTCGACAAGGTCGTCGACAAAATGAAGGGGGGCGGGGTGCCCTTTACCCTGCGCTTTCATGTGCATCCGAGCATAGAGATTCGCCGCGAGCCGGACATGTCCGGGCTTCTGTTTGACATTGGAAACGGGGAAACCTGGGCATTCCGCCATGACGGAACCTGTAAAATCGCTGTAGAAAGCTCGGTTTACCTTGAGGAAGAGGCCCTACGCCCCACTGCGACGAAACAGGTTGTTTTATCCGGTGCCGCGATGTCGTACACGACGCGCGTCCGCTGGTCGTTGGCCAAAACTCCGGAAAGCCGCAAGGGAATCCGTGATATGGCCGGACTTGAAGCGGACCAAAGTGTTTGACCCCTGCTGGAGACCCCGATGACCGATCTGCACCCTGTGCGCCGTGCCCTTCTTTCTGTATCTGATAAAACCGGCCTGATCGGGCTGGGACAGGCGCTTTCCGCGCGCGGCGTTGAGCTGCTCTCGACCGGCGGATCAGCCAAAACGCTGCGGGATGCAGGGCTGGACGTGAAAGACGTC
The DNA here is from genome assembly GCA_964453855.1 of uncultured Rhodobacterales bacterium. GTDB lineage: Bacteria > Pseudomonadota > Alphaproteobacteria > Rhodobacterales > Rhodobacteraceae > JASMHC01. The sequence continues at coordinate 9,473 of CAYVRN010000082.1, forward strand.
TCGGAAATCACCGAATTCCCCGAAATGATGGATGGTCGCGTCAAGACTTTGCACCCGCGCGTGCATGGTGGCCTTCTGGCGTTGCGTGACAACGATGAACATGTGGCGGCGATGAAGGACCATGGAATTGGTGGAATCGATCTGCTGGTCGTGAACCTCTATCCGTTCGAAGCAGCCCTTGCCCGCGGCGCTGACTATGACGAGATGATCGAGAATATCGATATTGGCGGTCCGGCGATGATCCGCGCGGCGGCCAAGAACCACGGGTTTGTCACCACAGTCGTCGACGTTCAGGACTATGACGCGCTGTTGGCCGAGCTGGAAGCCAACGACGGGCAGACATCCTATGCCTTCCGTCAGCGTCTGGCGCAGATCGCCTATGCGCGCACCGGGGCTTATGACGCAGCGGTGTCGAACTGGATGGCGGGGGCCATTGGCGAAAAAGCTCCGCGTCGTCGGGTTTTTGCCGGCGAGATCAAACAGACCCTGCGTTATGGTGAGAACTCGCATCAGGAAGCGGCTTTCTACACCGACGGTTCAAACCGCCCCGGCGTGGCGACGGCCCGTCAGTTGCAGGGCAAAGAACTGAGCTACAATAATATCAACGACACGGATGCGGCTTATGAACTGGTGGCCGAGTTTGATCCGGCGATGTCGCCTGCTGTGGCGATCATCAAGCACGCAAACCCGTGTGGCGTGGCCGTGGGTGCGACCTTGGCGGAGGCCTATCAGAAGGCATTCGACTGCGACCGGACCAGTGCGTTCGGCGGGATCGTTGCGTTGAACATGCCTCTTGATGCGGAAACTGCGGAAAAGATTGTCGAGATCTTCACCGAAGTCGTTATCGCCCCGGGGGCCTCGGACGAGGCAGTGAGTATTTTTGCCAAGAAGAAGAACCTGAGGTTGCTTTTGACAGATGCCCTGCCGGATGTCCGCAAAGAGATCGTCGCCAACAAACAGGTCGCGGGCGGGATGCTGGTTCAGGACAAAGACGTGGGCTACGTCGGTATGGACGATCTGAAGGTGGTGACCAAGGTTGCGCCGTCAGATGAACAGATGGCCGACCTGCTGTTTGCTTGGAAAGTGGCGAAACACGTGAAGTCGAACGCCATTGTTTACGTCAAAGACGGCGCGACCGTTGGTGTAGGGGCCGGGCAGATGAGCCGTTTGGACAGCGCCAATGTAGCGGCAGATAAGGCCAAGCGCATGGCGGATGTATTGGGGTTGGATGAAGCGCCGACCAAAGGCTGCGCGGTGGCATCGGATGCGTTCTTCCCGTTTGCCGATGGTCTGTTGGAAGCGGCAGCGGCTGGTGGCACTTGTGTGATCCAGCCGGGTGGTTCGATGCGCGATGACGAGGTGATCGCGGCCGCTGATGAAAAGGGCATCGCCATGGTCTTTACCGGCATGCGCCATTTCCGCCACTGATGGAAACGCGGCGCCGCATAGCCTTGGCCGCCCTTGCGGCGTTCCTGCTGGATCAGGCCAGCAAAGCCTTTGTGCTTTACGGCCTGAACCTGCTTGAAGTCTATCAGATCAAGGTTTTGCCCCCCCTGCTGCAATTTCGTATGGCGTGGAACGAGGGCATAAACTTTGGCCTGTTCTCGGGTGCTCAGGCGCGCTGGGTGCTGATTGCGATTGCACTGGTGATTTGCGGTGCGGTGTACATTTGGCTGGTGCGCGAAAAGCCTGGCCGCTGGGGCGCAATTTCCGGCGGTCTTCTGATTGGTGGGGCGTTGGGAAATGTGATCGACCGCGTAATTTACGGCGCCGTGGCCGATTTCCTAAACATGTCATGCTGCGGAATTTCCAATCCGTTTTCGTTTAACGTGGCCGACGTGGCCGTGTTTGCCGGGGCGACTGGGATCATTCTGTTCACGGGGCAGAAGAAAGCCTGATTTGGCATGATCGGGCACTAGCCGACTCGGATCATCCCATGCTAGGTTTTGCGTTATGAATGCGCATAACC
>CAYVRN010000083.1:0-11253 GCA_964453855.1 uncultured Rhodobacterales bacterium
CGGTCTCCAAAACCGTAGGTCGCGGGTTCGAACCCTGCTGCCCCTGCCATTTTCCTGAAAATTCTGGTTGCAGTTGTCTTGGTTCAGGCAGCCTTCACCCGATTGCGTGCGCGTCGCAGTTGGCTATTATGCTTCCGAAAGAGCGGATTTTTCGCTCTTCAATATACGCCACATGCGTTCGAATTTGTTGGATCAGTGATTTGCCCCAAAACACGACAGTTTCGCTACACATCGGCGCGCATAAAACCGCGACGACGCATTTGCAAAGGACGTTGCAGCGAAACTCAGAGGTGCTGAGCCAGGCGGGCGTAACCTTTTTGGGACCAAAGTATCTTCGTGACCCTGAGCATCGACTTGTAGATATGTTCGGGCTTGACGGGCGCGGCGCGTCAATCGACGGGGGCGAACAGGTCAGGATGCTGGCCGATGGTGCCCCGCAACTGATTTTGTCCGAAGAAAACCTTTTGGGCCTTTCGATGAGCGACCAGCGTCCGAGTATACTATATCCGCGAGCGGCAGTGCGTATCGGTCGGTTGCTAGAACACATGTCTCCAAAGTCCGCGACTTTGTTTTTAAGCGTGCGCGAACCAGCGGCATGGTTGGCGTCTTTGTATTCGCAGAAAATCAAGGGCGGCAAAATTCAATCCTTTGAAGAATTCTGCAAGGGCTTTCCACCAAGTGACATTGCTTGGTCACATTTGCTTCGGCGCTTGACGGCATTGAACAATCATCAAGGCATCACCGTCTGGCGGTATGAGGACTATCAGACACTGTTCCCGCAAGCGGTCCACGCCATGACAGGGGCGGATCTGTCGGCCGCCCTTAAACCTATTGGCCGCCGAGTAAATACAAGCTTGTCTGGGGCGGCAATCAACCAAATGCTGGAATGGCATCAAACCAAACGCTCGGGCCGCCCCGAAAGATGGTCCAAAGAGGCGGCGTCGCTGTTTCCTTTGTCTGACCGCTATCCTGCTTTTGATCCGTGGGATGCAATCACCAAAGACGAAAGCCGACGTGCGTATGATGCAGACTGGCTGGCCATTCAAAATATGCCTGCCGTGAATATTTTAGGCGCGTGAGGGAAGGGAAATGGTTATGGACCAACGTGTATCTGTTGTCGGTCTTGGTGTTGATGACCTGACCAGAGCCAAACGATTTTACGAAGCATTGGGTTGGCGCGCAGCATCGGACGAGACAGGTATTGTGGCCTTTAACCTGATCGGCATGGCACTTACTTTGTATCCTTGGCCTGATGTCGCAGCCGAGGTCGGAATGACCGTTGAGGAATACGGAAAGCCTAACGTCATGTTGGCCCACAATGTGCGCACCCGCGAAGAGGTCGCCGCCACATTGGCCGTAGCGGAAGCGGCAGGTGGAACGATCGTCAAGCCGGCACAGGATGTGTTCTGGGGAGGGCATTCGGGCTATTTCCGCGACCTAGACGGGCATTATTGGGAAGTGGCTTACAATCCCTTTTCGCCTTTGGGTCCGAAGGGCGGGTTTCAATGGGGCGGGGGGAACGATGCTTTGTGATGCGCTTGGCCCTTGAAATCGCCCTGTGAACCGCGTATCTGCCGCCTGATATTAGGAAAGAGAGTCCCCCATGGCCCAGACTAACCCGCTCCAGTTCATCCAGCAGGTCCGTTCGGAAGTTTCGAAAGTCGTTTGGCCAAACCGCCGCGAAGTTCTGTTGACCACAGGCATGGTCTTTGTTCTGGCCACCCTGACAGCGATCTTCTTTTTCCTTGTTGATTTGATTATTCGTTCGGGTCTGACAGGCGTTCTGAACCTGTTCGGGTAATCCGCTTACCCCTTGAATTCCTATGACGTAAGGGGTAATCCCCAAACAATCCCGAAAGCGGCGTGTAACGAATCAAGTTACACGCCCTTGTTTTATCCGGGACTCAGGATTTAAACTTCCGGTCACAACCGGACAGGTACGAGGACGATGTAAAATGGCAAAACGTTGGTATTCGGTGAGCGTTCTTTCGAATTTCGAAAAGAAAATTGCCGAGCAGATCAAACATGCCGTGGCTGAAGCCGGCCTTGAGAACGATATCGAAGAGGTTCTGGTTCCGACCGAGGAAGTCATCGAAGTTCGTCGCGGTAAAAAAGTAACCACCGAGCGCCGCTTTATGCCGGGTTATGTTTTGGTGCGCATGGAAATGAGCGATCAGGGGTATCACCTGATCAACTCGATCAATCGCGTCACTGGTTTCTTGGGCCCACAGGGCCGCCCTTTGCCAATGCGTGACGCCGAAGTTCAGGGCATCCTTGGCCGCGTTCAGGAAGGCGAAGAAGCGCCGAAGCTGATGATCAACTTCGAGATCGGCGAAAAGGTCAAGGTCAACGACGGCCCGTTCGAAGACTTCGACGGCATGATCGAGGAAGTCGACGACGAGAACCAGCGCCTGAAGGTGTCGGTATCCATCTTTGGCCGCGAAACTCCGGTCGAATTGGAATTCACTCAGGTGACCAAGCAGAGCTAAATCTTCCCAGATGATGATCAGAAAACCCGTGAAGGCTGAGCTTCGCGGGTTTTCTTTTTTAAACTTTCGCAATCTTGCGGCGCCATATCCAGTATCCCCAAAGCACCAAGGCTGCTTGCAGCACCAGACTGTAGGTAAAATAGGCGCCATCCAAAGGGGCCGTTGTGCGCACTAGCGAAAAGCCCCCGCCAAACCCGTCGGCCCCGAAAACGAGCGTAGACAGGTTGACGCCATAGTGCACACCGATCATTGCCCCGATATTGCCGGTGTGAAGCGTCACATGACAGCCCACCACACCGATCAGCGTTGTGGTGACGACATAGAGCAGGGCGTTCAATATCCCGTAACTTTCAGCGTCGAAATGCAAAAGACCGAAAAGCAGCGACGGTAGAGCGGCATATATAAAAAACGATTGGCTGCGGGCCCGCAATTGTTGCAGCAGATAACCGCGAAAAAACAGCTCCTCAGCGCTGATCTGAATGAAGATGACGGCAGCAGCAATCGGCAACCATATCAGCCAGGGCATAAATGCGCCAAAAATCACTGGATGCACCATCCCGCCAGGTAGAACAAACGGCTCGGCCAGCATAATCAGCACTCTCAAAGCAAAGAACGCGGTGACGAACAGAAAGCCCTGTTTTACGTGCCTCCAGTCAACCTTTCCCGACGCGCCGAACAGGGTCCGATAGCTGCGTTTATGTAGCACCCAAAGCGAAAACAGCAGTCCAATGTGAACTCCGATGAACGACAAGAACGCCAGTGCCGAGCCCAATGGTGAACCGCCGTTCATCAGTTCGTCTTCTGTCAATCCAAAATAGGCGGCTGCCACAAAAAATAAAGCAAAGGTTGCCAGAAGGGACGCAGCTACTATGAGAACTGCCCCAAGCGCCGTGCGCCACAACTGGGGCCTCTTCAGCGCCGGTGCCCAGAAAACATCCGAAGACTTGAAATTATTCATACCTATACGCGTCCTGACATATAAAATAGCGCTGGATCGCCGATTACTGCGCGATCCCTTCGTTTTCCATCAATATCGCTTCACATAGCTCGGCCGTCACATCCGGGCCGGCCGGAGGCTCTGTGGTTATGACCCCGTACTGACGCATTTCCTTTTTGGTCAGGTAGTGGATGCTATTGGAATCCGCGACCTCCATTGTGAACCAATAGAAATCCGGTTCAATACCCAGCATTTCGTACTGGTGCAGATATTCTGCGTGCATGGGATCATCTTTTGGCACATCAGATCCATCACGTTCGCTGAACAGTCCAACTTCAGCCCAGCTATGAACCCCTAAACACGCGTTTTCCCCAATCGAACGCGTGACACCGGCCAAAAACATATCGGTCCCGCCCGAGGCAACAAATCCGCCATCGGGTACAACGGTTCGCAATCCGGCCTTTCGGATCATGCGGGAGGCCACCAGATTGGCTTCGTCATCGATTGAACCTGGAACGAAGATAAGCGAGATCGTTTTTACTTCGGGATGAGACTGTATGGCATTCTGAACGATTTTAGGCGCATCCGAACTTATGACCCCGCGCGCGACGAATACATCGCCTTGCGGCGAAAGTGTAAACGGCTCAAAACCGCCCATCATCATAGAGCAAGATGCCAGCAACGTTGTGGCAAATGCTAAAGCGGGAACTCTTTTAAATCGGTTTCTCAAAAATAGCCTCCAAAAATCGGGAAGTCAGACAGTAAACGGGAATTGCTTTTCTAATTGGTAAATGACGCTCTTTTGGGGGGCAAGAATTATGGTTATTAATAGCGGTAAGAGTTCCGGTTTTTAATCCTACGATTGCTCCGAGTTTCCCTTGCCACCCCCCATAAACTGGTTTAGAGCGCTCCAGTCTCGCGGAATCTTTCTGGATTCCCGCGTGATCCGCCGTGGAAGGCGAGGGTATCGCGATACTCGGACCGAACCACACAACATAGACCTTTAGGGGCGCGCCCCGAGAGGGTTGGAAAAGGAGAAACCAAATGGCTAAGAAGCTTGCTGGTACATTAAAGCTGCAGGTTCCTGCAGGACAGGCAAACCCAAGCCCGCCGGTTGGCCCGGCTCTGGGTCAGCGCGGCATCAACATCATGGAATTCTGCAAAGCGTTCAACGCAAAGACGCAGGACATGGATCCCGGTGCACCTTGCCCGACTGTAATCACTTACTATCAGGACAAGTCCTTCACCATGGACATCAAGACGCCTCCTGCGTCGTACTTCCTGAAGAAAGCTGCAAAGTTGAAATCAGGCGCGAAACTGCCAGGTCGTGAGACCGCAGGTACCGTGACTGCCGCTCAGGTGAAAGAAATCGCCGAAGCGAAAATGAAAGACCTGAACGCGAACGACGTGGAAGCTGCAATGCAGATTATCCTTGGTTCGGCGCGCTCTATGGGCATTGAGGTGAAGTAAGATGGCAAAAACCGGAAAACGCACCGCCGCAGCCCGTGAAGCCTTTGCTGGCAAATCGGACGTCACCGTTGAAGAAGCTGTTGCGCTGGTCAAAGCCAACGCATCGGCAAAATTTGACGAAACCCTTGAAATTGCAATGAACCTGGGCGTTGACCCTCGTCACGCAGACCAGATGGTTCGCGGCGTTGTTGGCCTGCCAAACGGCACCGGCAAAACCGTTCGCGTTGCTGTGTTCGCACGCGGCCCGAAAGCTGATGAAGCAACCGCAGCTGGCGCAGACATCGTTGGCGCAGAGGATCTGATGGAAACCATCCAGAGCGGCAAGATCGAATTCGATCGCTGCATTGCGACCCCGGACATGATGCCGATCGTTGGTCGTCTGGGTAAAATCCTTGGCCCACGCAACCTGATGCCGAACCCGCGCGTTGGGACTGTGACCATGGAAGTTGGCGACGCGGTTAAAAACGCAAAAGGCGGCGAAGTTCAGTTCAAAGTCGAAAAAGCCGGTGTGATCCACGCTGGTATCGGCAAAGCTTCTTTCGACGAAGCCAAGCTGGCTGAAAACGTCCGTGCATTCGTTTCGGCTGTTGCGAAAGCAAAGCCTGCGGGTGCGAAAGGCGCATACATCAAAAAGATCGCTCTTAGCTCGACCATGGGTCCGGGCGTATCGGTCAACATCGACAGCGCCAACGCCGAGTAAGTTCGGCGGACATCGAGAACTCGGAAAAGGCGGTCCTTCGGGGCCGCCTTTTTGTATTGTATAAGGATTGCACCTTTTGCAGTTTTGAGGGGCGGCCGGAATAGTGCGTATCAAAGAAAAATAACGGGGCAGGGGCACACCACATGAAATGGCACGTCGGCGCGATCGTGAATGAGCCTGAAGCAGAAATCCTTAGGTTCGTTGCGTGGTACTTTAGTCAAGGCGCGCATGGTATCACCCTGTTTTTTGACAATCCCGATGATCCCACAGCAAATCTGGTGGACCGTCATCCAGACGTTTCGGTCATTCGGTGCACACCAAAGTTCTGGCGAGACCTTGGGTTAACGCCTGATATCCGCTTTACGAAGCGGCAGAACGCTGCTTTGAACTGGCTCTACCGCCAAGCCCCCGCTGACTGGCTTTTGAACGTTGACGCAGACGAGTTTATGTACACCGCATCGGTCAGCATCCAAGCGTTTCTTGAGGGTCAGCCCGAGGATATTGATGTCGTGCGCGTGGAAACAGCCGAGGTTGTGTTGCCCAAATCGGCGACCGGAGAGAAAAGCCACTATCGTCTTCCAATGTCACGGACCACGGCCCAAGCGGTCTATGGCGAAAGCCTGAAATTTTTCGGCCCCAAACGCAAAGGGCTTGTCGGCCATGCGGCGGGAAAAGCCTTTGTGCGCTGTGGAAACAGCGACCTGCGCCTTCGGCAACATTGGGCCGAAAGCATTTCGGGACGCAATATTTCTGAACGGATCATTCAAGCCGGACCGAATGCGGCATTGCTACATCATATCGGGGATAGATATGACGTCTGGCGAGGAAAAATAGAATGGCGGCTCAATTCCCGCGGCTATATCGCTTCGTTAAATCAACTGATGACAGACGCTTTGAACGCCGAGGATTGCGAAGACCAGTTTCAGGCACTCTATGACGATCTACATGGATGTTCCGATGAGCGGCTTCAAAGACTACAAGATGCCGGAGTATATATGAGCGTCAGCAAAGGGCCAGATGCCGTGGTTCAGGGCATTTTGGGGTAACGCCGTGGGCTTAATAAAATTTTGACAAAATCTGTACCTTTCGCCTAAGAATTTAAAAAAAGAAAATAAAGCTAATTGCGGGCAGGCAGTTTTGAACCAGAATTTTTGTCAGCACCCTTGGGTGTTCTGTTTGTGCTTTCCAAGACCGAGCACCCGCGACCTTTGTTTGATAGTGTCGCCTTTCCCAGCATTTATTAAAGACTTTAACGCGCAAGTAAGGGCAGATTAGCCATGGCATTACCTTCGATCGCATCTTTCTGGAACGGCGCGCCGTTGACTCATCTTGAAAGGCTTTGCCTGAAAAGCTTTGCGGACGTTGGCCATGACGTCACGCTTTATTCCTATGAAGAGTATTTGAATGTCCCAACCGGCGTTCGCTTGGCGGATGCGAGAGACATTTTGCCCGAGACAGCTTTGAAAGAAAGCCACAGTCAATCGGGCCTCGCCCCGTTTTCTGATCGGTTCAGATTGAATATGATCTACCAAACAGGGGCGGTCTGGGTGGATTGCGACGTGGTTGCCCTAAAACAGCTTGATGATCTTGAGTATGTTTTCGCAAAAGCTGGCCGTGTCATGGGGAACGCGATTTTGCGACTTCCTCCCCATTCCAGAACACTTCTGGATTTGTTGGAGTTCGTGAATTCGCCGCATCCGGTGATCCCTTCTGATTGGCCTTGGAAGCGACAATTGTCAGAAGAAATCTTGGCGTTGCAATCAAGCGACGGCTCGATCACCCTCGAGCCCCATTTACGCGCGCATTTGCCATATATGACGTTTGGCCCCCATGCCTTGACCTATTTTTTACTTAAAAACAACGAGGCCGTACACGCGCAACCAGCCGAGCATTACTATAGCATAGCTCCGGTAACTCTAAGGCAGAACTATTTCCGGCCGATGCGGGTTCCAGTTACGATTTCGGACGATGCGATCCTTCTGCACCATGTCGGCGGCAAGCCATTTCGGAAAAAGTTTGACACGATGGGTGGGATCGTCCCGCCACACGATTATTCGCTGATCGGCAAATTGTGCGCCAAGCATCGTATCACCTGTGAGGGCAGGTCTTCTAGTGAGGACAGGACTGCTAACGCGGTGCTTGAGGCTGTGTGATCGGCCCTGGTTTTCCGGCGGTGGCTACATCCTGAACCGCTCGGGCGCATAGGGGTCCATGTCGATATTCGGTCGGTTGCCGTCGATCATTTGCGCGATCAACCGCCCCGTCTTAGGGCCAGCTGTCAGGCCGACATGCTGGTGACCGAAGCCCAGATAAATGCCAGAGCCCTCAATCTCTCCGATCAGCGGTAGGCTATCGGGTGTTGAAGGGCGGAAGCCCATCCATTCTTGGGTGCCCGAGTAGGTAAGGTTTGGAAACGCCTCGGCTGCATATTTACGGATCAGGTGCAGGGGGCGTTTGCTGGGATCGGCGTGATGGTCGCCCAGCTCGACCGTTCCGGCGCAGCGCAAGCCCATCCCCATCGGATTAACGCCGAATTTGCCCGTTGTGATCATCATCGGATTGCGGGGCATCTCGGACGGGTTTTCATAGATCACGTGATAACCGCGTTCCGTTTCCATCGGAACTTTCAACCCTAGCTTGGCCATCAGGTCTTTTGACCAGATACCGGCCGTCAGAACTGCATAGCTGCAGTCGATTGTGGCGTCCGCAGTTTCCACCGCAACAATGCGTCCGGCTTCGCGCTTGAAATCGCGCACTTCCGCTTCGATGAACCTGCCGCCCGAGGCGACAAAGTAATCGGTCAGTTCCTGAATATACTGGCCGGGGTTGGTGATATGACCATGGCCTTCAAGCACCGCCAGACACTGGAACGCAGGGCCAAGGATCGGTTCCTCTTCGCGGACGGCTTCACCGGTTAGAACCGCTGGGGTAAAGCCCGCCAGCGCTTTCATCTCCCACGAAAAGGCGTCGTCCTTGAAATCCTTGTGGGACTTGTAGGCGTAACTGAATTTGCTATCGGCAATCCACTTGTCCACGCCGGTTTCGCGAGCCAGTGATTTGTGCTGCTCAACCGCATCACACAGGATCGGGCGCAGGTTTTCCGATATCTTGCGGGCGTCCTTATCATTGGCCTTGGCCAGATACTTCGCCAACCACGGGGCCAGTCGGGGCAGATACCCCCATTTCAGGAAAAACGGCGCGTTCGGGTTCAGAAGATAGTTGGGAATGCTTTTCCAAAGGCCGGACGTGGTAACCGGTGTCACGGCCCATTGCGCGATAAGTCCCGCATTGCCATAGGACGCCCCCATCCCCGGCTTGCCTTTGTCCATCAGGATCACTTGATGCCCCGAGCGTTGCAGCCAGATGGCTGCGGATATCCCGTTCATTCCGGCGCCTATGACGATGATGGGTTTGTTCATAGCCTTGCTGCTCCCCTGATCTGATGCATCTAAACAATGGCCGGATATTTTCGGCAAGGGGAAAGCGGGATCAGGCGGTTGGGACGGCGTCGATCTCTTGGAATATTCGAGCGATCTTTTCGCGCACCCATGCCTGAACAGGGGATTTTTCCGACCTGCGGTTCCACAACATTGCCAATGAAATATCGGGGCGATCAATCGGTAGGGGATGTCGTGTGAAATCGCGGGTGTCGCCAAAAGCGTCTATCTGGTGCGAAGATAGCATCCCGATCAGATCGCTGTTTCGGACGACAGAAACAACACCGGAAAACGTTGGCAGAGTTGCAACGATCCGACGCTCTCGAACCTGTTTGGCAAGTATCAAATCAAGATCATCCAGCGTTTTTCCGTCGGGTGAAAAATGGATGTGGGACAGGTCGCAAAGCAGGTTCAGAGGAATACGGTCTTTGTCGCCGATCCCTGCCGAGATCAAACGCGGGTGCCCCTTGCGGGCGATCATTTCAAACCTGGTTGTCAGCAGCCGTTTGCTTAGGGCCCAGTTTGGCAATCTGATATCCGGCCAAAAAGCAATGTCGACCTGTCCCCGCTCAAGGGCTTCCAAAGACGAGGCAAAAACCTGATCGACCAAAATGATCTTCAACTGAGGCGCCTCAAGCCTTATTTCTTCCAGCAATCGCGGCATCATCAGATCGGAAAAGAAATCCGAGCCTGACAGCCAGACATTACCCTGTGCCTGCTTGGGATCAAACAAATCGCTTTGATGAAAGATACCGTTTAGTGCTCCCATGACCTGATCAATTTCCGGCCGCAAAGAAACAGCGACGGCGGTAGGCTCAAGCCGCTGGCCGGTGCGGATAAATAAGGGATCATTAAAGACATGGCGCAGCCGCCCCAAGGCTGCGGAAACTGCCGGTTGGGATAATCCAAGCTTTTCAGCTGCCTTGATCGTGGACCCTTCGTTCAACAGGGCATGGAAGGTTTTCAAAAGGTTCAGATCGTAGCGATTTATATTCATTTTATTTATACCGAATATATTTTCTTTGAGTTATATTAATAAATATGCCCGCGCTAACATCTTCCTGCAAACAATCATTTCAGGAGGAAACCATGTTTGATCAAGTTGACAGCGAAGTGGAATGGGCAGGATCGACCTATCAGACAATTCTGCGCAAAGAGAATTCAGGCGGGGCCATGTCGATAGTGGATTCGACCTCGCAACCGAACGTCGGACCGCCGCGACACGTGCACGAGGCCGAGGACGAGGCCTTTGTTGTGCTGTCCGGCGAGGTCGAGTTTTGGCTGGATGGCGAAACCTTCCGGCGTGGTCCGGGGGAAACGGCATTTATTCCTCGTGGTGTAGAGCACACGTTTCGTGTGGTCTCGGACACACCGTCAAGACACCTTGTTATTTTGACACCGGGTGGCTTCGAAGGTTTTTTCTACGCTATGGCAGCAGGCAACTTTCAGGTTCCTGCTGATATGCCGCAGATTGATCAAGAAGCATCGCGTTTTAATCTACGCTTTACGGGTCCGCCGCTGGGATAAGCTTGACCTGATGTCACGGGGGCCAATTTCATTAAAAGGTAAAAATAATCCTTCACATTCGTGAAGCCGCACCTTATACGCCACCTTGTCTGGGCGGTTACTTGAATGTGGCCGCCCAGTCGATTCGTCCGAGACGGTGGGTGGCCACGATCCTGTGGTCATAATTCCTGCCCGAGACGGGATAAACCAGATTTCTTCGGGCTAAGCTCATGCTGATCCCCGGGGCATAATTTTGGCGGACCCGTAAGGACCCGACTGGTCGGGCAACCTTGCCCGGCTGAACTGAGCCGGAGGGTCAAACCTCCCAAATTGGAGTGAAACTGTGGATAGAGCCCAGAAAGAGAAAGTGGTCGAGGAACTCGGCCAGATCTTCGAAAGCTCTGGCGTCGTCGTCGTAGCACATTACGAAGGCCTCACGGTTGCTGACATGCAGTCGCTGCGCGCTAAAGCCAGCGATAACGGTTCTGCCGTTCGTGTCGCCAAGAACAGGCTCGCCAAAATCGCCCTGGAAGGAAAGCCTTGCGAAAGCATGAGCGAATACCTGACAGGCATGACCGTTCTGACCTACTCGGAAGATCCTGTGGCAGCAGCCAAGGTCGCCGAGGACTTCGCCAAGACGAACCAAAAGTTCGTGATCCTTGGCGGTGCAATGGGTGAGATGGCCCTGGACCGGGCCGGTGTGGAAGCAGTATC
>CAYVRN010000084.1:0-10693 GCA_964453855.1 uncultured Rhodobacterales bacterium
ACAAAGAAAGGCCCCGCCAACAAGCGGGGCCTTTTTGCGTGGGCGGGAAACTTTACGCAAGGTGAAGAATGTACTTGGCCCGTGTCTCGAAACCCCGCATAAGCGTTTAAACAAAAACAACGGGCGGAGACATATGGGGGCGTTGATCGAAACATGGCGCGGCGCAAGCGCTGTTGCGCGATGGTTCCTCGGGGCGCCCGTCATGGCGTATCGCATGGCCTACCGTTCGGCGGACAAATACGAAGCCCACGGCTATATGGCGCAAAGCTTTATTCCGCTTCTAAAAAAATGTCGGATCACGATTGAGACCAGCGGAACACCTCCGGCGCGCGGTGCGGGATGTGTCGTGTCGCATAATGAGTCCTCGTTTGTGGATGTCGCGGCCTTTTGTACTGATGTATTGCCCCATATCGACCGCTTCGGAGCTGCCGAACTCTACGGCCGCATCCCCTTGGCGGGGCGCGCATTTCAGAAGGCGGCTGGTCATCTGGTGCCGCGCGGGAACCGCGAGGGGACTGATTGTCTGATGGCGGAAATTGTGCCGTATCTTCAGGCCGGAGACCGTGTGGGTTGGGGCGGCGAGGGCCGCTTGTCGGGTAAGGATGAGGTGACACGCTTCAAGGTTGGCGCCAGCCTGTTGGCCATTCGTGCCGAGGTGCCGATCTATCCGGTGGCGTTTTACGGTGGCCATCATATTATGCCGCTAGGATCATATCGTGCCCGACCGGGGACGGCTTATGTCCGTTTCGGAGACCCCATACCGACGGACGGATTTACCGAAGACCGCGCCCGTGATCTGGCGGATTATGTCCAGTCGGTGGTGACGGGGATGTATGCGGATTTGAAACGCGAAGCGGGGCGGTAAGAGGCGCGATCCCGACGACAGGTGTCCGTAGGATGGGGGTATCTACCCCGTCAAATCCATACGGTTTCAATGATGGGGTAAATAACCCCATCCTACATTCGTGCCCGTGCTGCACACGGGCAGCGCCCCTTCATCGGGCTTTCGCCGCGCCACTGGCGCGACGGTCCCTCTTCGCCCCACCATTGGCGGGTGCTTCGCTTCCGCTCGCGGTCAGATGATGCTACATTGTTAATTATCGCGCATTTAGGAGTTTTGCATGAGGTTGCATCTGAAATGCATGCATTGTTTTCAAGAAGCAGGAGTGCCCGTCCCGATATCTTACCGAAGTGATGCTCTTGAAAGTGGTGCATTAGAATTCACATGTGGACATGGTCATAAGTCATTTACGATAATTCAATGCCGACGGCATGAATTGCTTTTTGAATTAGGTATCCAGGCGATTTTGGATGGATATTTCAGAGAAGCTATTTCAGCCTTCGCGAGTTCGTTGGAACGTTTCTATGAATTTTATGTACGCGTCATCTTACACGAACGTGGATTGAAATCAGATGACTATGACGAGTATTGGCGTACATTAAAATCGCAGTCTTAAAGGCAGTTAGGGGCGTTTATCTCAACTTACTCTCTCGAAGAGGGTGCAATCCCAGCCCTGCTTCCTTCAAAGATGACGGAATTGCGGAACAAGGTTATTCACAAGGGACATATCCCTAGCGAAGATGAAGTCAAAAAGTACGGCCAGGCAGTTCTAGATATAGTTTGCGCGTGTTGTGTACCTTTGATCGACAAACATAATGAAACTATTCGGGAAATGCTGGTAAACGACATGGCCGAAATATCAAGGCGTAAACCTAGTGAAGCACAAATTAGCACACTTGGGCTTCCATTCTTGCTAAGGTTTGAGAACCTTTGTGAAAACAATACCCAAAAACTGACTGACTGGTTGCATATTGCAGAGCGCGTGAGACATTCGATGATGGTTTAAGGGCCGTAACCTTGCGTAGAAATGCGAAGACCTTTTGGGTCAGCACCAAACAACATTCCCCTTGCCACGCACCCCATCCCCCTCTATACGGCCCAAGTTCTCAACGGAACATTTCGGCGGGGTGATTCCCGCCGTTTGAGTTCGACGAGGGTTTGCGGTGGTCGCTGATCCTCCTCTCAACTCCAACGCCTAGGAAAAAAGGCTGTAGTAATGCAAAGCCAAAATATCCGTATTCGGCTCAAGGCATTCGATTACCGCGTTCTGGACGCCAGCACTCAGGAAATCGTTAACACTGCCAAGCGCACCGGCGCCACCGTTCGTGGTCCGATCCCGCTGCCGAACAAAATCGAGAAGTTCACGGTTCTCCGTGGTCCTCACGTAAACAAGAAATCCCGCGATCAGTTCGAGATCCGTACGCACAAGCGTATGCTCGACATCGTTGATCCGACCCCGCAGACCGTAGACGCGCTGATGAAGCTCGACCTCGCGGCCGGCGTGGACGTCGAGATCAAAGTATAAGGAGGGCAACCAGTATGCGCTCTGGAGTAATCGCGAAAAAAGTCGGCATGACCCGACTTTTCATGGAAGACGGTAAGCAGATTCCTGTAACCGTTCTTCAACTGGACAACCTGCAAGTTGTTGCTCAGCGGACCAACGAAAAAGACGGTTATACTGCCGTTCAGTTGGGCGCCGGTACAGCAAAAGCAAAACGCACCTCGAAAGCGATGCGCGGCCACTTTGCGGCTGCCAAAGTTGAGCCGAAGCGTAAAATCGTGGAATTCCGCGTTGCCGAAGACAACCTGATCGAGGTTGGTGCCGAGATTGCCGCAAACCACTATCTTGATGGCCAGTACGTTGACGTATCGGGCACCTCGATCGGTAAAGGCTTTGCCGGTGCCATGAAGCGCTGGAACTTTGGCGGTCTGCGTGCATCGCACGGTGTTTCGATCAGCCACCGTTCGCACGGTTCGACTGGTCAGTGTCAGGATCCTGGTAAGGTTTTCAAAGGCAAGAAAATGGCGGGTCACATGGGTGCGGCGAAAGTCACCACTCAGAACCTGCAAGTTGTCAAAACTGATGCCGATCGTGGCCTGTTGTTCATCAAAGGTGCCGTTCCTGGCTCTAAAGGTGGCTGGGTCACCGTGAAAGACGCAGTCAAGAAAGCAGCCCCTGCGGATCTGCCTTTGCCGGCTGGTCTGAAAGCGGCCGCAGCAGCAGAAGCAGCAGCTGAAGCGCCTGCAGAAGGAGGCGAAGCATGAAACTTGACGTGATCAAACTGGACGGCGGCAATGCCGGTTCCGTTGAACTGTCCGAAGACCTGTTCGGTCTGGAACCACGTGCGGACATCCTGCACCGTGTGGTCCGTTGGCAGCGTAACAACGCACAAGCCGGCACCCACAAGGTGAAAACCCGCTCGGAAACTTCGTACTCGACCAAGAAGATCTACCGCCAGAAAGGCACCGGTGGCGCACGCCATGGTGACCGTAACGCGCCGATCTTCCGTGGTGGTGGTATCTACAAAGGCCCGGTTGTCCGTTCGCACGGCCACGACCTGACCAAGAAGTTCCGCAAGCTGGGCCTCAAGCACGCTCTGTCGGCAAAAGCCAAAGCAGGCGAGCTGGTCATCATCGAAGACGCAGCGTCCGAAGGTAAAACCTCGGCTCTGGCCAAGCAGATCAAAAACCTGGGCTGGAAGCGCGCGCTGATCATCGACGGTGCAGAGGTGAACGAAAACTTCGCACAAGCCGCCCGCAACATCACCGGTCTGGACATCCTGCCGACGATGGGCGCAAACGTCTATGATATCCTCAAGCGTGACACTCTGGTGATCACCAAGGCGGGTATCGAAGCATTGGAGGCACGTCTGAAATGAGCGCCAACGCAGCACACTACGATGTGATCCGTAAGCCGATCATCACCGAGAAATCGACCATGGCGTCGGAAAACGGTGCGGTTGTCTTTGAGGTCGCCATCGACAGCAACAAGCCACAGATCAAAGAAGCTGTAGAAGCTCTCTTTGGTGTGAAGGTGAAGGCGGTGAACACCACCATCACCAAAGGCAAGGTCAAGCGTTTCCGGGGTAACCTTGGTAAGCGTAAAGACGTGAAAAAAGCCTATGTGACCCTCGAAGAGGGCAACACAATCGACGTGACCACTGGTCTTTGATTGGGTTTGATGGGTGCAGAGCACCCATCCTACGGTAAAGAAGAACCCCTGCGCTGAGAGGCGCGGGGGTTTTTTTTAACGAAGCGCTCTTAGTGGATCGGTTCCGTCGATCCAATCTGCTCGGGGAATTTCCTGCGCTGAAGAAACGATGAACTTTTTTAACCTACGTTCTATTGTTTCAACGCGCTGTACCACAATTCGAACGTTTCCCTGTCGGCTTGAAGCGAATTGATCCATACTCAGAATAAGCGTGTTCTTTGTGCCGTCTTGAATGCTCGAACTAAGGCTAAACGCAGCAGTTTCTCCAGATTCAGGATCATACATGCGGCCGTTGCCTGTAAGGACGTTAAACGAAGTTACATTTGTATCAATGGTTTCGAAGGCGTCAGTACGCTTTGCTTCAAGATACGCTTTTGTCGACAAATCCAATTTTGCAATTTCAGTTCTTTTAGATTTGAAACTTACAGTGTCCGCAGTTTTTCCAATAACTGTGTGAGCGCGTGTCAAAGGAGGCTCAATTCTCTCCACCAATTTCTCCAGATCATTTTGATTTAGGCTGGAAAGCTTTTTCTTAACGCCGTGTGAAAATCCCCCACCAATGCCCAACGCATGATTAAATGCATACTTTAGCAATCCATTTATATACGGGCTAACCGTGTTTACAGTGTAAGCTCCAACAGTTGCGACAAGGAAAGGATTCTGCTGAACTAAAATATTCAGGTCGTTTATTACGCTGCCTCGTTTTGGAGGAGATATAAATATTTTGGCGGATTTTGATAAATCCCCTCGACCGCGCACTTGACCGGTTATCCCAAAGTGCAAGGTCAAAGCGAGTGCCCATGTCAGACCCTCTAGAGTGTGGGCAGTGGGGTATGCTTCAAGCAGATGTCGATCTGCATCTTTTCCTTCAAATTTGATTTTATAGTTTAGCAATATCGATGACATAATGTTTAACTCTTTTTGGTGGAATATAACTAGAAATAGTATTATTTGAGTAGTTCAGCAACTAATGCGCGAACAACGTCCTGCGGCCGCCGCGCTAGCGCCAACCCGCCCCCCTGAGGCGGAGCTTTTGCGAGCTCGCGCCAATCTCCACCGTCCGACGCTATTGCGAGATAAACTGCCATAACGATAACCCACCGATACCACCCCGCGGATCGGCGCTGCCGCTCATCGGGGTGTATCCCATTGCACCCTGCCCATTGCAATCTCCGTCACACCCGTTAGCGTTGACGCATGAAACATGTTCCCAAAGAAACCACCGATGATGCGCTTATTCAGGAGTTCCTGAACAAAGGCGGTAAGGTCACTCAAGGTAAAACCAAACCTCCGCGGCCCGAGCTTGGTCTAAGTAAGAACGTTTGGAACCAAACCCTGACGAAAGAGGAAAAAGCAGCCCGCGACAAAAAGTGATCGCGGATTGTAACGGCAAGGCGCGTAGGATGGGGTTGTACCCCAGTACACTCCCGGCTTGTGCCAAAGATGGGTTGTAACCCCATCCTACGGTGTCGACCGAGTCGTTCTCGGGATGACAACGCTGAAATCACCCGCTATAGCCCGTTCATGATAGACACACTCCCCCCATGCCCCGCCTGTGCTTCGGCCTTTACCTACGAAATGGACGCCCTTCTGGTTTGCCCCGAATGCGGGCATGAATGGACGGCAGGCGAGGCCGCAACTGACACCCCTGAAATCCGCGACAGTGTCGGTAACTTGCTGGTCGACGGGGATACAGTGACGGTGATCAAAGACCTTAAGGTCAAGGGTACCTCGACCACCGTGAAAGTCGGCACCAAGGTGCGCGGCATCCGGTTGGTAGGTGGAGATCATGACATTGACTGTAAGATCCCCGGGATTGGCAAGATGGGGCTGAAGTCCGAGTTCGTCAAAAAGGTTTAGGGCAGGGTCACTCCCAGATCGTCACGTCCTGACCCTGTTCCCGCATGTGATCGGCCTTGGCTTGTAGCCAGCGCTGAAAGTTCGGTTGGTCCTTATACCCGTCCGTTGCCACATATTCGAGCGAGGACATATGGTGGAACGGCTTGAAATAGCCGGGAAGCATAAAGACCATCGCCTCGCGCATGTCCTGAGGTGGGGTATCGGAATCATCCTGCACGAAGAACATTGTGGTCGGCGTGAAGTTGACGAACCACTTGCGCGCCAGATCGCGTTCCTCCATCGCTTCGCCGTCGAAATCAGTGACCTCACGCGCACCCCACATGTTCAGCTGGATCACCATGAAGTGTTCTTCGATATAAGCAGGGATGTCGTCGCGCTCGAAGTTTACCTCGTGCATTTCGCGGCAATAGGGGCAACCATATTGTTCCCAAATGATCATCAAATCCTTGCCGTCTGCGGTTGCCTCGGCCAGGTCCTCGCCTAGTTCTAAAAATGTGTCGGCGAAGAAGGGTTGGATGTGGAGACCATCATCGCCAAGCGTTGCGGCGTGGGTCAATTGCGTCGACAAAGCCAACAATGCAGAGGTCAAAACTTGCTTGAGTATTTTCATTGCTTCCTCCCTTTTAAAAGGAAGGATAGCATAAAAGGTACTTTTCAGCGATAGCTTTGACGGTTCACAAGCGCGAATGGCCAATGCGACCGGCATTGGAAAGAAATATCCCCGCCCGGTTGGGGCGGGGTATCGGCTTAATGATCTGCTTTTATCAATCCACCGGAAGCGTTGCAGAATAGGCCAACACATTTACGGCATCCTGTAACGAGAACGCACGAAGGTTGATCATCGCTACGCCTGGATGAGCATTATAGATCTTGTTGAATACCTCGTCCGGCAGTTCGGATGCTTCTGTGCCAATATACGCGGGCGTATCGCCACCCCAGTCCATCGCCGCACCGTCGAAACCATGGCACGCTGCACATGTGGTCTGGAAAATATCACGACCACGGTCGGTATCGGCCACATCATCCAGCATTTCCCGTGTTTCAGGATTCATGAAAGTGCGCATGTCAACCTGTCCGCGGCTGACAAAGGCCGCAACGCGCAGCATTTCTTCGTCAGTGATCATGTCGGTTGTGTAGGGGTGATTTTCATCACGCAACATACGGGCGATGTATTCAACCGGTTTGCCAACTGAACCGTCGATGCCGGGGATGCCGGTATAGTGGCTTCCTTGTTGGTACACACCTTCAGCGCCGCGATAATCCCAGCCGTGGCATTCTTTACAACGCCATGTGCCAGAGCCGGACTGCTTTTCGTTCACGTCGGTTGGATATGCCGGGTTGGTCCCCTCGGGTTCGTCGCGATCCAGAGCCAGCCACCATTTGTCGTAGATGCGCCCGCCTGCTGCCAACAGCCAGGCTTCAGACGCAACTGCGGGTGCACCGTGGATGAATTCTTGTGCTTCCTCGCTGTGCTGATAGTCCTTGCCGTCCTCATCGGCGAGCAAAGGGTTTGCCGCCCCTATTACCGTCACAAATGCCGCAATCATTGTTGTTTTCAACATAAACCCCTCCATAAACTTTCTTCCGAGCCTTAGTGTTTAACTTCGGAGTTGAAATACAAAGCGTTTATTGAGGGGGGGCTTTGAGTTTGGAGGAAATCGATATTTCTGTTTAGGTTTAAGAGCGGAATCTAAATTTCAATTTAGGGGGTAAAGTTCTCATGGAGCTGAGCGCGCCAGAAATTCGTCGTAAATCGGCAGGGTCAATCGAGCGCAGCCCTTTTATCGTCGCTTTGTTTTTCTTTTGTTGCTTGACGATTGGAATTGATGTTTCGGTCGAATTGACGTTGGCACTTTCAAGCGGTAGCGGGTTGAGCTTCGCAGAGGTTCTTCATTTCGGTATCGAGATTATCGCTGTGTTTACGATGATCCTTGCCACTGTCATGGCTGTGATCTCTTATTTGAACCTTCGAAAATTCACGGATCATCAGCAAAAGGTTTCAAATGCAATTCAGGCTGGTTTTGACCGCATCATTGTTGAAAAGTTTGATGAATGGGGATTGACGAAA
The DNA here is from genome assembly GCA_964453855.1 of uncultured Rhodobacterales bacterium. GTDB lineage: Bacteria > Pseudomonadota > Alphaproteobacteria > Rhodobacterales > Rhodobacteraceae > JASMHC01. The sequence goes on from CAYVRN010000084.1 coordinate 7,981, forward strand.
AGTGAGAAGGACATCGCTTTGCTTGCCATTAGGGGATTGGCTGTGCAGTCGATAGCCGAGCACCGCAACACCAAGGAAACAACGGTTAACGTGCATTTACACAATGTTTACCACAAAGCCGGTGTGGGGTCGCGCGCAGAGTTGCTGGCCTCTATCATGGATGAATTGTTGTCTGATCATGATCTGGAAGCTTCTGCTGAACTCATCGTCGATTGAACGGTACTCATTATTTCTCCTTTGCAGTTCGTCGCAAAGATCAAAGTTTATAATCCCCTTGCCACCCTATCCCATCCCCGCTATATCGCGCGGGTCTTGTGGCCTCGGATTCGTTCGGGGCCACTTGATTTTATTCGGGGACCTGTCCTTCAGGGCCCTTCACATCAGGGTCCCTTTGGGGGTCCGCCAAGCAAACGGAAGACAGAAAGCATGGCACTAAAGTCGTATAAACCGACGACGCCAGGCCAGCGTGGGCTGGTACTGATCGACCGTTCGGAGCTTTGGAAAGGTCGTCCTGTCAAGTCTCTCACCGAGGGTTTGACAAAGAATGGCGGCCGGAACAACACCGGACGGATCACGATGCGCCGCAAAGGCGGTGGCGCAAAGCGTCTTTATCGCATCGTCGATTTCAAGCGTAACAAATTTGATGTAGCTGCAACGGTTGAACGGATCGAATATGACCCGAACCGCACAGCGTTCATCGCTCTGATCAAATACGAAGACGGCGAGCAGGCCTACATCCTGGCACCTCAGCGTCTGGCAGTGGGCGACACCGTTGTCGCTTCGGCCAAAGCCGACATTAAGCCTGGTAACGCGATGCCGTTCTCGGGCATGCCGATCGGTACCATCGTTCACAACATCGAGCTGAAAGCAGGCAAGGGCGGTCAGATCGCTCGTGCGGCTGGTACTTATGCTCAGTTCGTTGGTCGTGACGGCGGCTATGCGCAGATCCGCCTGAGCTCGGGCGAGCTTCGCCTAGTGCGTCAGGAATGCATGGCCACTGTTGGTGCCGTGTCGAACCCCGACAATAGCAACCAGAACTACGGTAAAGCTGGTCGTATGCGTCACAAAGGCATCCGTCCAAGCGTTCGTGGTGTCGTTATGAACCCGATCGATCACCCACATGGTGGTGGTGAAGGCCGGACTTCTGGTGGTCGTCACCCGGTTACTCCTTGGGGTAAGCCGACCAAAGGTGCACGTACCCGCAACAAAAACAAAGCGTCGCAAAAGCTTATCATTCGCTCGCGTCACGCCAAGAAGAAGGGGCGGTAATCTATGGCTCGCTCTGTATGGAAAGGCCCCTTTGTGGATGCTTACGTGCTTAAGAAAGCCGAAGCAGCCCGTGAATCGGGTCGTCTTAACGATGTTATTAAAATCTGGTCGCGTCGCTCGACAATTCTGCCCCAATTTGTGGGTCTGACTTTCGGCGTCTACAACGGTCAGAAGCATGTTCCTGTCAACGTCACGGAAGACATGATCGGTCAGAAGTTTGGTGAATATTCGCCAACTCGTACCTATTATGGCCACGCCGCTGACAAAAAAGCGAAGCGGAAGTAAGCCATGAGCAAGGATAAAAATCCCCGCCGCGTGGCCGACAACGAAGCAATGGCGAAAGTCCGCATGCTTCGTACAAGCCCGCAGAAACTGAACCTGGTGGCCGCGATGATCCGTGGCAAAAAGGTTGATCGCGCTCTGACCGATCTGACCTTCTCGAAAAAGCGGATCGCTGACGATGTGAAGAAGTGCCTTCAGTCGGCCATCGCCAACGCCGAGAACAACCACAATCTTGACGTGGATGAACTGATCGTGGCGGAAGCCTATGTCGGTAAGAACATGGTCATGAAGCGTGGACGCCCTCGTGCACGTGGTCGTTTCGGCCGCATCATGAAGCCGTTTTCGGAACTCACCATCAAGGTGCGCCAAGTTGAGGAGCAAGCATAATGGGTAACAAAACAAACCCGATCGGTATGCGCGTTCAGGTCAACCGCACCTGGGACAGCCGTTGGTACGCGGACAGCAAAGACTACGGTGATCTTCTTCTGGAAGACCTGAAGCTGCGCGAGTTCATCAAAGAAGAATGCAAGCAAGCGGGTGTTGCCCGTGTGATCATCGAACGTCCGCACAAGAAGTGCCGCGTAACGATCCACACTGCACGTCCGGGCGTGATCATCGGTAAGAAAGGTGCAGACATCGAAACTCTGCGCAAGAAACTTGCTGCGATGACTGCCAGCGAACTGCACCTGAACATCGTTGAAGTCCGCAAGCCAGAGCTTGACGCTCAGCTTGTCGGTGAATCGATCGCTCAGCAGCTGGAACGCCGTGTTTCATTCCGTCGCGCTATGAAGCGTGCCGTACAGAACGCAATGCGCATGGGTGCCGAAGGGATCCGTGTAAACGTCGCAGGCCGCCTTGGCGGTGCCGAGATTGCACGTACTGAATGGTATCGTGAAGGTCGTGTGCCTTTGCACACCCTGCGCGCTGACATTGACCACGCCCAAGTTGAAGCTCTGACTGCCTATGGTATCATCGGTATCAAGGTCTGGATCTTCAAAGGCGAGATCATGGAGCACGACCCGCAGGCACGTGATCGTCGCATGCAGGAAGTCCAAGACGGCCCGGCCCCACGTGGTGCCGCTGGCGGTCGTCGCTAAGGAGGACATGAGAGATGCTTCAACCAAAGCGTACTAAATTCCGTAAAATGTTCAAAGGCCGGATC
>CAYVRN010000085.1:0-10121 GCA_964453855.1 uncultured Rhodobacterales bacterium
AGGGGGCGCTGCCCCCGTCGCCGTTGGCGACTCCCCCGGGATATTTCAGGACAAAAGAAAGCTGATTAGAGCTGCGCAAGAAGTTCGGCGTGGCGCTGGGTGTAGTCTTTTCGCACCTCAACGGGTGGGCGCAGGTGAATGTCCAAGCCCTCAATTAACTTCGGATCGGGTTTACCAAAGAACTTATCCGCTTCCATCTCATCAAACCCTGCGATTTGGGTGGCTTCCATCCAGGCCGAGATCCGGTCGGCTTTTTTGATCTGTCTTTTCACAGTCTGAGGGACTGCATGGGGCAGGCCAAAGCGAATATGGATGGCGGCAGATAGGCGCTTATCGAGCGCTTCGTAGTCTGGGCCGACAGCAGCTTTCACAGGTGAAATCATGTCGCCGATAACATATTCAGGTGCGTCATGAAGTAGAGCAGCCAACTGCCACTTTACCGGTGCCTTAGGGTTCATTCGGGTGAACAAAGTTTCGACCAGCAAAGAATGTTCGGCCACAGAATAGGGAAAGTCGCCTTTGGTTTGCCCGTTCCAACGCGCAACAAAGGCCAGCCCGTGGGCGATATCTTCGATCTCGATATCCACGGGGGTCGGGTCCAGTAGGTCAAGTCGGCGGCCGGACAGCATACGCTGCCAAGCGCGGGGCGGGGTCGGCATGGGCATTTGTTCCTGTTTTGTTTTGTTTATGAGATTCGGTTACAGGTGTAAATCAACTCATACGTATAGGTTGAGTTGTCGATCTGAAATTAGAGTGCTATCTGCCGCTGGATGATATTTCTTGTACGGAGCCTGAACGAATGGCCACTGACTATATTGTAAAAGATATCGCCCTTGCGGATTTCGGCCGCAAAGAGCTGGATATTGCTGAAACCGAAATGCCGGGTCTGATGGCGCTGCGTGCCGAATATGGCGACAGCAAGCCTTTGGCTGGTGCGCGCATTGTTGGGTCGCTGCACATGACGATCCAGACCGGCGTACTGATTGAAACTCTGGTGGCGCTGGGTGCGGATGTACGCTGGGCGTCGTGTAACATTTTCTCGACCCAGGATCATGCGGCAGCCGCGATAGCGGCAGCGGACATTCCGGTGTTCGCGATCAAAGGTCAGTCGCTGGAAGAGCATTGGGATTATCTGGACAAATCCTTCATGTTTGCCGATGGCCCGAACATGATCCTTGATGATGGCGGCGACGCGACATTGTACGTTCTGCTGGGTGCCCGCGCTGAAGCAGGCGAAGACATCATCCCAGTTCCGACCTCGGAAGAAGAAGAGGTGATCAAGGCGCAGATCGCCAAGCGTATGGCGGCAAGCCCAGGCTGGTTCACCAAAACCCGCGACGCCATCAAAGGCGTTTCGGAAGAAACCACCACCGGTGTGAACCGTCTGTACCAACTGGTGCGTGCGGGTCAGTTGCCGTTCCCTGCGATCAACGTGAATGACAGCGTCACCAAGTCGAAGTTCGACAACAAGTACGGCTGTAAAGAGTCTCTGGTTGACGGCATTCGCCGCGCCACCGACACCATGATGGCTGGTAAAGTGGCCGTCGTTTGTGGTTACGGCGACGTGGGCAAAGGCTCGGCAGCCAGTTTGCGCGGCGCGGGTGCCCGCGTGAAAGTCACCGAGATCGACCCGATCTGCGCGCTTCAGGCGGCGATGGACGGGTTCGAGGTGACCACGCTGGAAGACGCGGTTGCGACGGCTGATATCTTTGTCACCACCACCGGCAACAAAGACGTCATCCGCATCGAGCACATGCGCGAGATGAAGGACATGGCGATCGTCGGCAACATCGGCCACTTCGACAATGAAATTCAGGTTGCCAGCCTGAAGAACCACAAGTGGACCAACATCAAAGAGCAGGTGGACATGATCGAGATGCCGAACGGCAATCGCTTGATCCTGCTGTCCGAAGGTCGTCTGCTGAACCTTGGCAACGCCACTGGCCATCCGTCCTTCGTGATGTCAGCGTCGTTTACCAACCAGGTTCTGGCGCAGATGGAACTGTGGCAGAACGGTGCGAACTACAACAACGAAGTGTACATCCTGCCCAAGCATCTGGACGAAAAAGTCGCGCGCCTGCATCTGGACCGGATCGGCGTGAAGCTGTCGACCCTGTCGAAGGATCAGGCCGACTATATCGGCGTGACCCAAGAAGGGCCGTTCAAGCCAGAGCATTATCGCTACTGATCGGCGAGACAGACGAAAATCCAAAAGACCCGGCAATCGCCGGGTCTTTTTCTTTGCGGTTCCCGAAAGTTGTGGCAGCTTATGCCGTAAGGGAGAAACGCGATGGAAAATCCTGTGATGTTGGCTGCTTTGGCGGCGCTAATTGCGCTAAGTGCGTATTTGGCTATGCGAAAGCCCGCGTGGTCAGGGGTGCGGGGCAAAACCGCATGGGACTGGATTGCGCTGCTTCTTGTGCCGTCCATGGTGGGCTTCGGCACTTTTCTGATCAGCGCGTCTCAGGCGCGGGTCGAATCCCAACGCCAGCAAGAGGTTGCGTTGCAGCAGTATTATGACCGCATCAGCAATCTAGCTTTGTCAGATGCAGGCATGACGCAAACCGCCGTGGTTGTCGGGCGGGCGCATACCGCGACGATCCTGTCTTTGGTCGACGGCGATCGCGCAGGTCGTGTCCTTTTGTTTCTGAACGAACTTGGCGCGCTTGAGCTGTTTGTTGACTCACTCGAGAACCGGAATTTCGCAGAGGCAGAACTGAAGAATTTTTCCTTGAACGGGATGGAATACGAAGGATCGGATTTCCAAGGGGCCGATCTAGAAGACGGCAGCTTTCGCAATTCGGACTTCGAAGACACAAATCTGCGCTGGGCCGATCTGGATGGCGCCGATCTGCGCGGTAGCGATTTTGAGGGCGCGGATATGAAAGGGGTCGAGCTGGCAGGGACAGACTTGCGCGGGGCAGATCTTTCAGCGGCGCTGAACCTGAAGAACGCGATGCTCGACGATGCCTGCATGGATGAAACAACCCGATTACCATCAGGGTTTTCCCAACCCACGAACCAGACAAAGGGCTGTTTTGGCGATAACGATCGTGACAGCGATGACGACTGAGGACATTTGGACTCAGTCACCCTGAAAAATCTCGACGTGATGCATGGCTGGGTTGAAACGCGCCGCTCTTTGCGCAAATTAGTCACTGTTCCAGCCCGAAACACAAAATCAGAGGACAGCAGTATGGGACGCAGTCAAGAACTGGTCGCCACCTATGCGCGCGAATTGATCGAGAAATGCCGGATGGAGCCGGATATGGCTCTCTTAGAGAAAGTCGCCATCGGATGCGGCCCAGCGATTTATGATCCGCATGCGGCGGTCGTGGCTGATACCGAAAACTGTGAACTCATGTCGATCAAGCAGAACCTGTTGGTACGCAAATTGGCGTTAAACGACGGCCCGCATTTGATGGCTGCGATCCGCGATGTTTTGGACACCTACAAGGCCGAAGGAACGGCCAAATATCGTGCTGTGGTCTATTACATGCTGGTAAAACACTTTCGTCGCGAAGGTCAGTATATCTAAACCGCTAAAATTTGCGTGAAATACCGGATACTTGGCATTTGCCCGAGCCGTTCTTGCAGGCTAGGGTCAAGGCAACACAGCCAGAACGGCTGAACCAATCCAGTCCCGTGTGGTGCGATGGGAGCGCCGGGGAAAGGGGGTTCTGCCGTGAACCGGCGAACCCCCTTTATGTTTACAGAAGCGTCAAAACTGCGCCGATGATGCCGCAGCCAATGATCGAATAACCGCTGTCGATCACGGTCAACATATAGGGACGGCCCGCATAGGCGTTGTTGATCATCGTCCAGGGCGTGATGAAAAATGCGCCGATGCCCAGACCCGCAACAATGGCTTTGCCCATTTCAGTAATATCGGCCATCGCAAAGATATGGCGCATCATCCCAGCAACTAAAATCATCGCAATCGCGGACAGAATGAACGGCGTCGCTGATCCGTTTACCGGCTTGCCGTTTTCGTCACACTCGATACCCGCCGCCGCGATCCATGGCTTGGACAACATCATGTACCAAACCGCACCAAACACCCAAGAAGCCGCAGCCGCGACCAATACTGACAAAAATCCCATGGTTTCCCCCCTCTTTTAGGATGGGGGAATCATGCATTAGGAATGCTTTTTTTGGCTAGAGGGAAACTTTGCCCAATTCGCAGATGACCGCCCACTCATCATCTGTGACCGGCTGGACCGATAAGCGCGAGTTTTTTACCAAAACCATATCAGACAGTCTCTGATCCTGCTTAATTACGTCCAAACTAACCGGATTCGGCACGTCGGCCAGCGCTTTGATGTCCACACATTCCCAACGTGGATCGTCGGTTTTGCTGTCTTGGTGCGCTTCGGCGATCACTTCGACTATGCCGACCACGGATTTTTCTTTCTGGGAATGATAGAAAAACCCGCGATCGCCAATTTTCATGTCCCGCATGAAATTACGGGCCTGATAATTGCGCACACCGTCCCACTCTTCGCCCGCGCTACCCTTGGCTTTCTGGTTGTCCCAGCTCCAGGTCGAGGGTTCGGATTTGAACAGCCAATAGCGCATCAGCCCATAACCTTTTTCCAGGCGGTGATTTCGACGCTTTCGAACAATCCTGCCTTGGCGTAAGGGTCATTGGCTGCAAAGTCTTCGACCGCAGCCCTATCTTCTGCATCGATCACCAATAGCGAGCCGCACATGTTGCCATCATCGTCCAGCATCGGGCCGCCGAACAAGATGGTGGCATTGGCGGCATGGGCCAAGTGGTTGTCGCGGTTGGCCAGACGCAGATCAAGCGAGTTTGGTTTGTCTTTGCAGATCACAGCGAAATACATGGTTATTCCTCTTTGAGTGGTCGTGAGAGTAGCGCTTTTAATACATCCTGCACCGAGACGTCGCCGGTGGAAAGGGCGGCAACGGCTTTGGTGATGGGCATGTCGATATTGTGTTTCGTAGCAAGGGCGCTAGCGGCCTTGGCGGTGGCTGCACCTTCGACGGTGATAGTTGGGTCAAACGGCTCGGATCGACCCAAACTAAGCCCAAAACGGTAGTTTCTGGACTGGTCCGAAGTGCAAGTCAGCACGAGATCACCGAAACCCGATAGGCCGGACAAGGTTTCGTGGTGGGCGCCAAGGGCTTCTGCCATGCGCTTCATTTCGGCATAGCCGCGTGTCATCAGGGCAGCGCGGGCGCTGTCTCCCAGTTTCGCACCCATGACAGCACCACAGGCGATGGCCATGACGTTTTTCAACGCACCGCCAAGCTCAGCGCCCAAGGTGTCGGTTGTTCGATAAATACGCAAATTTGGCGTTGTTAGAGACTGTTGAAGGGTTTCCCCCGCGCCCTCATCCGCGCAGGCCAAAGTCAGCGCAGTTGGCAAACCGCGGGCAATGTCGGCGGCAAAGCTGGGGCCGGTCAGGATGGCAGCGGTGCTATCGGAGCATGACTGTTGCAGAATTGTGGTTGGACCGATCAGCTTTGCCAGATCAATCCCCTTGCAGCAGGCGACAAGGTTCTTGCCGTTGAGTGCAGCCTGATTATCCTGCGCAAAGGCGCCCAGTTTCTGCGTGGGGATCGACAGTAAAACAGTCTCTATTTCGGCCAAATCTGCCAATTCCGAAGTCACGGAAAGTGTTTCCGGCAACGTGACGCCGGGCAGATAGGCAGCGTTTTGCCTTGTCTTCCGCATCGTGTTGATTTGCGCGGCATCACGTCCCCACAAAACCACGCGCTGACCCGTTTGCGCCAGAGAGATGGCAAGGGCTGTTCCAAACGCTCCTGCGCCGACGACTGCGATGCTCATGCCTTGGCCCCCTTTTTTCCTGATCCAATCAGTGACGGGCTGGTTTGATCCAGTGGCCAACGGGGGCGGGCTTTCAGGGTCATGTCATCCTGCTCACCCCGCGCGAATTTTTCGATGCCTGCATAGGCGATCATGGCAGCGTTATCGGTACACAGTTTCAACGGAGGGGCAGAAAAGCTGGCCTGAAACTCGTCGCAAACAGCCATAAGCCCCAGTCTTAGAGACTGATTTGCCGCCACCCCTCCAGCGACAGCGAGGTTCAGGGGGCCATCGGTTTCGTTTTTCAAAAGCGTCAAAGCGCGGCGGGTTTTTTCTGCTAGCACATCACCAACGGCGGCTTGGAAGCTGGCACATATGTCAGCGCGATCCTGACGCGGAATGCCGCCATGTTCGGCGATCAGTTGATCGCGGGTGCGCAGAACTGCGGTTTTCAGACCCGAGAAGCTCATGTCACATCCGGGGCGATCCAGCAGGGGGCGCGGCAGGCGGAATCGTTTGGGGTCGCCGTTCTTGGCCTCGGCCTCAACCGATGGACCGCCGGGTTGGGGTAGCGCCAGCAGACGGGCAACCTTATCGAATGCCTCGCCGGGGGCGTCGTCGATGGTGCCGCCAAGACGGGTAAAATCGTCATGTCCGCGCACCAATAGGAATTGGCAATGCCCGCCTGACACCAGAAGCATTAGGTAGGGAAAAGCCATGCCATCGGTTAAACGCGGGGTCAAAGCGTGGCCGGCAAGATGGTTCACGCCCAACAAGGGCTTGCCCGATCCCACAGCCAGCCCTTTTGCGCACATCACGCCTGAGATCACGCCGCCGATCAAGCCGGGCCCCGAGGTTACGGCGATGGCGTCGATATCACTTAGACCCATGTCTGCCTGCTTCAAAGCCTCGATCACACAAAGGTCCAGTTTCTCTGCGTGGGCGCGGGCCGCGATTTCTGGAACGACGCCTCCGAACGGGGCATGCAGTTCGGTTTGGTCCGCCACCACGGATGACAGTACCTGCGCCACGCCCGGCACACCACGCACCAGCGCGGCAGCGGTATCGTCGCAACTGCTTTCAATGCCTAAGATTGTCAGGGGCTTGGTCATGGGTGCCGCATTGTCAGATCGTTCCTTCGCAGGTAGCACTAGAGGGACGCTTTCACAATCCCGAGGCCCCATGAGCGACCGCCCTATCATTTTGCTGACAAGACCCAAAGACGGGTCCAAGCGGTTCGCCGACAGGGTAGATGACCGCTTTGGGGATGCGGTCGAGATCGTGATCTCTCCTTTACAGCGGATTGAGTGGGTGGAGTTTGCTATGCCTGACGAACCCCCTAATGGGCTGATATTCACGTCGCAAAACGGGGTTTTGGGCAGTGTTAGGGTCGATTCACTTGCGGGTCTGCCCGCCTTTTGTGTCGGACCGCAGACAACGGGGGCGGCTACGGCGGCGGGGTATCGGGCTATGGACTGCGGCGGTGACGCCGAGGCGGTCATCGCGGCGATCCTAGATCAAACCCATAAAGGTCCGCTTTTGCATATTCGCGGCGAGCACGGGCGCGGGCGGATTGCCGAGCGGTTAACCGAAGCAGGGATTCCGACAGACGAATGCGTCGCATATCGACAGGTTTCGGAGCCCATGTCAGACGCCGCTGCAAAACTTCTAAAGGGCGGCCGACCTGTTATCGCCCCTCTGTTTTCACCCCGAAGCGCAAAGTTGTTCTACAACGCCCTACCCACAGCCGCTGCACCTTGGGTGGCGGTTATCAGCCCAAACGCGGCAGAACCGCTTGACGATATGCTGCGGCGCAGGATGATAGTGGCAGACACACCTGATGCCCAAGGGATGCTGGATGCGATTGCTGGCCTATTGGCCGCATCGAAGCAGACTTGAGGCGCGGACGGTGGATACATAAGTTTATGGTATAGGCTGCAATATATTCGGCAGAAGGAACAAGTTATTGTCCGATAAGGAAAAAGATCAGGATCAGGACAACGCAACCGAAGATCAACAGATCGAGGACGCCGAGGTAGTCGAAGAGCTGCATGCCGAAGATGTGGAATCCGACGTCGAGGCAGATGAGGATCAGCCGTCTGATGAAGCAGCAGAAGAGGTTCAAGAATCTGATCAGGCCGAAGTCCTGACCGATCCGTCAGAAGTGCAGCTGCCAGCGCAGCAGAAATCGTCGGTCATTCCGATGGTTATTGGCGGGGCCGTCGCTGCCGCGCTAGGCTTTGGGGCCGCTGTTGCGCTTGGGGTAACGGGTGGGTCGCAACCCTCTGCCTACGCTCTGGAAACGCGCGCATTGATCGAGGTCGAGGTTGGAAACATCGCTTACGAGCTTGAGCGCATTGAAGGCCTGACGGATCAAAGCGGGCTGCGCAAGGAATTGGCCGCTATCGCTGACACGTTGGATGCGGATTTGAGTGGCGATGTGGAAAACCTGAAAACGCAGGTGCGGTCGCTGTTTGAAATCACGGGCCAATTGTCCGAACGGATCGACGCGCTTGAGTCGCGTCCTTTGCAAGAGCTTGCCTCGGATCAGGCCGTTGCCGCGTACGAGGCCGAGCTTGCCAAACTTCAAGAAGCCGTCTCCGCCCACCGTGCCGACATCGAACAGATGGCTGCCGACGCGCGCGCGATGGAGGCAGCCGCACGGCAAGAGGCGTTGAAATCACAAGGCGCGGCGCTGATAACCGACGTGACAGTTGCCGTGAACAGCGGCGCACCGTTTACCGAAACCGTGGCGGCGCTAGAGGCCGAGGGTGCAAGCGTTCCGCAGGCTTTGAAAGCGCAAGCGGCTGAGGGTGTGCCGACACAAGCCGCCTTGATCGAAGCCTATCCCGAAGCCGCCCGCGCGGCCCTGCGCGCTGTACGCCAGAAAACCGCTGACCAAGGTGGTCAGGGCGGTGTGGTCGCCTTTCTCCAAGACCAACTGGGCGTGCGTTCGGTTGCGCCCAAGGATGGAGATGATGCCGATGCGGTTCTATCACGGGTCGAGGCTGCACTGAAAGCGGGCGATCTGACGTCCGCATTTGCGGAACTTGATGCTTTGCCGGCTGAAGGTCAGGCGGAAATGACCGACTGGATCGCAATGGCGACCCGAAGGGCGCAGGCGCTGGATGCTTTGTCTGCCTTGAAACAAGATTTAAACGGGAACTAAGGGGGTCGCTATGCTGTGGTCGATGATCAAGATCATTCTATTCGTCACGCTGGTCGCGGCCGCCGCCCTGGGCGCCGACTGGCTGCTTGAGGTCGAGGCTGGCCTGCAACTGACCGTCGCGGGGCTAGAGTTCAATCTGGGCGCTTTGCAGTCAGTGATCGCTGCCGTGCTGATCGTTGCGGCGATCTGGCTGATTTTCAAACTATTGGGTCTTTTGATTGCCGTTCTGAAATTCATCAACGGCGATGAAACCGCGATTTCGCGCTATTTCGACCGCAACCGCGAACGCCGCGGTTTTCAGGCGCTTTCCGAGGGCATGATGGCCCTTGCCAGCGGTGACGGTCGCGAGGCGATGGCCAAGGCTGCGCGGGCGGAAAAGTATCTGGGCAAGCCCGAGTTGACCAATCTGCTTCTTGCGCAAGGGGCCGAGATGGCCGGTGATAGCAAAAAGGCGGAAGAGGTCTATAAGCGTTTGCTGACCGATGAAAAAACCCGCTTTGTCGGCGTCCGTGGGATCATGAAGCAAAAGCTGAGTGCTGGGGATCACGACACCGCATTAAAGCTGGCGGAAAAGGCGTTCGAGCTAAAGCCAAAGCACGAAGACACGCAAGACGTTCTGCTGCGCCTTCAGGCCGAAAAAGAAGACTGGGCCGGTGCTCGCAAGACCCTGAACGCAAAGCTAAAGTCCGGAACCTTGCCCCGCGATGTCCACAAGCGCCGCGAAGCGGTTCTGGCGGTGTCCGAAGCAAAAGGCGTGCTTGACGAAGGCAGCTCGATGGAGGCGCGAGAAGCCGCGATCGAAGCCAACCGCCTGTCGCCCGATCTGGTGCCTGCTGCCGCCATGGCTGCCGACGCGCAGATCGAGGCCGGTGCACCGAAAAAAGCGGCGCGTCTTTTGTTGAAAGCTTGGAGTGTCCACCCCCACCCCGATCTGGCTGCAGCGTTTGCGCGGATCGCACCGGATGAAACGCCACAAGAGCGGGTGAAACGCTTTCAAAAGCTGATCGACAAACAACCGGACCATCCCGAAAGCCGGATGCTGAAGGCCGAATTGCTGATCGCTGCCGAGGATTTTCCTGAAGCCCGTCGCGCGATGGGCGATTTGGCGGACACCGAACCAGACGCGCGCGTTCTGACCATCATGGCCGCAATCGCCCG
>CAYVRN010000086.1:0-9876 GCA_964453855.1 uncultured Rhodobacterales bacterium
TCCTTGTGGACGAGTATCAGGACACCAACGTGGCGCAGTATCTGTGGCTGCGGCTGTTGGCGGGTGGTCACAAGAATATCTGCTGCGTCGGCGATGATGACCAGTCGATCTATGGCTGGCGCGGGGCCGAGGTGGGCAATATCCTGCGGTTCGAAAAGGATTTTCCGGGCGCTGTCGTGGTCCGGCTTGAGCAGAATTACCGCTCGACCCCGCATATTCTGGCGGCGGCCAGCGGGGTCATCCGCGGCAATGCCGGTCGCTTGGGTAAAGAGTTGTGGACTGCGGCCGAAGAGGGCGAGAAGGTCCGCCTGATCGGCCATTGGGATGGAGATGAAGAAGCCCGCTGGGTGGGTGAGGAAATCGAGTCTGTGCAACGCGGAACACGCGGTTTGCGTGGGTATTCTTTGGATGAAATGGCGATCCTTGTGCGTGCCTCACATCAGATGCGTGCGTTTGAGGACAGGTTCCTGACCATCGGTCTGCCGTATCGGGTAATCGGCGGACCTCGGTTCTATGAACGGATGGAGATCCGCGATGCCATGGCCTATTTCCGGCTGGTGGTATCCCCCGAGGATGATCTGGCGTTCGAGCGGATTGTAAACACGCCAAAGCGCGGCTTGGGCGACAAGGCGCAGCAGAAAATCCAAGTAATGTCGCGCCAGAACGGGGTTTCTTTGGTGCAGGGCGCACGGATGCTTCTGGAAGAAAACGGGTTGACCGGCAAAGGGGCTGGTCAGCTGCGCCATCTGGTGGACAGTATCGAACGCTGGGGCCGGATGACGGGTGACGCGGATGTGTCTCACATGGAGCTGGCCGAGATCATCCTTGACGAAAGCGGTTATACCGCGATGTGGCAGAACGACAAAACGCCCGAGGCTCCGGGGCGGCTTGAGAACCTGAAAGAACTGGTGAAAGCGTTGGAAAGTTTCGAGAACCTGCAAGGGTTTTTGGAGCACGTCAGTCTGATCATGGATAACGAAAGCGACGATGGTGGCGCGAAAGTCAGTATCATGACGCTGCATGCCGCCAAGGGGCTGGAGTTTCCCTGCGTCTTTCTGCCGGGGTGGGAAGATGGCTTGTTCCCCTCGCAGCGCAGCATGGACGAAAGCGGGATGAAAGGGCTCGAGGAAGAGCGGCGGTTGGCCTATGTGGGCATCACGCGGGCCGAGGAACTGTGCACGATTTCCTTTGCGGGCAACCGGCGAGTGTTCGGGCAGTGGCAGTCGAGCATGCCATCGCGGTTCATTGACGAGCTGCCAGAAGAACATGTCGAGGTGCTGACGCCCCCGGGTCTATATGGCGGGGGATACGGTGCTGCGGCGCAATCGGGGATCGAAACGCGGGCGGCGTCTGCGGATGCCTATAACTCACCCGGATGGCGGCGGATGCAAGAGCGGGCGGGGAATCGCCCCGTCAGTCAGCCTAGGGAATCGCGTAATACGGTGATTGATCTGGAAGCGGTCAGTGCCTACGGCCTTGGAGACCGCGTTTTTCACCAGAAGTTCGGTTATGGCGCAGTGGTGGCGATCGAGGGCGATAAGCTGGAGATTGCGTTTGATAAGGCGGGCACCAAGAAAGTGGTGGCGAAGTTCATCATGGGTGCGGATGATATCCCGTTTTGAACCGGAGGGGCGCTGCCCCTCTGCCTTCGGCATTCACCCCGGAGTATTTCGGGTAAGATGAAGTCGTTTTTAGGCTAGAGAGAATGCTCGCTTAGGGTAACACTGCTTACACCAAGGTGCCCTTTTAGGGAGAATTGGGAAGCCGGTGCGACTCCGGCGCTGCCCCCGCAACGGTGAGGGTGGGATAAGGCGACAAGCCACTGACCGGATGGGTCGGGAAGGCGTCGTCTTAGGCCATTGGCCACCCGCCCCGAGCCCGGAAACCAGCCTTGGTGATGTGTCAACCTGCGGTGGGCGGGGTCGGGCGCGGCTCTGACCGAACCGCTAACCGATTCTTTTCATCGCCACCAAGCGAGGGGCTTTGGATGGAAGGAAAACAGATTTTCAATGCATTGCAGCGAGATGCCGAGTTGACCGATGCGGCCGCAAAGTCGGGATTCTTACAGTGGGTGCTTGGATTGCCCGACGGCGTGTCCACTAGAAGTGAAGCTATGCGGGTGTTGCAGGACTTGCCCGATGAGGAAATGACCCCTTCGGCTGAGGCGTTTCGAGGGTATCTTCAGGCATGTGGCTGGAGTGGTTCCATTCCGAAGAGGCGCAGGCGGCGACGTATGAACTAAAGGCTGTCAAAATGAAAAAGGCGTCCCAATGGGACGCCTTTTCTTTTGGACAACCCGGGAGGAGGTAGGTCATCCGTATCGCCGGTGACGACGCTGGGAGGAGGAGTGCGTCATCACCGTATTGTCTCAGCGGGCAGGGAGGAGGAGGCCCAACTGATCCGAATTTTCGGGCGGCGGTGAGGGAGGAGGAACACCGCCGCCGGTTCCGATATGCAGGTCAGGGAGGAGAAGGCCTGCATTCCGGTGTTTCAGCGACAGCATGGGAGGAGGAGTATGCTGTCGCAAAGTCAACGCGCGTTTGGGAGGAGGAATTGCGCGCTGACGAATGGGTTATTTCAGGCCGTAAGCGGCTTCGTAAGCGATGCTGCGAACCATCGCGCGCGAGATGCCAATGTCGGCCAATTCGCGGGCGCTGAGGTTTTGCAGTTCGTTCAGGGTGCTGCGGTAAACCTTGCGCTGCTCGTAACGCGCTGCCAGCGATTTAACGGTTTCGATCATGCGTGCCGCAAAGCCTGCTTCGTAGCGGATATCAGAGATGGCTGCCATTTTGACTACCTTTCGAAATTAATGTTTGCGCTCTCATTGCGCTGTCTGGAATAGAAATAGGGATATTCTGCACCTGCACAATCCCGGAAGTTTTCAATGCCGCTATGCAGCAAATGCATGGGTCGGATTGAATGTTTGGCATAGAAGTTTCGGGTTGCAGCTTGATGAAAAAGCCCCAACTTAGGTGCAGGGATTACAGGAGGCTTCTATGACGGTCCGGAAAGAAGATGTGCTGAGCGCACTAGAGAAAATTGCATTGCCGGACGGAGGCGATCTGGTGTCGCGCGATTTCGTGCGGGCGTTGACGGTGGACGGTGGGACAGTGCGTTTCGTTATCGAAGCGCCGGATGCTGGTGTTGCGCAGCGCTTGGCGCCTGTTCGCGATGCGGCGGAGAAGCTTGTGGCTGGATTGTCGGGCGTGACGTCGGCGTCAGTGGTGCTGACGGCACACGGACCTGCCGAAAAGCCAGCGCCCAATTTGAAGATTGGCGGACATCCGAAGCCTCAGGCGGGGCCGATGAAGCCTGCGGGGGTAAAGAAGATCATTGCAATCGCCTCGGGAAAGGGTGGCGTTGGTAAATCGACGGTGTCGTCCAACCTAGCTGTTGCTTTGGCACGGCAGGGCAAGAAGGTCGGGCTTTTGGATGCCGACATCTATGGACCCTCGCAGCCGCGTATGATGGGCAATCATAATCGCCCCGGTGCGCATCCGGATGGCAAAACCATTATCCCGCTTCAGGCACATGGGGTCACAATGATGTCGATCGGCTCGATGACCGACCCAAAACAGGCGCTGGTCTGGCGTGGTCCTATGTTGATGGGGGCGCTGCAGCAGTTACTGGGGCAGGTCGCGTGGGGCGAGTTGGATGTGCTGCTCGTCGATATGCCGCCGGGTACGGGGGATGTGCAATTGACGCTAAGCCAGAAGTCCGAGTTGGACGGGGCAATCGTGGTCTCGACGCCGCAGGACGTGGCGCTTCTAGATGCAAGAAAGGCGATTGATATGTTCAACAAGCTTAACACGCCGATTTTCGGGATGATTGAGAATATGTCGTTCTACCACTGCCCGGAATGCGGACACGAAGCGCATATTTTCGGCCATGGCGGTGTCAAGCATGAGGCCGAAGAGATGGGCGTACCTTTGTTGGCAGCGCTTCCGATTGATCTGGATACCCGACTGGGTGGGGATGGTGGTACGCCGATTGCCACCGGAGACAGTGCCATGGCGCAGGCCTATGGCAAGCTGGCCGAGGGGTTGATTGCCTCGGGCGTCGTATGACGTAATCCATAACGTCATATGGGAACACATGGGAAAGCCGCGCTTGTCGCGGCTTTTTTCACGAATCATCGGTGGGATTATGAAGGCGAATTTCAAAAATCGAGCAGATTTGGCGAAATCTGCTAGGTTTGAATCTACCTGAAAACAAGATTTTGAAATTTTTTTGGGATTACGTGGGAATGTATTATCGCGGGTATATTTATCTATATATTGTGTCTGTGATTAATCTGTCCGCAATAACGGCGAAAATTATCTTGTGAAAATAGCAGATATATTGACCTTATTGTAGTGGGGTGCTGTGGTTTGGCGAGTGTGTATCCAAAATTTTCCATTGCGTACCATGAAATCCCAAGCTATCCCTTATTACACAGATGAGGACGGGCTAAAAAATGGGGCGCTCAAAAGACCCCGAAATAGGCACCAAGTCAGGTTTCATACAGGCACCCGCATTCATCGAACGAAGAGATCCGGCGCGTGAGCGAGCAGACATCCCCCCAGGTGGCGCGCGCAGCTGGACACCCCGCAAAGCGGGACGAGGGCGGCGGATAGGGCGGTGGCAGCATCCCTATCCGCCGTTTCGTTTCAGGCGGGTCGGATAACAACGGGGGAAGGTGAGGTTAAGTGGACCGTAAGCTGAGGTTCATAGGCGAGAGCCACCATAAGGTGGACGGTAAGGGCAGGGTGTCGATCCCGGCCCCGTTTCGCCGTGTACTGGTCAGCGGCGATCCAGATTGCGCCGAAGGTGGCAATCCGCAGTTGGTGATTGTCTATGGCGGCGAAAGCCGGTCATTCCTTGAGTGCTTCACCGTTTCAGCCATCGAAAAGATTTACGACCAGATCGAGAAAATGCCCCGCGCCAGCAAAAAACGCAAAGCGTTGCAGCGGCTTTACTCGACTCATGCTTTGTACACGGCTGTGGATGACACCGGCCGCTTGGTGCTACCTGCAAAGTTGCGCGAAAAAATCGGTCTAAGCGATCAGGCGTTCTTTGCGTCTCAGGGGGAAACGTTTGAGATATGGAAGCCTGAAACCTATGACGAGATCTACGGAGTGGATGAAGAGGCCGAGGAGGATTTCGATCCCGATCTGGATGCCTCGCACTACCTAGACGGCGACATGAAGGAATAACGCCCCATGTCCGCGCTGCCCAAGGACGACGCCCCCCACATTCCGGTTCTGCTGCGCCCGCTCTTGCGGGCTGTTTCGCCTGTAAAGGGTGTGTGGCTTGATGGGACCTTCGGAGCGGGCGGATATAGCCGAGCGCTTTTAGAAGCCGGAGCCGACAATGTGATTGGCGTTGATCGTGACCCTCTGGCGTTTGAAATGGCATCGGGCTGGGTAGGCGAATACGGTGATCGTCTGGAACTGGTGCAGGGCGTATTTTCGCGTATGGACGAATATGCCAGTGATCTGGACGGGGTGGTTCTGGACTTGGGCGTTAGCTCGATGCAGTTGGATCAGGCAGAACGCGGGTTTTCGTTTATGAAAGACGGTCCGTTGGATATGCGGATGAGTCAGTCGGGCATCAGCGCGGCTGATCTGGTGAACGATAGCAGCGAAGAAGAACTGGCGGATATCCTGTATTTGTTCGGAGAAGAGCGGGCAAGTCGCCGTATCGCCAAGGCCATTGCGCGAGAGCGTGCGATCGAGCCGATCACAGGCACACTGCGTTTGGCCAAGATCATCGAAGGGTGCCTTCCCCGCGCCAAACCTAATCAGTCGCATCCGGCGACACGCAGCTTTCAGGCTTTGCGGATCGCCGTGAACAGCGAATATGAAGAATTATTCCAAGGGCTTATGGCCGCTGAGCGCGCGTTGAAGCCCGGTGGTCAGTTGGCTGTGGTTACCTTTCACTCGGTCGAGGACCGGATGGTCAAGCGGTTCCTTCAGCTCCGCTCTGGTGGCGAAGGCAATGCTAACCGCTATGCGCCTGCTCTGGAGCAGGTCAACCCGCAATTTGAATTGAAAAGCCGTAAGGCAATCGGTCCGGATGACGATGAACTGGCGGAAAACCCCCGTTCGCGCAGTGCAAAGCTGCGAGTGGCCATTAGAACGGATGCACCCGCGGGCGAGGTTGATGCTGCAAAGATTGGTATGCCGATGAAAAAGCGGGGGCGTCGATGAGACTTCTGCTGTATTTCGCAATCTTCGGCATGGTGATCGCCCAAGGTTTCTGGGCCTACACCGAAAATTACGAGACACAGAAGGCGTTGAATGACGCGCAAAAACTGCAATCCCAGATCGCCGAAGCGCGGGCGCGTTTGGGTGTCTTGAATGCGGAATGGGCCTATTTGAACCGCCCTGAGCGCCTGCATGAGCTGGTCGATATGAACTTTGACCGCTTGCAGCTTTTGCCCTTGCGCCCGGAACAGTTTGGCACGGTGGGTGAGGTTCCGGTAAAAGACCCGCAATCGTCAGATTTGCCGCCAGCCCTTGAACTCTCGGAATTGGAGGGCTCGGAATGATCCGCAAACCACTTCGCCCGCTGGCTTTGGTTCTTGAGGCCCGGTCACAGGGACGTAACCCTGCCGAGATCGAGCGCGAAAATGTTAGGGCGCGTCACGAACAGGCCCGCGACAGATCACGTTTGCGCGCAGAAAGCCGGTTGCTGGTCCTGATTTTGGCGTTTCTCAGCCTGTTTGTGCTGGTCGGGGTTCGCATGGGCACCTTGTCGATGTCGGAGCCGATGGAGCCGCAGTCGGCCTATACAGGTCCGTCGATTGTGGCGCAGCGCGGCAACATTCTGGATCGCAAGGGCCGCATTCTGGCGACCAATCTGGACACCTACTCCTTGTACGCCACGCCGCAAGACATGGTCGATCCGCTAATGGCCGCCGAAGGTCTGGTCGAGATTTTCCCTGATCTGGACCAACAGGATTTGACCCGTTGGTTTACCGGCGAGCGCAAGTTTCTCTGGGTCAAGAAAAAGCTCAGCCCCGAACAAAAGCAGGCAGTGCACGATCTTGGAGAACCGGGTTTGAAATTCGGTCCACGTGAAGTGCGACTATATCCGAACGGTCGCTTGGCGGCCCATGTTCTGGGTGGGGCCAGCTTTGGCCGTGAAGACGTTGCTGCAGCCGAGGTCGTAGGCGTTGCCGGTGTTGAAAAGACATTCGACGCGTTCCTGCGCGATCCGACCTATGCGGGCGAAGCCTTGGAACTGACTCTTGATCTGACGATCCAGTCTGCGGTCGAACATGTGCTGCGTGGCGGTATGACCTTGATGAATGCCAAAGGGGCGGCGGGCATTCTGATGGACGTGAACACTGGCGAGATTGTCAGTCTGGTTAGCTTGCCGGACTTCGATCCCAACGACAGACCTGCCCCTCCGACCCAAGGCAACCCGGCCGATAGCCCACTCTTCAACCGCGCGGTTCAGGGCGTTTATGAGCTGGGCTCGACCTTCAAGATTTTTGCGGCAGCGCAAGCGCTTGAGCTTGGTTTGGTTCAGCCTGACACGATGATCGACATCCGTGGGCCGTTGAAGTGGGGTAAATACCGGATCACTGATTTCCATAACTACGGCAATGAGTTGTCGGTGCATGATATCATCAAAAAGTCTTCGAATATCGGCTCGGCCCGTCTGGCGCTAGAGATTGGTGCCGAACGACAGCGCGACTTTCTAACTCAACTTGGCTTTACCGAGCAGACCTCGGTCGAGATGGTCGAGGCATCGGGCGGGCGTCCCAAATTCCCCGCCAAGTGGGAAGATATTTCGACCATCACGATTTCCTATGGTCACGGAATTTCGGCAACGCCGATGCATCTGGCAGCGGCCTATGCGACGTTGACAAACGGTGGCTACAAGGTGACGCCGACGCTTGTGAAGCAAGACTATATAGAGCGTGGACCGCGTGTGATCAGCCCGGAAACCTCGCGGCAGGTGCGCGAGATGTTGCGCGATGTGGTCCGTGAAGGAACGGCTACGTTCGGAGATGTTCAGGGGTATGCAGTCGGCGGTAAAACCGGAACGGCGGACAAGCCCATCCCGACCGGCGGCGGTTACTACGAAGATCGTAATCGCCACTTTCGCCAGTGTTTTCCCGTCGCACGACCCGAAATACGTTTTGGTCGTCACTTTAGACGAGCCCGAGTTAGCAACCGAAGTTGAACCCAAGCGAACCGCCGGATGGACAGCCGTGCCGGTTTCGGCAGAGATCATCACGCGGATCGCGCCTTTGCTTGGGTTAAGACCAGAGATTGAACCTGCCCGCTAAGCAGGTGTATCAGAAACCTCGAACGGATCGGGGACGTGCAATGAACGGGCTTACAAAAACCTTAAGCGCTTTGGGGCTGACTGCCCGTGGCGGTCGTGACGCCAAGGTGACAGGTCTGTCGGTCGATAGCCGCGATGTGCGCCACGGGCATTTGTTTGCCGCTTTGCCCGGAGTGAATGCTCATGGGGCGGTCTATATCGAAACCGCGCTAGAGGCCGGTGCGGTGGCCATTCTGACAAACTCTGCAGGGGCGAAGATTGCGCAGGATGTTCTGGACAGATCCGATGCGGCGGTCGTTGTGGTGGAAGACCCGCGCCAGACTTTGGCGTTTGCTGCTGCGCTTTGGTTCGGCAATCAACCTGATGTCATGGTGGCGGTGACTGGTACCAACGGGAAAACCTCGGTCGCCAGTTTCACGCGGCAAATCTGGGAAGAGATCGGACTGCGGGCGGTTAATATTGGTACAACTGGCGTCGAAGGCTCATGGGAAGCCCCCCTAAAGCACACGACGCCGGAACCGATCACCTTACACAAAGCGCTGGCCGGAGCCGCCAATGCGGGCATCACCCATGGCGCGATGGAAGCGTCGAGCCACGGACTGGCGCAGCGACGTCTGGACGCAGTAAATCTGACAGCGGCAGGTTTCACCAATCTGACACAGGATCATCTGGACTATCATCCCACGCTTGAGGATTACTTTACGGCCAAAGCGGCCTTGTTTGATCGCGTGCTGTCCGAAGACGGCGTCGCGGTGGTCAATATTGACAGCGAAGCGGGCATTGAAATGGCCGATGTTGCCATGCGAGCGGGCAAGGAACTTTTGGCGGTGGGGCGCGCGCGCGAAGCCGACCTGCGACTGCTGGCGCAGAGGTTCGATGCAACCAGTCAGGAAATCCGCTTCACATGGGAAGGGCGCATTTATCAAATGAGCGTTCCGATGATCGGCGGGTTCCAAGCCGAAAACGCGCTTTTGGCCGCGGGTTTGGCGATCGCTTCGGGTAGCGCAGCGGAAGACGTGTTTCGGGCCTTGCCGAACCTTGAGCCGGTGCGCGGACGGATGCAGTTGGCAGCAACGCGCCGGAACGGGGCGGCGGTGTTCGTGGACTATGCCCACACACCGGACGCCGTGCGCACGGCACTTAAGGCATTACGCCCCCATGTGATGGGACGGCTTGTGGTGGTTTTGGGTGCTGGCGGAGATCGCGATGCCACCAAACGACCGCTGATGGGCGAGGCGGCGGCTGAAAATGCCGATCTGGTCTTCGTTACAGATGACAATCCCCGTAGCGAAGATCCCGCCGTAATCCGGACTGCGGTGATGCTGGGGGCCCCCGAAGCGATAGAAGTGGGCGACCGCGCCGAGGCGATTTTGCGGGCAGTTGATGCGCTTGGGCCCGGAGATGCTTTGCTTGTTGCGGGAAAGGGGCACGAGACGGGCCAGATCGTAGGAGATGCGGTGCTGCCGTTCGATGATGTCGAGCAGGCCAGCATGGCAGTATTGGCCCTAGACGGGGGATTGGCATGAGCCTTTGGACCGCATCCGAAGCAGCCGTTGCAACCGGCGGGCAAGCCATTGGCGATTGGACCGTCGA
>CAYVRN010000087.1:0-9768 GCA_964453855.1 uncultured Rhodobacterales bacterium
GCTACCCGATGAATTGGTCCTGGGGTTTTCTGCGGCCCACCGCCAAATACCGCGCGCTGAGCTATGACCTCGATGATCAGCTTGCACTGCCGGACGATGCCCCCGACGCGGGGTCCGGCGTCTTCAGCATCGATGGCGGGCTCATTTTTGAGCGCCGCGCCTCACTCGGTGGCAAGGGAATGACCCAAACCCTTGAGCCCCGCGTGTTCTACCTATACAGCGAATACGAAGAACAAAATGGGCAACCGGATTTCGATACCGCCGAACTCACCTTTAGCTATAACCAGTTGTTTCGGGATACGCGCTTCTCCGGTCACGACCGGCTCGATGACGCCAATCAACTGGCCATCGGGGTAACCACCCGCTTTTTTGCCGACAGCGACGGGCGTGAGCGACTCAGCGCCAGCATCGGGCAACTCTTTTATTTCCGGGATCGGGAAGTCCGCCTCGGGCGGATCGATCCCGCACTCACCGAAAGCACCTCCGCCACCGCGGTGGAATTTAACTGGCTACCCAACGAGGTGTGGACTTTCCGCTCCAGCATCCTCTATGACACCAACGAAAACCGCTTCGATGCCGCCAGCATCCAGCTTAATCACAGGCCCGGCGATGGCCGCGTCTTCAATATTGGCTATACCCTGCGCGAGCCGCCACCCTCGCTGCTAAACCGGCCCGTAACCGAGCAGGCCAACGTCTCGGCCTACTACCCAATAGGCGACAACTGGCGGATCTTTGGTGCGCTTGAGTATTCCCTGGAAGCCAACGAAGCCGTGGAAGATATGGTGGGATTGGAATACGATGGCTGCTGCTGGCAGGCGCGACTTCTGTATATGCGCTATATCGATACAGCCGGCGGGTTTGTTCCCGACTTCTCCGACCCCAATCTGGAACGCGAGAACGCCGTGCAGTTTCAGTTTCTCCTGAAAGGCATGGGTGGCTTTGGCCGACGGGTTGAGAACCTGCTGACAGATATGATTCGAGGATTCAATGATCGCTACTATTGACAGCGTATACACCACGACATGCCCTACCGGAGCAGGTAATGACGGGGCTTTTCATGGCCGAGCTTGTGATGACCAAGCTTCGGGTCATCACCGGGCTTTGGGTAAAAGGTTTATGCACACCGTTATCGGCATCATCAAGCCGGGCACCACTAAAACAGCGGTGCCACCCAAGGGCTCTTTGCGTAAACACCGCGGCGCGCTGCCGCTCGCAACGACAAATCGCCTGTGGTGTAGCGTATTGGGTGTCGCTCTTTTGCTCGTGAGCATGGCGGTCCCAGCACAGATCCAAACCCTCGATAAAGTCGCGGCGATTGTCGATGACGACATCATCCTTGCCAGCGAGCTGCAGGAGCGGCTCGGCCTTATTAAGCGCAACCTTGAGCAACGCAACATCGAGATGCCCCCCGATGACGTGCTCTATCGTGAGACCCTCGACCGCCTTATTTTGGAGAGCATCCAACTGCAGCTCGCGAACCGCTACGGCGTGCGGATCCCCGACGCCCAGCTCGACGAAGCCATGGGGCGCATGGCCGGTGGCTCGGGCATGACCCTCGATCAATTCCGCATGGCGGTCGAGCAGCAAGGCCAAAGCTACTTCGCCATGCGCGAAGAGATCCGCCGGGAAATGATGATCCAGCGAGTCCAGCAGGGTAACGTCAGCCGCAATATTCAGATCTCCGATCAGGAAGTCGATAACTTTATGGCGACCGAAGAAGGTGAGGCCATGACCCAGCCCGAGTTCCGGGTTGTGCAGGCATTAATCGAAGTCTCCAAAAACGATTCCACCAGTGAGGTGCAGCGCAAGGAGGACTTTGTCGACGGCGTCTTGGCATCTATTTTGGCGGGCGCCCCTTTTCAGGAAGCTGTTTCGGTGATGGAGCCCTATGCCTTTACCGGGGGTGACCTGGGCTACAAAAAAATCAATGACATCCCCAGTATGTTTGCCGGCGTCATTCCGAGCTTGGCGATTGGTGATACCGCTAAAGTCGAGAGTGGCGCGGGCTTCCATTTGGTGTATTTGGCCGATGCGCGGGGTCGCGAGCGCCTCGTGCAGCAAACCGAGGTGCGGCACATTTTGGTCAAGCCCACCGAGGTATTGGACGAGGACCAGGCGAGAGATTTAGCCGTCTCGCTGAAAGACCGGATCAATGCTGGCGAAGCGTTCGGCGATCTCGCCAAGGAGTATTCGGACGATATTGGCTCTGCGCAGGAAGGGGGCGAACTCGGCTGGACCAACCCGGGACAAATGGTGCCCGAGTTTGAAGCGGCAATGGCCGCTGCCGAACTCAACGAGATTACCGAACCGGTGCGCTCGCAGTTTGGTTGGCACATCCTCGAGGTCACCGGTCGACGCGAGCAGGATATTGCCGACGATATTCGACGCCGGCAGGTGATGGGCTATCTGCACGATCAAAAGTACGAGGAAGAGCTCGACGCGTGGTTGCGTAAGATTCGCGAAGAAGCGTTCGTTGATATCAAGTGATTGGCTCGATCACCCTCTGCGATAACGCTATCCGTTTTAGCGCGTAAGCCCACCCCAGCGCCCGTCATGTCTATCACCCATTCCACGACGCCACCCCGTTTGGTCCTAACGCCCGGCGAGCCGGCTGGTATCGGCCCGGATGTAGTGATCAAGGCGGCCCAGCAACGCTGGGATGCTGAACTTCTCTGTGTTGCTGACTGTGGCATGATGCAGGCGCGCGCTGCGCTATTGGGTTTACCGTTGACCCTGTACCCCTACACCACAGGCGATGACCCGCAGGCGCATCAACCGGGTTCACTTCGATGTGTCGACGTCAAAGCACCGAGCCCCGTTGTTCCCGGAAAACTCGACGTAAAAAATGCTGCTTATGTGCTCGCCACCCTTACCTTTGCGGCTGAACTCTGTCGGTACAACGATGCTCAGGCCATGATCACGGCCCCGGTGCAAAAATCGATCATCAATGATGCAGGTATTCCTTTCTCAGGCCACACCGAATTCTTGGCCGAGCACTTCGAGTGCGACCACGTGGTGATGCTACTGGCGGCCGGTGATTTGCGGGTGGCGCTTGCCACCACGCACTTACCCCTTGCGCAAATTCCCGCCGCCCTGACGCAACCGCTTATCGAGAATACCCTGCGCCTATTGCACTCCGAGCTACAAGCAAAGTTTGGCTTCGCCGGACCGCGGATCACGGTGCTTGGACTCAACCCCCATGCCGGGGAAGGGGGTCACTTGGGTCGCGAGGAAGTCGAGGTCATTACCCCGATCGTGTCTGCCCTGCAAAACCAAGGGCTCACCCTGACGGGGCCCTTGCCCGCCGATACCGCGTTCAGCCCTGCGATCAGAACACAAACCGACGCCTATCTCGCGATGTATCACGATCAAGGTTTGCCCGTCTTAAAAGCCATAGGGTTTGGAGAGGCGGTCAACATCACCCTCGGCTTGCCCATTATCCGAACCTCGGTAGACCATGGTACCGCGCTGGCACTGGCGGGCACGGGAGACGCTAGTAGCTCCAGCCTTGAAGCGGCAATACGACTTGCACGCCAAGCCTGCGCGGTACCATTACCAGTGGCACCCACTGCGGATACGCTAACAGCAACCGATGTCGCCCACTCACCAACGACTTGAGCCCAAGCAGCCATACGAGCCCTCGCCATGACCGACACCTCCACCTCTACAACCCCCGCTCTATGGAGCTTCACCGGGGTAGAGCTGATTCCCACCACGGATGAGCTAACACTGTTGCTTGATCGCACCACCGGCAAACGCCTGCTGGTGCGTCGAGAGGTTGGGATTAGCCTCACCTACTGCGAGGCGTTTCGAACTCTGCGAGGTCACGCCGAGCATTTGGTGGCCACCTTGCCGCAACTGGGGGGGCAGGTGGAGCCCGTGGTTCCTGTCCTTCAGCAGATCTGTGATGCCGGTATGTTCCGCGCCGCTAACGAGCTAATGGCACCCCTTATTGAAGAAACCACCCATGATCCTCTTCCCCCGGTTCACGTATTCATCATCACCTGCGACCGACCAGAAGCGGTCACGCGCCTGCTCGCGAGCATGGCGTCAGCCGCCAGCCCTACGCTGCCCGAGCGCTATACGGTCATCGACGACTCGCGCAACCCCGACCATGCTGCCAGTAACGAAGCCGCTATTGAGGCTCATAACGCAGCGGCGCCCTTCAAGGTCGAATACTTCGGCCCGCAGCAGCGTCAGGGGCTCATCGACCACCTCATTACCGCGCTGCCAGAGCACGAGGCGAGTATTCGTTTTCTATTAGATCGCGAGCGCTGGGGGGACCAGCCGACCTACGGTATTGCCCGGACACTCTCCTTGCTCCTCGGCATTGGTAAGCGTGCAGTGGTGTTTGACGACGATGTGCTATGCCAAGCGATTCGTTGCCCGCTACCAGGCGGTCACGTGCAGTTTGGCAGCCTTGCTGGGCGACAAACCGTGTTCTACGGGTCGGCTGAAGAAATGACTGGCAAGGCTAAGACCCTCAGAGATAGCCCCGTCACACTGATGAGTCGGCAGCTGGGCTTGCCACTGGCGGCAGGACTCAAAAGCCTGCTCCACAGCGAGCTGCCCGAGAGTGCTCTTGCGGGGGCGAATGGCACCTTTGTACGCTCCCTTTCCAACCAATCACGCATTGTTCAAACCCAGTGCAGCACCTGGGGAGATCCCGGCACGGGCAACGCCCACTGGATTGTCGATCTCGACCCCGATTCCATCGATCGGCTTCTCGACCGACCCGAGGGTATTGCGAGCGTCCTTGATGCACGGTCGGTGTGGCTCGGTTACAACGCTCCCACCCTGACCAAGCACGGGGTCATGTCTCAGGTCTCGGGCTATGATGCGACCCAATTACTGCCCCCGTACCTCCCGGCATTTCGGGGCGAGGATGCACTTTTTAGCTTTATGCTCACAGCGATTCACCCGAACTCGCTAGTGCTGAACCATGACTGGGCAATCCCGCATCAGCCTATCGACGCGCGGCAACGACAGACCCTAAAAGACCCGATTCCTGCGCAGGGTGGCCTGGGCCTTATCACCCGCTGGATTGGCGATCAAATTGATGTGTTTGAGAAAATGTCTCCCGAGGCGCGGCTATCACGATTCGCCACCAGTATGCGCTCCCTCGCTGACCACAACGACGACGAACTTATGAGCTTTGGTCGTATTGGCCTGGCGCAGTGGCACGCCGCCCAAGTCGATGCTTATCGCCGGCAGTTGCTGCATGCAAACAAACATCAATCCCAGAATTGGGAGCGGTACCTCGAGCGCGGTATGAGCGAAGCGCAAACGGCGCTCACCAATGAGCCATCATTGAACGAGCTGATCGGCATGCCCGTGACCGACACCGCCCACACGCTGAATATTCTGCGCGGGGGTTTGCGAGGCTTTGCGGACGCGCTGGAAGCATGGCCCGCACTCTGGCAGGCGATGAAAGAAATTTCAGACTAACGCATACACACGAGCAAGGTCGTGCGCCACATAATTATTGCCCAGTCTTGACGCTCTCTCGATATCCGTACTCTTAACCTTCGCGCTACGACTCGAACATTGTTTAAATAAAACTCATTGGCAAGCTCTTGCTCTTGCTCTTGTACGGCGAATATATTTGCATTGCCTCAACACACGCTTTTTAAAATATTCTGAAAAGCAATATATTGAATTAATAAAAAGGCAATGAATCCTTTTGCGGAAGGTTGTTATAATTCAATGCAATAACTATTAAGCAGAGGACATCGACCCATGGCACCGAGAAATAGCTTGATTGATGCGGCAAAATCCAAAGCTGCGGCAAATCGACTTGCCAAAACACTTTCTACCGATGAGCTTGCTAAAGCAATCACCAATTTGCAGAGCGCCCTGACAGCGGCAAAGCGACGAGAAAAAGACAAGGCCTCCAAGGTGCGTGCGGCTAATATTAAAAAACTCACGGCACTCATGGCGGATATGGGGCTTTCTCCATCGGATATAAAATCCCCCGCCAACAAAAAATCGGCTACTAAAAAAGCTGCTGCCGCACAAAAGAAAGCACCGCTGAAAAGGCGAAAGGCAACCGGCAAACGCGGCCCGAAAAAAGGCACCAAGGTGGCGGCGAAATACCAACTAAAAGCCGGCGGTAAACTACACAAGTGGACAGGACGAGGAAGAATGCCGCTGGTCTTTAAAACCTACGTCGATAAAGGCGGCTCGCTGGATAAGTGTCTCATCTAGTCGGCTTTGTTGTAGCTAGCCAGCACCTCTTCAACCGCGCCGTCCATGCGCACCCGACCGCTTTCTAACCAAAGTGCGCGAGTGCACACCTCTCTGATAGCTTGCTCGGCGTGATGCACCAGCACGACTGTTTTGTCCGCGTCGAGCTTTTGAGCAAGAGCTTGGCGCGCTTTCTTTCGAAACGCGTTGTCACCGACCGCCAAAATCTCATCGATCAGCAGAATATCTGTTTCTAACAGTAGCGCCGTGGCAAAACCGAGCCTTGATCGCATACCCGAGGAGTAGGTTTTTACGGGTTGGTCGTAGTAGTCGCCGAGTTCAGTAAATTCACCGATTGCCTCCAGATGGCTCCGGGCTTCTTTTTTCGTCATGCCTTGTAGCATGGCCGCGAGGAACGCGTTATCGCGCCCCGATAAATCCCCCTGAAAGCCCAACCCCAATGACAGCAGCGCGATGGTTTTTTCCGGGTGACGCCAGACTGTGCCGGCCATTGGCGGATAAATGCCCGCAATAATCCGCAGCAGCGTCGATTTGCCGGCACCGTTTCGACCCACAAGCCCAACCCGCTCGCCCTGGTTAATCTTAAGATCAAGATTATCCAGCACCTGATGACTGTCGCCGCTGGCTGCAGGCATACCGAAG
The DNA here is from genome assembly GCA_964453855.1 of uncultured Rhodobacterales bacterium. Classification (GTDB taxonomy): domain Bacteria; phylum Pseudomonadota; class Alphaproteobacteria; order Rhodobacterales; family Rhodobacteraceae; genus JASMHC01. The sequence continues at coordinate 6,850 of CAYVRN010000087.1, forward strand.
GACATGGCTATTCCTTCGAGCGTAAGTACCGCCGTCATGCGCTGACCACGAGCCGCGCTAGGTGTGCGCTATATCGCTGCATGAAGCGCAACACAATCACGACCCCAATCACGGCGACGGCACCGAGATTCAGTAAGTGCATGCCATCGGGCACTTCCTGCCACAACAACACCTGTCGGTAGCTGTGGAGTAAAAACGCTACCGGGTTCCAGGTAAGCAGCGCATCGGCTGCTTCGGTATTAGTGATGTCTCGGATGTCCCAAAAAATCCCCGAGACAAACATCATAAAGACCATGCCCAAATTAATAAGCAAACCAAAGTCACGTTTAAACGCTACAAGCATGGAAGCCACACAACCACACACGATAATAATCAACGCTTGAACGAGCATAAGCGGCAGTAGCCAGAGCCATAGCATGGTGGGCAGGTAATGTTGATAAATGAGCAACACGCTAAGCAAGAAAAAGACGGCGACTTGACGATAGCAACACTCCAGAATCACCGCGAGGGGAAATAAGCTCTTGGGTAGATCCATTCTACCGATGAGCCCAGCGTGGCTCATCAAACTGTTGCTGGCGTAATTGACCGTTTTGGAGAACCAAATGAACATCAATTTACCGACGGCGAGGAACATCAAAAAATCTGGTGTGCGGGTACCGAGTAGTTTGTAGAAAACAACATAGAAAACCCCCACCCAAAGCAGCGGCTCCAAAATCCACCATACGTAGCCCAAATAATAGCGCTGCGCTTCCGCCTTCAGCGACATACGCGCGATGGTATCGACAAGACTGAAATACTGACTGTTGGTCACGACTATGATCAATGTCCTGAGATACGGGGATCTCGTTGGCTACTAGCTTGTGGTGATCGGGCGCCGCCTTGAAAAAGAAACGGCGCCGGCCCCCTAAACATGCGATGCTATCAGAGACTTGTGGCAAACGTGCAGTGTGATTGCGCATGGCAAAGGTAAAAAGCAGCCATCAACCCCGAAAACGGTTCGGGCAGAACTTTCTTCAGGATGATGCCGTCATCGAAGCAATCGCGCGGGCCGTCAACGCGACGCCTGAGGACCACCTCGTGGAAATTGGCCCAGGCCAAGGCGCCCTCACCGGCGCGCTGATCGGTAGCGGCTGCCAATTGGACGCAATCGAGCTCGACCGGGACCTCAAGACACACCTCTTGGCCGCCTTCAGTATTTATCCCACGTTTACACTGCATAGCGCGGATGCTCTGGCCTTTGAATTTCCACAATTGCTCAGGAGCGAGGAAAAACTGCGCGTCGTCGGCAATCTTCCCTACAACATTTCCACACCGCTCATTTTCAAACTGCTCGATAACGCGTCGATCATTGCCGATATGCACTTTATGCTGCAGAAGGAGGTCGTAGATCGACTCGCGGCAACGCCGGGAAATAAAGATTGGGGGCGGCTTGGCATCATGGCGCAATTTGATTGTGAGGTCGCACACCTGTTTGATGTCCCTCCGGAGGCGTTCAACCCGCCCCCGAAAGTGCAGTCGGCAATTGTGCGCTTGGTACCCCGCGAGGCGCCGCTTTACTCCAGCTGCGACAAGGTCCAGCTCGGCAAAGTCGTTCAACTCGCCTTTTCACAGCGTCGAAAAACCCTACGCAACAATTTCAAAGGCGTCTTTGATGACGCCCAGCTTCGATCGGTAGACATCGACCCCGATGCCCGTGCTGAGACGCTTGGCATCAATAAGTTTGTCGCACTCTCGGCACTTCTCGCTGACGCCCAAGCTCCTAATATGTAGGCTCCTGACACGTAGGCTTCTGACACTTAGGGTCCTGACACTTCGGTTCCTGGCAGATAGGTTCCGGGCGCATCTTCTCTCGTTGCAAGGGGCATCCGCTAATCGCGGGAAACCAATCCTGGGGGGCACGAGGCCTCTTCGGATCACGAAAGCACCACCAAGCGGCGTTGCACTGCTCCGCGTTGTGTGGAGAATGGCGAGACAACTGCAAGGCCCGCACCATAAGCATTGAGCACCCATGACGACATATGTAATTGGCGATATCCAAGGCTGCTTTCCCGCCTTCAAACGCCTACTAAAAAAAGTCGCCTTTGACCCCGGTAAAGATTGTTTGTGGTCTGTGGGCGATTTGGTCAACCGAGGCCCGGACAATCTGTCGACGCTGCGCTGGTTTTATCAGCACCGAGACAGCGCCGTCGCGGTACTGGGCAATCACGATCTCCATTTAATCGCGGCACATCGCGGCAAAGGCCGGCTGAGTCGATCAGATAATATCGGCGATATTCTCAAGGCGCCCGACGCCGATGAACTCGTGGACTGGCTTCGCCACCGGCCCTTAATGCACCGCGATGAAAACGACCTTATGACCCATGCGGGCATACCGCCTTGCTGGTCGGCACTTGAGGCAGCTACCTATGCCACTGAGGTTGAAGCGGCGTTGCAGGGACCGCAGTGTGACCACTATCTCGGGGCCATGTATGGCAATGAACCCTGGACGTGGTCGCCCCATTTGCAGGGGCTAGCACGCCTTCGCGTGATTACCAATTACTTCACCCGCATGCGCTACTGCACCCCCACGGGCGGGCTCGATTTCAAGAGCAAAGGAGCGACTCCGGAAAAGAAAAAGCTTAATGGCCAACCCGTCGCGGCCTGGTTTAAACAGGCCAATAAACTGGCTCCGGAAGAGCGGGTCTTTTTTGGCCACTGGGCCTCCCTTGGGGGCGAAACCGAGGACCCCCAATTCATCGGTCTCGATACGGGTTGTGTGTGGGGAGGCGTCCTCACCCTGATAAACCGCGAGACCGGCGAGCGCTATCAAGCAAAAAATGCTGAGAAGAAACGCAAGGTAGCGAAGACACGATGACGGTTTATCGGGTCGGCGGCGCCGTGCGCGATGCCCTGCTGGGCTTTCCCTTCTCGGAGACCGAT
>CAYVRN010000088.1:0-9355 GCA_964453855.1 uncultured Rhodobacterales bacterium
GCAACAAGTTGAATATTGACGATACGCTGGACGTATTCGCGGTGCACGGCATCGGCGGTATTTTCGGAACGATTATGATCGCATTCTTTGGCGCAGGGTCCTGGACGGCTCAGCTGGGCTCATTGGTAATCGTCGGCGTGTTCACGGTTGTTGTCACTGTCGTGCTTATCAAAGTCGTTGGATTAATCACGCCGCTTCGCGTCGACGAAGAGACCGAATATAACGGCCTTGACCTAAGTGCACACGGTGAACGGGCATACGACATTATGTCGTAGGCCAGACCAGAATGCCCCCGATAAAGGCGCTCATCAGGGCGCCTTTATTTATTGGAAAGGAACAAACCCAAGGTTTCCGGATCAGCTTGTGAAAAGACTAATTTCATAAGCTGATCGGCACGGTCTTGCCCGATAAGAGATGCTGATTTTGCCAAAATGCGCGCTTTGCGATCGGCAAAGTCAATCGGTGCATCAAGATCGTGAAGAAACTCCTGTTTTTCCCCACTGTGCAGGACGACGGTCAATCGAATTGCAGTTTCCGAAACCGCGTCGTCGCCATTTACAACTACGCGCTCCCTGAATTTATTTAACAAGTCATCGCTCGCAGACGCCTTGGTATAGGCATCAATTGATGCTGTATCCTGCCCAAATGCCGCCATTGCCAATACATGGCGATAACTGAACTTACACTCCAGACCATCCCTGGGGTTCAGAATATTGCACACGCGCAGCCATCTTGGGTTTGTAGTCACAGAAATTGTTGCAATCTCGGTCTGTCGTCCCTGCATTGGGCGAAAGGCTTCCAAAGTCGCGTGCAGGCCATGACAACATGCGTGAAATTTGTGGCTGATGGTTTCGAACAGCCAAGTGTCGCCCAATCCATTCAGGGCGACCTCAAGTTGTCCTTGACCATGATGCGTTTCGCCAAAGCCTTGCCCCCCTTCCAGTCCGTCTTGGTTTGGACGCAAACCGTGCTGCACCAACAAGGAAGCTTCAACCGCATTTGACGCAGCTAGACCCGCGTTAAAGGGTTTACCCATGGAACCAAATTGAGATTTCAATCCTGACACACGTGTGGCTAGCAGACCCAAAACATCCCGTGTTTGCTCCTTTGAGAACCCCAGCAGTCGCGCACAAGCAATCCCGGCACCAAATGCACCGGCCGTCGCCGTTTGGTGAAACCCTGTCTGATAATGGTCTCTGCCCAGCCAAATGCCTACTCGTATAGACGTTTCGACCCCGATTAAGGAAGCCTCTTGAAGCTCTGCACCCGAAGCACCTGTGCTTTGCGCAATAGCAAGCGCGGCAGGAAGGATAACAGCGGATGGGTGGCCAATATGTGCAAAGTGAGTATCATCATAATCCAGCGCATGGCCGATGGTTCCGTTGACCATTGCAGCCATACGAGGCGGTATTTTCAGGCTCTCTTCAATCAAGCTGCTCGATGGCGCGCCACTTTCGGACATCGCTAGTCCTTTAACTGCAGTCGCCACGGGTTCTTTAGCCCCAGCCAAAGCAACTGAAACCCAGTCAATGAACGATAATCGCATCATCTCCATCGGGCCCAGAGGCATGTCTTGTTTTTGTGAAAAATCGACGAGCGCAGATGCCAGAGGCCCTGCCTGATTTGCAGTATTCGTCACTTGCTTTCCCCGTATAATTCGATCGCTCTGCTCTCGAATGCGCGAACAATTCGTTGCATGGCTTCATTAAAGAACATGCCTGCCGCCCCTTGTAGAACCTTATTGCGGAACTCAAAATCGACCCAAAATCTAACCTCGCATCCAGAGTCTCGATCTTCGAATTCCCACCGTGATTGGAGATGTTTAAAGGGACCATCCAAGTATTCTGTATCAATGCGTTTCATTTCGGGAAAAAGCGATACGCGGCTTGTGAACCGCTCGCGGAAAACCTTGAAGCTAATCACAAGATCGGCGTCCATGACCGATCCGCCCGCTACCTCTCGAGTCGTTTGGATGCGCGCGGCCGCCGTCCACGGCAAAAACTTGGGATAATTGGCCACATCTGCCACCAGATCGTACATCTGCTGTGCTGAAAATGGCAAATTTCGGCTTTCCGAGTGCGAAGGCATGCGTTTCCAGTTGATTGCATCGTTTCCACGTGTTGTCTTGTACATCGGACAATTATTCAAGGGGATGGGATGACACAGCGGCCTTACGTCATTGATGAAATGATCTCGGCAAAGACCATTGCAGCACGGATCGAAGACCTGTGCCGTGAAATTACTGACGAGTACTTCAATACATCCAAGCTGGTCGTCGTCGGCCTATTACGCGGCTCATTCGTTTTTATCGCGGATTTGGTACGAGAATTGGATCTGCCGGTCGAAGTGGATTTTCTAGAGGCATCTTCATACGGTGACGGGATGGAAACTTCGCGCGAGGTGCGTATTTTGAAGGACTTGCGCGGACAGATTGAAGGCCGCGACGTTCTGGTAGTTGAGGATATTGTCGATACTGGGCACACGCTAAGTCACGTTTTACATTTACTCGAATCCCGAAAACCTGCTCGGTTGAAAACCATCGCGCTTTTGAACAAACCTTCGCGTCGGGAAGTTGAGATAAAAGCGGACTGGATCGGATTTGAAATACCTGATGAGTTTGTGGTCGGCTACGGGATCGACTACGCCCAAAGAAACCGCAACCTGCCCTATATAGGCAAAGTTCGATTCACGGATTAGTAATTGCCCCTCGCAAAATCGTGAAGAGCTGCGTTCACTTTCTTCGATATCATTTCTGTGCGGATTCGCTTTTTTAGTTAGACAGCCACCTTTTTGAAACGTGATGGCGATTTGGATGGGTGCTACTGGTCAGTTGCAAAAAAAATCCCATTTCAAACGGAGTTATTTGTCGTGCAGCGCAAAATTTATGCAATTCCGATGCTGGCGATCGCCCTTATCGTTGCGGTTGGACTTTGGGTGACCAAGCCAATAACCGTCGATCAAGACTTATTCGAAAATTTGACAGCAGATGCTAAAAAAGGTGAGCGGATTTTTAATGCCGCTGGCTGTCGTTCTTGCCACAAAGCAGAAGGAACTGATGCGCTGGCCGGGGGCATGTCTTTCCCCTCTCCTTTCGGCACATTTAAAGCACCAAATGTCTCGATGGACGCTACAAACGGAATTGGAAGTTGGTCTCTCAACGACTTTGCCAATGCTGTACAAAAAGGCGTATCCCCCGACGGGAAACATTACTATCCAGCGTTTCCATACGGGACTTATGCCAGAATGAATGCACAAGATATCGCCGACCTTTGGGCATATATTCAAACCCTTCCAGCAGACAGTTCCCCTAGCCAACCCCACGATGTCGGGTTTCCGTTCAACATTCGCAGAGGGCTGGGGCTTTGGAAACTTTCGTTCATCTCGGACGATTGGATTGTAGAACCGAGTGGAAATGAAGTCGGGCGTTACCTTGTCGAAGCCTTGGGCCATTGCGGAGAATGCCACACCCCTCGCAATGCTTTGGGTGGGCTCACAACGAAGGCTTGGCTATCAGGCGCTCCGGATCCATCAGGGAAGGGAACAATACCTTCCATTTTGCCGTCGCAGCTGGGTTGGAGTAAAGCAGAAATCATTTACTACCTTGAAGCCGGCTTCACACCGGACTTTGATAGCGCAGGAGGGCATATGACCGACGTTATTGAAAACATGTCACGACTGCCCGCAGCGGATCGAGAGGCGATTGCAGATTACTTGCTTGGTTTGCAGGGCTAGCCGAGCTTGGCCAATCTTGCTTCCCGAAGCTTCGCAAAGTCATCGCCTGCGTGGTAGCTTGACCGCGTCAATGGCGAGGCAGATACCATCAGGAATCCCTTGCCGTACGCGGCCTTTTCGTAGGCGGTAAATTCTTCCGGCGTAACGAACCGGTCAACACCGTGATGTTTCGGCGTAGGCTGCAGATATTGGCCGATTGTCAGAAAATCAATGTTGGCAGCGCGCATATCGTCCATGACCTGTTTGACCTGCACGGCGTTCTCTCCCAATCCCACCATCAGGCCAGACTTTGTGAACATCGTCGGGTCCAGCTCTTTTACACGTTGAAGCAGTCGGAGCGAGTGAAAGTATCGAGCACCGGGGCGCACCGAAGGATATAAACCGGGGACAGTTTCCAAATTATGATTGAAAACATCAGGCTTAGCTTCGACGACAGTTTCAAGAACAGACGGGTCACACTTTAGAAAATCTGGTGTCAGGATTTCGATGGTCGTGTCAGGGCTTCGATGACGAACGGCTCGGATCGTTTGTGCAAAATGTTCGGCCCCGCCATCTTCCAGATCATCCCGATCAACCGAGGTGATGACAACATGGTTTAGGCCCAGCTTTTCAACAGCATGGGCAACACGACCGGGTTCGAATGTGTCCAACGCATCTGGGCGCCCAGTTGCAATATTGCAAAACGAACAACCGCGCGTACAGATTTCGCCCATGATCATCATTGTCGCGTGGCCTTGGCTCCAACACTCACCAGCGTTAGGGCAACCCGCTTCTTCACAAACAGTCACAAGCTTGTTTTCACGCATAATATCGCGAGTTTTTTTATACCCCTCGGATGTAGGTGCCTTAACGCGAATCCAGGCAGGCTTTTTCGGCTGGGCATTGTCCTGGCGGTGGGCTTTTTCAGGATGTCGCTGTTCAGGAATTTTGATATCACGCATTGGGCGTCCTCCGTTCCAAAGACTTTTACAGTAAGTTTTACCAAAAAGTCACTGCGAAAACTGGGACGCCGCTATGCGCATTTAGAATAGTTAAATTATCCGATTTTAGGACCATGAACACCGAATTCACGCTCGTAGTGCAGTTTCAGGCGCTGCAATGCGATACGTAGAACGATCTTGCCCGATCGCGCCGACCAACCTAGACGCTTTTCGGTTGTTTCCATCCCTTCCAAAAAACAGCAACAACGCAGGGCTACTTCGCTTAACCCTGGCCCGAGAAAGTCCATTGCCGCTCGGAACCGCTTTGCAGCATATCCCGACCCGGATGCGAAATCTGAACTATGCGTTGGCGATAACCGACCAGTCAAAAACTTGTCCCAATTTTGAGTAACCTGAGGGCCGATCCGCGACAGTTCGAAATCTTCGCGCAACTTTTCACCAGCCCCTACAAGGTCATCAGATAGAAATGGTTTCCCATCTTTGTCTTTGCGACGCGCCAAAAGGGTAATCGGAGACTCGGCCATATTGACACGTCGTTGCACCGCACTTCCCGACGATTCAGAGATTTCGTTCCTTTCCCCCCAATCCCGGTGTTGTTCGGCGAAGATATTGGAATGGGAATCCACACATAAATTATCTTCGGCGTCTTCCGACAACATGCGTTTCAAAGCACACTCTCCTGCCGCGGTAATTTGGTACTTTGATACGCGACCCGCTTTAGTGATCGATATCCAATCTTTTAGCGCCATTGCTTGCGCTTCGGCCCGACCAATAATTGCCACGCGCATGGTTTGGCCATCCGCGGTCGTACGCATGATCACCCCATTTTCCATATCTGAAGCCAACGCCCAAAAAGTACCACGTTCGTTTAATCGCCGTAGAAAGCGTTTGGCCGCGCGTGGTTTCAAAGTTTTGTAAATACTTGCGTTCTTCTCTTGGTGGTCTAAGCACACGGCTTTCTCCTTCCGCATTTTTCGCGGCACCGGAGGGCTTGAAGGACTGGCAGCCTGATCCAATGCCTGAGCAAAAAGCGGATCCTCCCGTCGGTTTTCAACTTTGCGTATCCGACGAAGGATTGTTGACGGGTGCTTTCCTGTCTGACGAGCAAGTGACCGAAGAGAAATGCCCTTTGTCACATGTGAAAGGTACAAATCAACAGACGACAAATTCGGCAGACGATCCTGATGTCTTCACTCAATTGTTCCAACACGAAAACGATCTCAACGCCCAAAGAAAATCGGGCGACACTACTTACAGCGTCGCCCGACATGTGCTTGTCTTAACAGCCTTGATAGGAGAGGCGCAATTCGCCAATCAGTAGAAATTACATAAAGGCATCAGGCATAGATGCCCTTTTTGCTTCCACATAATCGCGAAGGCGTTGTTCGATTTCCGGATCAAGCGCTGGTTGCTGATAGGTGTTCAAAAGATTTTCGACACGCTTTTTCGCTAGCGCCATTGTATCGCTACCGCCCTCTTCTTCCCAAGTTTCAAACGGCTTGTAGTCCAGAATCTCGGTCCGCCAAAAAGCTGTTTTAAAGTTTGCTTGCGTATGTTCGCAGCCAAGGTAGTGTCCACCCGGTCCCACTTCTCGGATTGCATCCATAGCTTGAGCGTCCTCGTCATAGCGAACACCTTCAGCCAATTTATGCAAAACGCCAAGTTGATCTGCGTCCATCACAAATTTTTCGAACGATGAAACCAGCCCACCTTCAAGCCAGCCACAAGAGTGCAACATGAAGTTCACACCCGACATCAAACCCATGTTTAGGCTGTTGGCTGTTTCGTAGGCTGCTTGTGCATCGGGTAATTTTGAACCGGTAAACGAGCCTGCTGAACGATATGGAAGACCTAGACGGCGCGCCAACTGACCGGCTCCGTAGGATATCAAGCTGGCCTCAGGTGTCCCGAATGTAGGAGCGCCAGAGTTCATGTCGATGGATGTCACAAAGGCACCAAAGATCACGGGTGCGCCTTTTCGGATCAACTGGCTGTAAGCCACACCAGCCAGTACCTCGGCCAGAACCTGAGTGAGTGTACCGGTCACTGATACCGGCGCCATCGCCCCGCCAACAATGAACGGAGAAATGATGCACGCTTGATTGTTCTTCGCGTAGACTTCAAGTGCTCCCATCATCACATCATCAAAGGTCATTGGCGAGTTGATGTTGATCAAGCTTGTCATAACAGTGTTTTCTTGGACGAACTCTTTGCCGAACAAGATTTCACACATTTCAACGCTATCCTGCGCGCGGCTGGGTTCCGTTACAGACCCCATGAACGGCTTATCTGACAACGTCATATGCGCCAACAGCATATCAAGGTGACGTTTATTCACCGGAATGTCGGTAGGTTCACAAACAGTTCCACCCGAGTGATGAAGCCACTTGGACATATAGCCAAGTTTCACCAATTTTTCAAAATCGGCCATTGTTGCGTAACGGCGACCACCATCACTATCACGCACGAAAGGAGGGCCATAAACCGGCGCGCAAACCAAAGTGTTTCCACCGATCTCAACAGATCTTTCCGGATTTCGGGCATGCTGCGTGAATTTGGACGGAGCGGTTTTACAAAGTTCTCGTGCCAATCCTCTTGGAATACGCACACGCTCGCCTTCAATCGATGCCCCAGCTTCCCGCCAACGCTCGAGAGCCTTCGGATTGTCCACGAAGTTTACACCGACTTCTTCAAGGATCGTTTCGGCGTTTTGTTCGATGATCGAAAGAGCCTCATCGTTGAGCACTTCAAACAGCGGAATATTACGCTCGATATACTTGGCCGTTTCGATTTTTACTGCAGTTCGCTCTGCACGGCGGGCGGCTCCTCCGCCTCCACGGGCGCGACGACGAGTTGGGGCTTCAGTCATGTTAGTCACCTTTTGCGGCGTTGATTTTGGTAGGGTGATACTCGCATTCAGCACGAAGCTTCTCGCGGATAACGTCTATTGTGTGGCGAAAACGACATTCGTAGACCAAGAGAAGCGCGTTTCTGTGATGCACGAAGCTCTATTGGTTAAGTTTTTAACTTGCGCAAAAACCTATGCAGCCCTACTAGGCGCTCATGAGTACCGAGACCCACGACCGCCTACTTATCATCGACTTCGGAAGCCAGGTTACGCAGCTAATTGCCCGTCGCCTGCGCGAACTGAATGTCTATTGTGAAATTCACCCCTATCAGAATGTAACCATGGATTTGATCCGTGAAATGGCGCCCAAAGCCATCATCTTTTCAGGTGGACCTGATAGCGTCACCCGTGAAGGCAGCCCACGTGCTCCCGAAGGTGTATTTGAATTTGGCGTACCGATCCTTGGTATCTGCTATGGACAGCAGGTCATGATGCATCAATTGGGTGGCAAAGTCGAAAGCGGGCACGGAACCGCCGAATTCGGACGCGCTTACGTCACACCCATAAACACTCTGGATATTCTGGATGGCTGGTTTGCAGACGGAAACGAGCAGGTTTGGATGTCGCATGGCGATCACGTGTCGGAAATTGCGCCTGGGTTCGAAGTCTACGGCACGTCTCCAAACGCACCGTTTGCGATAACAGCTGACACTTCGCGTCACTTCTATGCTGTCCAGTTTCACCCCGAGGTACATCACACGCCTAACGGCAAAAAGCTGTATGAAAACTTCGTGAAGCTGGCCGGTTTCAAAAGCGACTGGACGATGGGCGCCTACCGCGAGGAAATGATCCGAAAAATCCGCGAACAGGTCGGCGATAAACAAGTCATTTGCGGGCTGTCTGGCGGAGTCGATAGCTCTGTCGCAGCGATCCTGATTCACGAAGCGATTGGCGATCAGTTAACCTGTGTGTTTGTCGATCACGGCCTTCTTCGCAAAAACGAAGCTCAGGAAGTCGTTGGCATGTTCCGCGACAATTACAACATCAAACTGATTCACGCCGACGAAAGCGATCTATTTTTGGGAGAGCTTGACGGTCAATCAGACCCGGAAACAAAGCGCAAAATCATTGGCAAGCTGTTCATAGACGTTTTCCAAAAACACGCAGATACCATTGAAGGGGCTGAATTCCTGGCTCAGGGCACTTTGTACCCAGATGTCATCGAATCCGTATCATTCAGCGGCGGACCGTCTGTTACTATCAAATCACACCACAACGTGGGTGGTTTGCCCGAAAAGATGGGCTTGAAACTTGTCGAGCCGCTTCGAGAGCTGTTCAAAGATGAAGTTCGTGCATTGGGGCGCGAGTTGGGATTGCCAGACAGCTTTATCGGTCGTCACCCCTTCCCTGGCCCCGGATTGGCGATCCGTTGCCCCGGCGAAATTACGCGTGAAAAACTTGCGATCCTGCGCGAGGCCGATGCAGTTTACATCGACCAAATCCGCAAACACGGACTTTACGATGATATCTGGCAGGCCTTTGTTGCAATTCTTCCGGTACGCACCGTTGGGGTTATGGGTGACGGACGAACTTATGACTACGCCTGTGCCCTGCGGGCCGTGACCTCTGTCGACGGTATGACGGCTGACTATTACCCGTTTAGCCACGATTTCCTTGGAGAAACGGCCACCCGTATCATCAACGAAGTCAAGGGCATCAATCGCGTGACCTACGACGTAACTTCGAAGCCTCCGGGAACGATCGAGTGGGAGTAATTCCCAAGGCGTAATTTTAGGACAAAGTCTGACTTAGTCCCCCTGTTCACATTGCTGTT
>CAYVRN010000089.1:0-9054 GCA_964453855.1 uncultured Rhodobacterales bacterium
GGGGCATTTATGCGCTCACTGTCAGATGCCCGTGAACTGGCGCAGGCGTTGGTAAGGACTGCTAATCTTGCCGGATGCCAGACGTCTGCGCTGATCACAGATATGGATCAGCCATTGGCCCCTGCGCTTGGAAATGCGGTTGAGGTGCAGGAAGTGTTGGCTGTGCTGTGCGACGGCAAGCAGGGGCGCATGCTTGAGTTAACGATTGAGCTGGGCGCCGTCCTGTTAGTGTCTGCCGGACTTGCCGACAGCGAAGAGCAGGGTGCGCGGGTACTGCGCAAAGCTGTTTCAAGTGGCGCGGCGGCCGAGAAGTTTGAACAGATGTGCCGGATGCTTGGTGCACGTGATCCGCTGAATGTTTCGGCCTTACCAAAGGCTTTGGTTGTCCGGCCTGTGGCAGCGCCCAGCGACGGGTTTGTGCGCGCGATTGACGGGGTGGCGGTTGGACTGGCCGTCGTGGCGATGGGCGGCGGGCGGCAGGTTGAAACCGATGTCATTGACCCTTCCGTCGGGCTGACAGATTTCTGTGGCATCCGTCAAAGGGTGTCCAAGGGCGATCCGCTTTGCTTTATCCATGCGGCGGATGAGGTTTCGGCGGGCGTGGCCGAGAAAGCTGTGTTGGCGGCAATCGAAATTGGTGACGACCTGATCGACAGCCAGCCATTGGTGATTGAAAGGGTGTCGTGATGGCGCGGGCTTTTCTCGTGGTGATGGACTCGGTCGGGATTGGCGGCGCGCCGGATGCGGATGCCTATTTCAATATGGGGCAGCCGGATACGGGTTCGAATACGCTTGGGCATATCGCTCAGGCCTGTGCGCAAGGGTTGGCAGAGCAGGGGCGCAGTGGCCCGCTAAATATCCTGAACCTGACCTCGATGGGTTTGCTGGATGCAGTCAGACTGGCCAGCGGGCTTGATGTTGGCGGCAAGGCGTCCCCGAAAGCCATGTGGGGGGCGGCGACTGAAGTCAGCCGCGGGAAAGATACCCCTTCTGGTCATTGGGAGCTTGCGGGCGTGCCCGTGCCTTGGGACTGGCACTATTTTCCAAATACGCGACCGTCATTTCCGGATCACCTGACACAAGCCCTTTGTGACGCTTCGGGGACCGAGGGTATTCTTGGAAACGAACATGCCTCGGGGACGGAAATTATCGAACGGCTGGGTGCCGAGCATGTGCGGACGGGCTGGCCAATTTGTTATACGTCAGTGGACTCGGTTTTGCAGATCGCTGCGCATGAAGAGGTGTTCGGTTTGGACCGACTCCTGGATCTGTGCCAAGCCGTGGCGCCGCTTGCGCACCAAATGCGCGTTGGAAGGGTGATTGCGCGGCCTTTTGTTGGCAGCGAGGGAAGTTTTGCACGCACTCCAAACCGGCGGGACTTTGCGATTGATCCCCCTGCGCCAACTTTGTGTGATTGGGTTTACGGGGCCGGTCGAACGGTTCATGCGATTGGCAAAATTGGCGATATCTTTTCGGGTCGAGGCATTAGTGATGTTGTTAAGGGGCCTGACGACAAACTGATGCGCGATCTGAAACATGCCGTGGAAAATGCGCCGGATAGTAGCTTGTCCTTTGCGAACTTCGTCGAGTTTGACTCGGTCTATGGGCATCGCCGAGATGTCAGCGGATATGCGCGTGCGTTGGAATGGTTCGACCGCGAGATTGGAGACATTCTTGGGGCACTTCGCGATGACGACATGCTGGTTATCACCGCCGATCATGGAAATGATCCCACTTGGATCGGAACAGATCACACCCGGGAAAGAGTGCCGGTTTTGGTTGCGGGGAATGGTGGTAAAAAGCTTGGATTGATCGGCTTTTCTGATGTTGCCGCAAGCGTCGCAGAGCATTTGGGCGTGCCATCGCAAGGGCCCGGGCGAAGCTTTTTGTGAAATAGGAAGGGATGAAAATTATGACCGCAGTCGTGACCGAAGTGAAGCATCCGCTGGTTCAACACAAGTTGAGCCTGATGCGGGACAAAGATACGCCGACCCCGATTTTCCGACAGTTGATGAAAGAAGTCAGTCAATTGCTGGCCTATGAGATCACCCGCGAGATGCCGATGGAGCAGCGTGTGGTGGAAACGCCGATGGGAGAAACCGAGGCGCCGTTTATCAAGGGGCGTAAACTTGCCCTGATTTCTATTTTGCGGGCAGGGAACGGGCTTATGGATGGTGTCTTGGACCTGATCCCGACCGCGCGTGTAGGTTTCGTCGGGCTATACAGAAATGAAGAGACTTTGGAGCCGGTCCAATATTACTTCAAAGTTCCTGAAAAACTTGATGAAAGACTTGTTATCGTCGTTGATCCTATGCTTGCGACAGGTAATTCATCTGCGGCCGCTGTTGATCTTTTAAAAAAGGCCGGAGCGAAGAATATCCGCTTTATGTGCCTGCTCGCGGCCCCCGAAGGAATAGCTCGGATGCAAGAGGCGCATCCCGATGTTGAGATCGTAACTGCGTCGATTGATGAGTGCTTGAATGACGTTGGATACATCGTTCCAGGGCTTGGTGATGCGGGGGATCGCATCTACGGCACTACATGATGCTAAGAATCTTTACAGATTCGGCTAATTAGGGCATTTTGACCCCATATATTGTGGGGACGAATAATGAAAACCAGAGCAGTCGTCACCGGTGGGATTCTGGCTTTGGCTGGAGTTTGGGCAATTAGCGCCGTCGGACAGGCGATGATGACAGGACCGGCCGAGACGCCGCCCCTTAGTTTTGAGGGGCGCGAATACGTTGATAGTGAAGGCTGCGTATTTATCCGCGCAGGCATGGATGGCAGCGTGGTCTGGGTGCCACGTGTGGACCGGAACCGTGATCCGGTTTGTGGATACCCGCCGTCACTGTCAGGCGCGCAACTGGCGTCCGCATCAAGTGGGTCTGCGTCTTCCGGAAATAGCGTTATGCCGCCTGCGTCTGCTGCAAGCCTTGCGTCGTCGCCTACTATCACCAATGACCTTTATGTGCCGTCGTCCATGGACAGCTATAACATGGTTACCGTTAATGGTGGCGAGGCGACTTATGGCAATGGCCGTGGTCTTGTTGGTTTGATCAACGACATCTTTGTTCCGTCTTCAAATAGCAGCACAGAGACCTATACAACCACAGGCGACACCTACCCGAATATTGCCCAAGCTGGAACGTCCGAGACGCGCACGTATAGTCAGCCCTCAAGCACGTCGGTCGCGAATGATATGTATGTTCGCCCAAGCGCAGGATCGCAGAGCCCCACGGGTGGTCAGAGATTGTCGGTTGGTATTCCAAATGCGGGCAGCTCGCCTGCGCCTTACGGCTATGTGGCTGCTTGGGATGACGATCGTTTGAACCCGAACCGGGGTCCGCGGTCATCGACCGGCGATCAACAGATGCGATCGGTTTGGACGGATAGCGTTCCGATGAAATTGGCGGGGACAAACACTCGCGCTGCGAGAAGCTCGGGGTCGGGTCTGTTTGGTCGCGTGGGTTCACTGAATCCGTTTACATCTGGTAAGTCGGTCCAGCCTGATGGGTCGGGTGGCTATGTGCAGATTGGCACCTTCAGCGATCCGGAAAATGTGAATAAGAACATTGCGCGCCTTCAGGCTATGGGAATTGCAGTAGCGCTTCAGTATTCGGGCACGTCGCAGGTTGTTCTGGCGGGACCCTTCCCGAACGATCAAGTGACACGGGAGGCGCTAAGCCACTTGCGGAATGCCGGATATACCGACGCCTTCATTCGCTAATCAGGTCTCGCAGATACCCTGAAGCTCGACCCACGCGCTGTCCGAGAGAAGCGCGTTTGGCGTTTGGCCTGCTGTCGGATCGGCCTCGATCAGGTGAAGCGTGGTTTCACCAGTCACGTCAACAGCGTAGGCGTAGGGGCGCGCTGATACCCCCGCCGCTGCAAAGGCGGGGATGATCGCGGGGTCGATGACGTTCAGCCGATCTTGGGACAGAACCGCTTCGGCGTAGTGATCCGCAGCACTTTGGGGCAAGCTGCCTGTTGTAAGCAGTTTTAGCGTTTCGCTAAAACTGGCCGATGCGACCAAATCGCGTATGGTTTCCTCGGGACCGCCAGAACGCAGGTCTGCGGCCAAAAGATAACCCGCAAGCACCTCGGGTGTTTCGAAATCCTCAACCAGATTACGACCGACCAGATAGTGGTTTCCTGGTAGGGCCACTGCGTCAGTCAGTCCACTTGGGACAATGACAATCGACGAGGGCTGTTCTGAAAAAAGGCGGCTTGAAAGACGTGCCAACGCCATATCCGGGCCCGCAGCCTGGCAAGCTTTGCCCGTGAATCGCGCTGCAGCCGCAATGATTTGCAGGCCGATCTGTTGTTGTTTGACCTTTGGAAGGGCGGTCAAAGTCTGTTGTCGAACCGCGCTGGGTAGCCAAAAGAAAGCCACTGCTGCGATCCCGGCCATCATTAAAATTGCCGAGGTTAACCGCAGTCGCCCCGGTCTGGGGCGGCGTCGCTCGACCGCTTTGCGCAATTCTTCGATGGCCTCGATCATAAGCTCCGAGTCATCGGCCAATTCGAGCGTTTCCTCGGGATCGCCGTCAGGATGAAAAATCGCGGGGAATTCTCCGGGGTTTGCCCGTGCTACGGCTGGAATAGACCAATGCGCCAGAACACGCTCTTGCATGTCCAGAAGAGTCAGCGTCGCATCGCCTAACGTGACGATGACATCGCGTCGCTGGGCCATTGCATCGGCACGCCAAATGCCGGAGGATTCGATTTTTTCGAACTTTTTAAGTGCTGTCATGCCGTTACTGCTCGGGCGTCTTTCCGGCAAGATACCATTCAACGGGCGCGCCAGCAATTGACCAAAACCCCGATTGAAAGATTGTGTTGTCCCACCTGATAAAAACGCTTTGGTTCCGACTAGACTTGACAAGGCAAGCCAATGGCGGCACCCCTGCGTCAGGTTTCCGGCACCTGCCGCCTGCAGACGAACGTCACGGTGAAGCTCGGAGTGTTTCAACATCCTCACCCTCGAAGCATTTCGACGGTGGGCAATGCAGGCCCCCATCCAAATAGAAATGCCTCATATGAGGAGTGAATGACGATGTCTTTAACTTTGGAACATGCGAAATCCCAAGCCAAAGCTCTGCGCCAAGCTTTGGCGGTGCAAGGGAACCCGATCAGCCATGCACAAGCGCTTGAGTTGATTGCAAAGCAACATGGCGCGCGCGACTGGAATACGCTTTTCGCAAAGCTCTCGAAAAACACGCCACGAGCGTTCCAAGTGGGCGATCAGGTGCACGGCAGCTATTTGGGGCAGCCGTATACAGGCAAGGTTGTTTCGGTGGCTCGTGCGGGAGATGGGTACAATCTGTCCTTGCAGCTTAAACAGCCGGTGGACACGGTCGAATTCGAAAGTTTTTCCAATATGCGCAGCCGCATCCGAGGGTTCGTCGGGGTCGACGGAGTGTCACCCCGCAAAACCTCGAACGGGCGGCCGCAGTTGGTTGTTGAGCTAGGCTAGTACACGAACTGCGCCCATGCCCTAAAGCGATTTGGCGATGGTGCGCAGTTCGAACTTCTGGATTTTGCCTGTCGATGTTTTGGGAAGCTCTTGAAACACAACCTTTTTGGGGCATTTGAAGCCAGCCAGCTTGGTTCTGGCAAAGGCAATCAAATCGGCCTCGCTAGGGGCTGAACCCGGCTTGAGTTCAACGAAGGCGCAAGGCACTTCGCCCCATTTGTCATCTGGCTTGGCGACCACGGCACATAGGTTCACATCGGGGTGCGCCATTAGCGTTCCTTCCACCTCGACCGAACTGATGTTTTCGCCGCCAGAGATGATGATGTCTTTGGCCCGATCGGCGATTTGCATGTAGGAATTCGGGTGCTGTACCGCGATATCGCCAGAGTGGAAGTAGCCGCCTTTGAACGACTCTTGCGTTGCTTCGGGGTTCTTCAAATACCCTTTCATAACAGTGTTACCACGCATGACGATTTCGCCCTGAGTAGTCCCGTCCATCGGCACCTGCTGCATGTTTTCGTCAACAACAGTCGTGTGTTCCAACATTGGCATCGCCACGCCCTGTCGGGCTTTGATGGAAGCGATTTCTTCTGGTGGCAGGCTATCCCAAGCGTCATCCCAGAAGCATTCGGTGACGTGCCCATAGGTTTCTGTCAGGCCGTACACCTGCGTAACATTGAAGCCCAAGGCTTCCATTTTCTCAAGCGTGGCAGGAGCCGGAGGGGCGCCTGCGGTAAAGACCTCGACCTTGTGGGGTAGGTCACATTTTTCGTCTTCAGGTGCGTTGACCAACAGGTTCAGGACAATCGGGGCACCGCCGAAGTGGCTGACGCCTTCGTTTTTGATTGCGTCGTAGATAGCCTTGGCCGAAATATCACGGCAGCCAACCCACGTGCCGCCGATGACTGGCATCATCCACGTGTGGTTCCATCCGTTACAATGGAACAAAGGCACGATGGCCATAAACACCGGATGCAGGACCATGCGCCAGCTGATTACGGTTCCCATAGTCATCAGATATGCGCCGCGATGGTGGTAAACGACCCCTTTCGGGCGCCCAGTGGTGCCCGAGGTGTAATTCAGCGCAAGGCTTTCCCACTCGTCTTCCGGCATAACCCATTCATAGTCGGCATCCCCAGAAGCGATCAGCTCTTCAAAGGTCATATGCTCGCCGGTGGCTGGATAGCCTCCGAAATCGTCGGGGGCTTCGATCAGGATCGGGGCAGGGCCGTCCATCTGGGCAATTGCCTGTTTGGCCAGTTCCAGAAATTGGGTGTCGGCAATAACAACTTTCGCCTCACCATGATCGAAAATGTAGGAAACCGTGTCTACGTCAAGACGGGTGTTGATCGTGTTCAGAACTGCGCCACATGCCGGAACGCCAAATGTCGCTTCCGCCTGGCTGGGGATGTTGGGGATCAGGGTGGCTACAACGTCACCGGATTTGACGCCCAGTTTGACCAGTCCCGAGGCTAAACGTGTGACGCGTTCATGGTATTCCGCATAAGTTTTGCGGTGGTCGCCGTAAACCATTGCCAGACGGTCCGGAAATACGGTCGCAGCCCGTCGCAAGTGTGATAGCGGTGTGAGCGGCACATAGTTTGCCGCGTTTTTATCAAGTCCTGTTTCGTCAGACATCCATCCCATGTGCGGTTCCTCCCAAAACTGCAGTTGCGCCGTTCTTAATGTCGCTTCGGGGACAGATCAATGTAGTAGAAATACGTCATTGCAAAGGGGAAATGAGACTAGAGAGCGTAAATAATCCCCTCGCCGCCGGACGGTGGATGATGATGGGTGTTTTGCTGATTGCTTTGATCGACAATTTTGTCGGTCAGCTTTCGGCGCATATCAGTCTTTGGCAGTTCTTTTTGGTGCGCATGCTGATGGCTTTGCCGCTGGTCGCGCTTTTGTCTCAGCTGGGGATGGGTTCGATCCGCCCGCAACGGATTGGTCGCGTGATGATCCGTGGCACATTGGTGGCTGTGGCGATGTTGTTTTACTTCGGTTCGCTGGGTTTTGTCACAATTTCACAGGCGTTGGCCGGGCTATTTACATCGCCGATATTTGTGCTGCTGATCTCGGTGTTTCTTTTGAAAAAGCCCGTGGGAGTCTGGCGGATTGCTGCAGTGATTATTGGCTTTTTGGG
Source organism: uncultured Rhodobacterales bacterium (assembly GCA_964453855.1). Lineage (GTDB taxonomy): Bacteria > Pseudomonadota > Alphaproteobacteria > Rhodobacterales > Rhodobacteraceae > JASMHC01. Next base: position 7,626 of record CAYVRN010000089.1, read on the forward strand.
CATTCTGGCTGTGATTGGCCCGAATTTTAGTACCATGGGCTGGACCAGCCTTTTGCCGCTCATGGGAGGGGTTTTTTACGCCTGTGGGGTGATCGCGACGCGTGAATTGTGCGAGGGCGAAAGCACCCTGACCATGGTCTGGAGCATGTTTGTCATGCAGGGGGTGTTTTCCGCCATCGCTTTGTTGGGGTTGGGGCTACTTGATTTTCCTGTACCCGAGGGATCGGACGGTTTTCTGTTGCGCCCTTGGGTCTGGGACATGTCACCTGTGATCTGGATCATTGTGGTGCAGGCAGTCGGGTCCGTTGTTGGCGTATTTTTCATGGTACGCGCCTATCAACTAGCGGACGCGACCTATGTGGCTGTGTTCGAATACATGATCTTTATCTTCGGGCCGCTCTTTGCCTATCTGCTGTGGAAGCAGGGGATTGGCTGGGCTGAAGGTCTCGGGATCGGGATGATTGCGGCGTCTGGCATCATCATCGCCTTCCGCTCGCCCTCGGCCTAGGGTAGCTTGGGCGCATGATCATTTCGCCCGGCCGGAAATTTATCTTTGTGCACATTCCCAAGACAGGAGGAACAGCCCTGTCGCTGGCGCTTGAAGAGCGGGCAATGGCGGATGACATCCTAATCGGAGATACGCCAAAGGCCGTGAAGCGACGGGCGCGGGTTAAAAGGCTGGCGGAGGATCGCCGACTTGGCAAGCATTCGACGCTGGCGGACATTGATGGCTTGCCGTCAGTCGGAGCGCTTGAAGGTTACTTCATCGTCACTCTGGTGCGAAACCCGTGGGACCGGATGGTCAGCTATTACCACTGGCTGCGCGAACAGGGGTTCAATCATCGCGCCGTCGAGCTGGCGAAGGCACATAATTTTTCCGGGTTTTTGAACCACCCCGAAACGGTGGCCGCAAATGGCGCGGAAAGCTATGTCTCTGTAGGTGGAAACGAAGCCCCGACCAGCTTTGTCAGGCTAGAGGCGTTGCGCGAAGATATTCAGCCATTTGAGAAACATCTGGGCTTCAAACTGGATATCCCCCATGTGAACCGCTCTGATCGCAAGCCGGACTGGCGAGGGTATTATTCAGAGGCCGATATTGAGCTCGTCGCACGGATGTACTCCGCCGACATCACGCGGTTTGGCTATCGGTTTGAAGGGTAGTCCGGGCGCGCTGTTACGCGCGCCCGCAGAGTATTAAGCTGCGTCGGCTTTTTGACCAAAGCGTCCGTAGAAGCTTTGCCCCTTGTCGGCCATATCCCGCAGCAGGGCCGGGCATGCAAAGCGGTCGCCATGGGCTTCGGTCAACTGATCGCATCGTTCGGCGGCATAGGGCGAACCTAGCATATCGAACCAGCTAAGCGGACCACCTGACCAAGGTGCAAAGCCCCAGCCAAGGATCGCGCCCACGTCGCCTTCGCGAATGTCTTCC
>CAYVRN010000090.1:0-8960 GCA_964453855.1 uncultured Rhodobacterales bacterium
CGCCCGCCAGCAGTGGAAGCTTCCTAGAACAAGCCAAAAGTAACGTCAATACTCCTCGCAAAGTTAAGTGCTAGTGAGCTGTTACTATGTTCGGTGGCAGCACAATATTCATAGCCGTAAAATCACTTTTCGGCCCAAAGCCGCCATTCATCGAGAAAGCCGGCGTTGCAATGAGGCGTCACCGAAGCGGACTTTCGCTGAGTCTGCAATATCTTGCGGTGGTCGAACTCACAGTTCGCGGGACGAAGCGAGCTTGGAACCGGCACATTTCAGCTTAGGGAAAGACCCTAAATCGCACTAAGGCCATTCGTGCATCGCTGCCTTGCCCAAGCTCTCTCCTTCCTTTCCTATCCACATCATTTCATTTCGAAACGTGCTTGGTGGAACTTTCGCCATTCGAGTAAAGAACCGTGTAAAATGCGAGGGGCTCGGAAACCCCAGAATGCCTGCGATTTGCTCGATGGAATTGTTTGAGTGCTCAATAAGTAATTTGGCTTCGATCACAAGGCGTGTGTCCAATGCCAGTTTCGGGGATTGCCCGCTTGCTGCTCGGCAAATGTCTCCTAATCGGTCGCGTGAAATTCCTAGCGTTTCTGCATAGTCCGAGACACTCCATCTTTCGCGGAAGTGTTGCTGTGCAAGGCTAACAAAGCGGTTGTAGAGATCTACCTGTGGTGATTTGGGGAGTTGTGCATCAAGCTCGACGCTGACTGCTCGCCAGAGGCGGACTAATAGGATGCGTAGATAGGCTTCGGTTACGGTTCCAGTCGCATCGGCATTCTCGTTGGTTTCCTGAACGATTTCCTTGAGGCAGGTTTCGACGGTCACACGAAGCTCGTTGTCGTCGTCCAGTTTACGCGTGGTACGTCTTTCGAAAAGGCGGCGCAGTTCAGTAGATTCAGCGCGATATCCTACTGCGTTTTGAAGAGCGTCAGTCGACAGATTCAGGAAAACTCCCGACGTGCCGGGGGTGATCGTCAGGCGCATGTTGTCAGTCCAAAGAAGACAGATAACAACAGGTGCTTCAAATTCCTTTCTGCCTGTTTCTGAGGTCAAGAAAGCTTGCCCTTCCTCAAGAAGAATGGTCGCCCATGATTGTCCCGGCAAACTGTCTGCACGCCCCAGATGTCGGCTGTGCAATGAAACGCTAAATGTCTTCGCGCGAATGGCCTTTGAGGCAAGAGAGAGGTTTTTGATATCAGAAAAAGGCATATTTCCCCACAAAACGGCAATTCTTTCCCAATAAACGGAATTTATCTTTTTGAAAAGAGTGTGATCCTAGGCGTCTGTGCTGGCAAATCTTGGGGAGGATGCTCTGCTGCATCAGTCGCAACTCTATATCGGGGGGCATTTTTTCGGATCGGACACACGTCCGACGTTTGAGTGTACGGACCCAGTTTCACAGGAAGTGGTGACTCAGGCTATCGCTAGCCGGGCCAGTGACGCGCGCGCGGCTGCGTCGGCTGCCGCAGGCGCTTTCCCTGCATGGTCAAAGACCGATCCGGCAGAGCGTAGTCGCATTCTTTTGGAAGCCGCAACAATCATGGAAAAACGCGCATCCGAAGTGGTCCGCATTGCGAACGACGAGATCGGCTCTTCCGAGGAATGGACGCGATTCAATGTGCAAATTGCTGTAGATCTTTTCAAGAACGCCGCGCAGTTGGCTGACTCTCTGACTGAAGAAGTCACTCAGGGTCCAACGCCCGACTTGACCTACCGGTTGCAGCGCAAACCGGCTGGAGTGGTCCTTGCACTGGCCCCATGGAATGCTGCCGTTACTCTGGCAACCCGATCCGTCGCCGCGCCGCTTGCTCTGGGCAATTGCGTTGTGCTGAAAGCCTCAGAGCTTTGCCCGAAGACCCACGAATGGGTTTCACGCGCTCTGAATGATGCGGGTTTGCCGCCTGGGGTTCTGAACTTCATCACGAATTCCCCCGAGCACGCAAGGGAAGTTGTGGAAGCTTTAATCGCTCATCCTGCTGTGCGCCGTGTTAATTTCACTGGCTCGACACGTGTTGGGAGACAGATAGCTGTTCAGGCGGCCAATTACCTTAAACGGTGCCTTTTGGAACTCAGCGGCAAAGGCACCATGATCATTCTGGAAGACGCGGATCTGGAGGAAGCGGCAAAAGCCAGCGCCCACGCCTGCTTCATTAATCAGGGTCAGGTTTGCATGTCGACCGAACGCATTCTTTGCGTGAATTCTGTTGCCGACCGTTTCGCAGAACTCTTCGCGATTGAGGCGAGAAAACTAAGAACGAACGGAACGAACAACAGACCCTTGGGTACGCTAATCAGTGCCTCGTCTGTCTTGCGGTTGCGCGGGCTAATTGAGGATGCTTTGTCCAAAGGGGCACGCTTGGTTGAGGGTGGAGAGGCGTTTAACAACATTCTTCAGCCAACCATTCTGGATCACGTCACACCGGGAATGCGCATATATACCGAAGAAGCGTTTGGGCCAGTTGCGGGCATAATCAGAGTAGAAGACGCAGACGAAGCCATGTCGATTGCAAACGATACGGAATTTGGTCTGGTTGCATCGGTCTTCAGTAGGGATGCGGAGAAAGCGCAATTCCTTTTGGACCAGATTGAAGTCGGAATTGGTCATGTGAACGGATCAACCGTTTACGACGATCCGGCAATGCCTTTTGGGGGCCTGAAAGCCTCTGGATACGGTCGCTTTGGCGGTCAGGAAGCCTTGAGTGAGTTTACCGAAGTTCAGTGGATCACGGTGCGTGAAGCGCAGACGTGATCCCTTGGTTACCAAAAGAAGTTCGTCAAAAAGGGAGGAGACGACATGAAAAGAAGATCTATCCTTAAATTAAGCGCAGCGGTCGCACTTGCGGTTGCAGCGGGTTCGGCAGCTTCTGCTGAGTCACTGAAAATCGGGGCAGTTGCGCCAAAAACCGGTGGTCTGGCAGGTGGCGCGGTGGTGTCATTCTGGCCCAACGTTCAGCTTTGGGCGCATGACGTGAACGCGCGCGGCGGTCTGGATGTCGGTGGCACCAAGTACACCGTTGAAATCATCGAATATGATGATCAGACCAATCCGGCAGAAACCATCAAAGCGGTTCAGCGTTTGGCGACACAGGATCAAGCCGACTTCATTCTGGCACCATATTCGACAGGTTTGAATATTGCCGCAGCGCCGATCTTTGCTCGCTACGGATACCCGATGGTCACGCACACTGCCATTTCGGATCAGGTAGAAGAGCTCGCCGCTAAATTCCCGAACATGTACTTCACACTCGGCGGGGCCTCTGGTCTGGCGACAGGTGTCGTCGAGGTTCTTTCGGGGCTACGTGACAGCGGCGAGATCGGAAACCGTGTGGCCATGGTCAACGTGGCAGACGCCTTTGGTATCGAACTGGCCGAGGTCGGCGGGCCCCAGCTGGAAGCCGCAGGTTTCGATATTGTTTACGAAACCTCGTACCCTCTGGGCACACAGGATCTTTCACCTGTTGTCAAAGGAGCAAAAGACGCCAATCCCGATGCCTTTGTTGCTTGGTCATACCCACCCGACACTTTCGGTCTGACGGCTCAGGCGAAAGTTGAAAACCTTGACGTGAAAGCCTTCTACACTGCAGTTGCAACAGCCTTCCCGGCTTATGGCGCAGCAAACGGTGCGGCGGCAAACAACGTTCTGGGTGCTGGTGGCGTTCACGCAGATGGCGAAGCTTTCCAGACCTACTCAGCACGTCACATGGAAGTCACCGGTCAGGCACCTGACAGCTGGGCTTCGGGCATGGTCTATGCCTCGTTCCAGATCCTAGAGCAGGCAATCGAGGCCACAGACTCGACCGATAAAGCCGTTGTCGCCGAGTACATCGCCAATAACGACTTCGACACTATCATGGGCAACATCAGCTGGGACGAGAACAACAACAACTCGGCCTACTGGACTGTTGGTCAGTGGCAGGACGGCGTCTTTAAAGGCGTTGCTTCGACCGGTCGCGAAGGTGCGGTTCCGGTTCGCGTTAAAGACGGTTGGGAATAACCCACAAAACAAGACGGCCCCGGAGATCTCCGGGGCCGATCTAAAGAATTTACGGACGGATAAATGGGTATTCTGATCACTGGCCTTTTGTTGGGGGGCACCTATGCGCTGATTGCGATGGGACTGAACCTGCAATACGGCATGTCGCGGATTATGAACCTTGCCAACGGCGAGATGCTGGTGGCCGGAGGGTTCGCCGCCTTCTGGTTCTGGACCGCCGGAAACGTCAGCCCGCTGCTGACGATATTCCTGCTGGCACCTGTGGCGTTTTTCGTGAACTGGCTGATCTACGTTGTGATCCTGCGCCCATTGGTCAAACGCGCCAAGTCGCGCGGTCAGCTAGAGGTGGACGCGATCCTGACCACATTCGGTCTGTCCTTTGTCGCGGTCGGTCTGATGTTGGCGACATTCGGCGGTGACTATTTCAGCTATCAGTACCTGCTGAAACCAGTCGAGCTTCTCTATGATACGTATTCGTTGAACCGGCTGGTGGCGTTCCTTGCAGCCGTCGTGATCTGCGGAGCACTCTATCTGTGGCTCAATCATTCCCGTGCGGGCATGTCGATTCGCGCGATCGCCGTTGCTCCAGATAGCGCCCGTCTTGTCGGCATCAACGTGCCGCGTTTGTCTGCTTTGGCGTTCGCGCTTGGCGGCGCGGTGACTGCAGTCGGTGGCGCACTGATTTCGACCTTCCTGACGCTGGATGCCTCGACCGGCGTGATCTTCACGCTCAAGGCGCTGATCATCGTGATCATGGGCGGTGTTGGCGACGTGCGCGGCACCATTGTTGCGGCCCTGATGCTTGGCATCCTTGAAACCTTTGTCGCCCGTGTCATTGATCCGGGCCTGACATTGGCCGCTGCATATCTGCTGTTCATCCTGATCCTTCTCTTTCGCCCACAAGGGCTGTTCGGAAGGAAGCAGACATGAACAAGTCCACCTATAGCGACGTTCTGATCGGCGTGGTACTTCTGGCGCTTGCAGCCTGCCTGCCCTGGGTGGTCGGAGACTTCGCGGTCACACTCGCCGTCAACATCGCCATGTTCACTGTTCTGGCAACCAGCTGGGCGCTCTTCTCGGGTCCGACGCATTATATCTCGCTGGCGACGGCGGCCTTCTTTGGCTTGGGAACATACACAGCCGGGATCGGACTGGACTATCTGCCCTTCTGGGTGCTGATCCCCTTGGCTGGCGTATTCGGGGCAGTGATGGCCGGATTGATCGGACTGGCCACCCTGCGCTTGTCTGGCGTCTACTTCGTAATCTTTACCTTGGGTCTGGCCGAGATGACACGGCAGGTGATCACCTACATCCAGAACGCTACGGGTCAAAAGGGTATCCTGATTTCGATCTGGTTCATGGAGACCACATTCTACTGGATGCTGGTCGGGTTGGCCGCTGTGATATTCCTAGTGGGCTGGCTGATTGGTCGTTCCCGTCTGGGATTTGCCTTGCGCATCATCGGTGACGACGAAGAGGTAGCCCGTCACTCAGGCATCAACACGGCGCTGTCCAAGGTGCTACTATTCATGATCCCGGGCGCAGTCGCCGCCATGACAGGTGCGATGATGGCTCCACGCTACGGCTATATTGAACCGCTCATCGCCTTCACGCCGATGCTGTCGTTTCAAGTCGTCATCATGGCACTGCTCGGCGGCACTGGACGTTTGTGGGGGCCGATTGTGGGCGTGATCCCATTCTCGATCCTGTGGGAGCTGATTTCGGCATCCTTTCCGAACCAGACCACACTGCTTTTGGGGCTGTGTTTCTTGGCGATCGTCTATCTTCTGCCAAACGGGTTTGTGGGCCTCCTTCTGAAAATCCGCGCACGAGTGTCGCAAGGAGAGGGCTTCTGATGTCGGATCATCGCACAGTTCTCTCACTTCGCGGAGCAACCAAACGGTTTGGCGGATTAATTGCTGTCAACGATCTGGATTTCGATGTGGCCGAGCATGAGGTTCTGGGTCTGATCGGTCCGAACGGTTCGGGAAAATCGACCACGCTGAACCTGATCTCTGGGGCGCTGCCGGTTAGCGGTGGGACGATTTCGCTCAACAGCCAGATCATCAGCACATTACCGGCACAACAGATCACGCGACGTGGCGTGGCACGAACCTTTCAGTTGGTGCGGTTGCTGCCCTCTATGACCGTGTTTGAAAACGTCATGGCAGGTGCTGTCTTTGGCCATCGCCGCCGTTGGGGGCATGAGGCAGAGGCGCATGTGATGCGGATGCTCGAGCTGGTCGGGCTGGACCGACGCGCCCATGCCCACCCCTCCGAGCTGACCTATATCGACACCAAGCGCGTGGAACTGGCCCGCGTTCTGGTGGGCGATCCCAAGGTTTTGCTGCTGGACGAATGGCTGGCTGGCCTGAACCCGACCGAGCTTGAGGAAGGCATCTCGCTGGTTCGCAAACTGCGTGATGACGGGCGGACAATCGTGCTGGTCGAACATGTGATGGATGCCATCCGCTCTCTCTGTGACCGCTGTGTGGTGATGTCCTCGGGCGTGAAAATCGCCGAGGGTGCTACCGACGCGGTTTTGAACGATCCAGAAGTAATCCGCGCGTATCTCGGAGAAGACGATGCTTGAGGTCAAAGGTCTTTCAGCCAGCTACGGCAAGCACCGCGCTTTTGAGGGTGTGAACCTGCGTGTGAAAAAGGGCGAGATCGTCGTGATACTCGGCGCGAACGGTGCGGGAAAATCGACACTGCTCAAGTCGGTCTGCGGCATCTGCGAGGGGCAAGTTTCGGGGTCTGTTCGGATGGACGGGATCGAGATCCTCGGCCAAAAGGCCAACCAGATTGTCGAGGAAGGTATCGCCCTTGTGCCCGAAGGCAGGGGCGTGTTCCCCGATCTGACCGTGCAGGAAAACCTGATGCTCGGGGCCTACATTTCGCGCGCTCGCGATGAAGAGGCCGGTAGTCTTGAACGCGTGCTGTCTTTATTCCCCAAACTAGCGGAGCGCCGCAAGCAGGTCGTGCGCACCATGTCCGGCGGCGAGCAGCAGATGGTCGCCATCGGGCGGGCCATGATGTCGAACCCGACCATTTTGGCCTTGGACGAACCCTCTCTGGGTCTTTCGCCGCTATTGTCGAAAGAACTGTTTCAGAGCCTCAAAGCAGTCCGCAAGTCCGGTCTTGGCATTCTACTGGTTGAACAAAACGCACGTCAGTCGCTTGCCATCGCGGATCGGGGGTATCTGCTGGAAAACGGCCACATCGCCCATGAAGACAGCGCTGAAGCATTGCTGAACGATCCGGCGGTCAGTCAGGCCTATCTGGGTGGCAAGGGGACTGCCAAGAAAGCCAAACCCATCGCGCCTGCAGCTATCGCCGTACGTCCGCCACGGCCCACTGCGCCGATTTCGGATATCGCCACTCAGGCGATGGCGAAATTCGAGAACCGCAAACCGGCCAGCGCGCCAGCTACGGCACCACCACCACCTGCGCCGAAACCTGCTCCAGCACCACAAGCGGCACCAAAGCCAATGTCAGCCCCTGCGCCGTTGCCCGTCACAAATGGTACAGGAGCCTACGGCATGGATATCAACGCGATGGTTGCCAGCGCCGCGTCGCGTTCGGATCGCCGCGCAAAGCCGGAAGCGCAAAACGGCAAACTGCCGACCGTGCCACCAGCACCGCCACGCCCAACAATGCCAACCGTTCGAATGCCCGACCTGACATCATCCTCCGATCGCCTTCAGTCAATCCTGCAAGAGATCGAAGATGCGGCACGTCGGGCAGAAACAAACCGAAAAACCTGACCCCGAGGAGTGCAAGACCATGCTTGATACCGCTCATAATTCGCCAACCATCAAGGGCATGTATATCAATGGCTCGTGGGTTCCTGCCGCCCGCACCTTTGACGATCTTAACCCTTCAGACGACTCTCTTTATGCCCGCATTCCGGACTGCACGGCGTCTGATGTGACCAATGCCATCAATGCCGCGCAGGCAGCCTTTCCCGAATGGTCAGCGTTGCCGTTTCATGTGCGTGCGCATCACCTCAACAAGATCGCCGATGTTTGGGAACGTCGCGGTGGTGACTTCGCAGCAGCGGCAGTGGCCGAAGGTGGCGGCTGGTTCGGCAAGGGCATGTTTGAGGCCGGATATGTGGCCGAGGTTTTCCGCTCGGCTGCGGCTCTTTGTTATCAGAACACCGGTGAGGTTCTGCCTTCCGAGCACGGGAAGTTTATGACTGCGACGCGCTGGCCATTGGGTGTTGTCAGCGTCATCAGCCCGTGGAATATGCCGGGCATTCTGACCTCTCGCGGATTTGCAGCCGCCTTGGCTGCGGGCAATACCGTGGTGCTGAAGCCGTCGGAAGACACGCCCTATTCAGGCGGGCTGTATTTCGCAGAAATTCTGGAGGAGGCAGGCATCCCAGCCGGTGTCTTCAATGTCGTCACCTGTTCGCGCGAAAGCGTGGGCGCGGTGGGGGACGAAATGATCGAAAACCCGCTGGTCAAGGCTGTGTCGTTCACAGGCTCAACCGCTGTGGGTCGCCATATCGCCGCCAAGTGCGGGGCGCACCTGAAAAAAGCCTGCGTCGAGCTTGGCGGCAAAGACAGCATGATCGTTCTGGAAGATGCCGACATTGACGCCGCTGCCCGTGCCGCCAACTTTGGCAGCTTTATGCATCAGGGTCAGGTCTGCATGTCGACCGAGAAACTGCTGCTGCACGACAGCGTTTATGATGAATTTATGCAGAAGTTTTTGGCACGAGCGTCAAAGCTGCGGACTGGGCACACCAAGGACAAGGACAATGTTATCGGACCCTTGGTGAATAACCGTCAGGCGGTTCGTGTGAAGGCACTGATCGACGATGCGGTGGCCAAAGGGGCGTCGCTTCTTCTGGGTGGCAACGCATGGGATAACTTCGTTGAACCCACCGTTTTAGCGGACGTGAACGAAAGCATGAACATATGGCACGATGAAACTTTCGGCCCTGTTGTGATCG
>CAYVRN010000091.1:0-8924 GCA_964453855.1 uncultured Rhodobacterales bacterium
CTCAAATCCCTCAAAGCGCGCGTATACGCCCGCTATACGCATCGGCTGGACACGCCTCAGGACCGGAAGCGAAGCGAGTTTTTTGCCGAGTGGATTGATGTCGGCTTTCTGCGCCACCGCTGGACAAACGATGGTGTGATCGCAGAAGGTGTTCTGCGCTCCAATAACCCTGACGCCGACCGGTTCAAAGACTATGCCGCACAGGGCGTTCGCACCGTTTTGAACCTGCGACACGATACAGACCGCGCGCCTTTCGCGCTGGCGAAGGAGCGGACCAATACCAACGGCATGCAGTTTGTCAGCTATCCAATGGCTGCGCGCCGGGCGCCGACACGGGACGAACTGCTCGGTCTGATTGATCTCCTCCCCACGCTGGAAAAGCCCGTGCTGATCCACTGCAAATCCGGCGCTGACAGAACGGGATTGGTGGGTGCGATCTGGCGCATGGAGATCGAGGGTGAACCGCTGGACAAAGCCCGCGAAGAATTGTCGATCCGCTATCTTCACCGACGCGACTCGGAAACCGGCGCTTTGGATCAAGTGCTGGACGCCTACGCACCCTTTGAGGGTCAGAAGAGCTTCAAGGACTGGGTGGCCAAGAATTACGATCCGAAAGCCGCTGATGCCGCTGCCGCTGCCGCAACCCCGAAGCGCGGTTTTTGGGCTGAACTTCGGGCTCTGTCGCGCGATCTCTATCGTTATGCTCAGTACCGCGAAGCGCTTTGGCATCAAAGCTTTGCCAAACCTATCGAAACTGAGCAGGATCAGCGGCGGGCGAACACGTTTATCACATGGATCGACCACGGCATCCTGCGCGGAGTTTGGCGGAATTTCCACAAAATCGGTGACGGCGTCTATCGCTCGAACCACCCGACCGAAAAGAGATTTCGTAAATATGCAGCGCAGGGTTTCAAAACCATTGTGAACTTGCGTGGCGCATCGATGGAGCCGCAGTACCAGCTGGAAAAGAAGCTATGCAACGAGCTGGGCCTGACTCTAATTGACTTGCCTTTAAGCGCGTACGAGGCGCCGCCCAGAGACCAGGCGCTGAAACTTCTGGACATTTTCGACACCGCCGAAAAGCCCATGATCGTGCACTGTAAATCGGGCGCTGATCGGACGGGCATTGCCTCGGCACTGTACAAGCTTCACGTCGACCAAGATCTTGCGGCGGCGCGGCAACAGTTCAGCCTTCGCTTCGTACATTTGAAGAACGGAAAAAAGGGGGTTCTGGATCGGGTGATCGACGCCTATGCGCGTGATACAAAGGCGTCGCTAATTCCCGTGCGCGAATGGCTGGAAACCACTTACGATCCAGACTCCATCACAACAGCCTTCCGACAAGAGCGGTCAGAGAAAAAACACGGCTATGGCAGCGCCCTACGAAAGGCAATGCCGGTCGTTCGGCCTGTGCACAAACCCGGCGAAAAGCGAATAGCGGTCATAACATCGGTCCGCAACGATACCTTGTTTCTGGATCGCTGGATTGCCCATTATGGCCAGACATTCGACCCGTCGTCGCTTTTTGTAATCATCGACGGCTTGGATCAGGACGTTCCCGACAAATCGACAGGTGTGAATGTCATTCAATTGCCTCATGTGCATCGGAATGTTGTTCAAGGCGACAAAGCCCGCGCGGCGCGGGCATCAGACTTGGCAAAGGAGCTGTTCAAAAGCTACGATTTGGTAATCGGAACCGATGTAGACGAATTTCTTGTAGTGGACCCAAAAACAGGAAAAACGCTTTCTGAATATCTCTCTCAAATCCCGATCCGCTCCACGATCTCCGGCTTGGGAATTGACGTCGTGCGGCACATGGATCGTGAAGGGCCAATTAAACCGGCTCATCCATTTCTGTCCCAGCGGCGCTATGCGATAATCTCGGACCGCTACACAAAAGCGTCGGTTCTTGCCAAACCTCTGCGGTGGGGATCAGGCTATCACCGCGTCAGAGGGCGCAACTTTCACATCGACCCCAACCTGTTCCTGTTCCATTTCGGCTGTGTGGATCAAAGCGTTAGTCAGTCCCGCAAAAGCGATATTGACCGCATCGTCGAAGGATGGGACGCCCACCTGTCACGGCGCGACTCACTATTTAGAACGATCACGGAAACACCAGCGATTGACGGCGACAGCCGTTTCGCTTCGGCAAGGGCTGAAATGACTCGTCACCGCCCATGGCATGCTTGGAACAAGCCCGGCATTCTAAAACGAAACACGGTCATCGAAATTCCCGCCCGTTTTCGGGATATTTGCTGATGAGGATTTCGCAACGCACACTCGACCGTTTGCTCACATGGATCGTTCTGGGCTTGATCCGATCCCTGCGGATACTTCCCTATCGAACGCGTGTGGCGTTTATGGGCAAAGTCGCCTCGCGTTTTATTGGACCGTTGGCGGGATACAGAAAGCGCGTTTTTGACAATCTGGCTCTTGTTGCACCTGACACGTCCCAAAAAGATGCACGCGAAATCTTCCGCGCATCGGCGGACAATCTCGGTCGGAATGTCGCCGAGATTTTCTATTGGGACGCGTTCCTGAAGTCTGTTAAAGATACACCTTTCATCGGCGAAGGTTGGCCCGAGGTCTCTCAGGCGTTTGAGGCCGGTTCACCTGTGATTTTCATCTCGGGGCACTTCGGCAATTTGAACGCTTTGCGCGCCAAGTCTGCTTCGATGGGGCAAAAGATCGTTGGTATCTATCAGCCCTTGGAAAATGAATCGCTCAATGACCCATATGTCGAGGCGATGCAGAAAATCTCGCCTATGGTTCCGCGGGATGCATCCGGCATGCGGGCGTTTATGAAAGAGTTGAAACAGGGGCGATCCGTTGCCCTTCTACATGATCAAGCGCTGCCCAATGGCGTACCGCTAGAGTTTTTCGGGCAGCCTGCCAAAACTGTTCTCACGCCGGCCGAGTTGGCCTTGCGTTTTAATGCGCTTTTGGTACCGGCCTACGGAATTCGCCGCAATGACGGGATCAGCTTTGAACTGATTGTCGAGAAACCGATCCCACACAGCACCCCAGAAGAGATGATGCAACAGGCCAATGACAGTCTCGAGGCACGCGTGCGTGAACACATGGGGCAATGGCTTTGGATGCATCGGCGCTGGAAATAGCCTAGGATCGCATCCGCTCATGTGTCGGGTCGTAGGGCGACGGGGCGATGACTTCCGCGCCAACCATTTCCCCACACAGATCCAGCATCATCCTACTGCCGATCTGGGAAAAACCAGTCTCTACAAATGCATATGCAAGGCTCAGTCCCGTGCGATATCCCCAATCACCCGAGGTGATCGTACCAACCACGCGATCCCCATCCATAAGCGACGCCCCGCCATGGGCAGCGGCTTTCTGGGTGTCGATTTTCAGCGTCACAAGTTTCTTGCGGGGGCCGTCTGATAGTCTCTGTTTCAGGGCTTTCCGCCCGACAAACTCGGGTTTCTCCATCTTTACGAAACGGTCCAGACCCGTTTCAAACGGGTCGTACTCGGTGATCAAATCAGCCTTCCAATGCAGAAATCCTTTTTCCATCCGCATCGACTCGACCGCACGGGCACCGAACAGCCGCAACCCGTACGCCTCGCCTGCCTTACGCAGAGCCTTGTAAGCCGCATAGAGCGAAGCGTTTGGCACGTGGATCTCATAGGCCAATTCACCTGAAAAGCTGACACCCATGACGGTAGCAGGGGCGATACCGACAAAGCATTCACGAACGCTGAGCCATGGAAAGGCCTCGGCCGACCAATCGCCGCGCGACACTGCCGACAACACGTCCCGCGCTTTGGGTCCGGCTAGAACAAGGATCGTCTGGTCATTGGTCAAACTCTTGATCTGCACGTCTTCGCCTGCGCGGATGTGCTGGGTCAACCAATCCATGTCATGGACTTCGCTGGCTGCGGCAGACCCATACCAAACCCGATCCGGTCCACGGTCAGAGGCGGGAAGATTGGCGAGAGTTGCTTCTCCCTTGACCATGCCGTGATGGTTCAACAGGTATCCCAAACCGACCCGATTTGCCTTTTTAGTGACTGTTCCACAAAACATCCGATCCAGAAAACTGTGCCGATCCGCGCCGGTAATTTCGAACCGGTTAAAGCCGTTGACCTCGCACAGACCCACGTTTCCCTGAACGCTGCGCACCTCTTCCGCGACAACCTCATGCGCCTCGTCAAACATGAATGTCGGCGTCGTGTGGAAATCCGCAGAGGGTTTAAAATACTCGGCCCGCTCCCAGCCATTCACAACCGTAAACTCGGCGTTTTCAGTCTCTAACAAAGGGGTAAGTGGCGTCGTCCGCGCTGGGCGGCCCGCCGGGCGGTGTTCGTTGGGGAAGTGGAAGCGGAACTCGTTCTGGTAGTCTTGAATTGCGTATTGAGCGCACAACTCGACGTTGGCGTGCCCAGCAAACCGGCGCGGATCGAGACACCATGTGTCATAACACGCCTCGCCATGCACAATCTGCTGCGCCAAAAGCCAGCCGTGCCCGCCGCCTTCACCCAGACCTGCGCGCAGGCCGATGATGCAGAACGCATTCCGCTTGCCGGGGATCGGACCAACCAAGGGCGCGCCGTCGATGGTGTAGGTGATCGGACCGTTCACAACCGTATGTATCCCCACCTCTTGCAAGGCAGGCATACGGGCAAAGGCGCCCTCAAGCACGTCCATCACCCGCTCTAGATCATCCGGACACAAGGCGTTTACAAAATTCGGATCAATCCCGTCCATGCCCCATGTTTTGCACCCCTGTTCATAGAACCCGACCAGCAGGCCATTCTTTTCCTGACGGCAATAATAGTCACTGATCGGACAGCGGATCAGCGGCATGCGATGCCCCGCGTCAATGATTTGCTGGATCGGTTCAGTCAGAAAATACTGATGCTCCATCGACATCACGGGATGGTGTACGTCCATCATCGCGCCCACCTCGTTCACGCGGTAGCCACAAGCGTTCACCACGATATCGCAATCAATGTCACCATTCTCAGTATGGACCGTCCAAGTATCGTCTTTGTGCTGGGTTAGAGCCACAACCGGCGTGTTTCGATACACCTCGGCCCCCGCATTTCGCGCACGTCGTGCCAGAGCCTGACACAGCTGGGCCGGATCAATGTCGCCGTCCAGCGGATCCCATAGACCGCCCACAAGATTGTCGGTTGAAATAAGCGGATGACGGCGGGCGCATTCTTCGGCGTCGATCACCTCGAAATGCACATCCATCCCGCGTGCCATCGATGCGAAATGGCGATAGCCCTGCATTTGCGCTTCGGTATTGGCCAAGCGGATACCGCCGTCACCATGGTGGTAGTTGATCGGGTATTCGGGGTCTTCCGACAGTTCTTTATAAAGATTGATCGAGTGGGTTTTCAGCCCCACCATAGTCTGGTTCATCCCGAAGTTCGTCACCTGAGCCGCCGAGTGCCAAGTGGTGCCACTGGTCAGTTCATTGCGCTCGACCAGAACAACATCTGTCCAGCCTTCCTGCGTCAGATGATAGAGTGTCGAGCATCCGGCGATACCGCCACCGATAACCACAACTTTTGTGCGTGACTTCATACGTCCCCCGAACCGTCTTTTTGTTAAACTGCACGACCTATCATTCCCAAATTACGGAAAAAGGATACAAAAATCGCAAATTGGAAAACGAATGATTGTGCGGCACGGGATCCTCGTCAAAGATCGGACGCAGCACAGCGGAGTTTCAAATGACGCCACAGCGTAGCGGTCGGAAAAGCAAACTGGCGCAACGGGCTGCCAAGCCCGAATTTGACCCATGTCCACCGGGGCAAATCGGCGGACAATACCGTCCACTGTCAGACGCCGATCTTCAGGCAATCTACGACACGGCCCTAAAGCTTCTCGATCACTTGGGGATGGGACAGGTGCCAGTACGCCTGAGGCGTGATTTGTGCGCTGCCGGGGCCACGGTAAAAGATGACCGCGTGACCATGCCCTCAAAGATGGTCGAAAAGGCGATTAAAGACGCGGCCAAGTCCTTTACTTTCCATGGCCGCGATCCGGCCAAAAACATCGAAGTCGGCGGAAACAGGGTTTATTTTGGCACTGGTGGCGCCGCTGTTCAAACGCTTGATCTGGATAGCGGTCTGTATCGACCATCAACCCTGAAAGACCTGCATGATTTCACCCGATTGCAGGACACATTGGCAAACGTTGCGTGGTTCACCCGCTGCTGCATCGCCACAGATGTTCCGAATAATTTCGATCTGGATGTGAACACAGCCTTTGCCCTGATCCGCAACACCACCAAGCCAATCGCCACGGCCTTCACCATAGCCGAGCATGTTGCGCCGATTGTGGACATGCTGGATATCGCAGCCGGAGGGTCAGGGGCGTTTAGCCAACGCCCGTTCCTTAAGGCGCATATCAGCCCCGTCATCTCGCCGATGCGCTTTGCCGAAGACGCTGTGGACGTGACCTATGAATGCATCCGCCACGGCATTCCGGTGTCGTGCATCACCGCAGCACAAGCCGGGGCAACCGCTCCGGCAACCCTTGCGGGTTTTCTTGCTCAATCGCTGGCCGAAACTTTGGCGAGCCTTGTGATGGTCAACGTGATCAAGCCGGGCCACCCGATGATCTTTTCCAATTGGCCCTTGGTGATCGACCTGCGCACAGGGGCGTTTTCCGGCGGCAGCGGAGAGACCGCCGTGCTGAACGCGGCCTCGGCGCAACTGTCAAACTGGCTGGGCTTACCTTCGGGTGTGGCCTGTTCGATGACCGATGCCAAAGCGATAGATGCGCAATACGGGGCGGAAAAGGGTCTGACCTCGATGGCGGCGGCGCTTGCGGGGGCGAACCTGATCTACGAAAGCTCGGGCATGACTGCCTCGCTTCTTGGTGCCAGCTTCGAAGCGTATTTACTGGACGATGAAATGCATTCGCACACCTATAGGGCATTGCGGGGGATCGAGGTCAGCGACGACACTTTGGGATTTCAGGCGATCTGCGATGCAATTCTGGGTGAGGGTCATTTTCTAGGGTCGGGTCACACCCATGCAGCGATGGAGAGAGATTACTTCTACCCCTCACTGGCTGACCGCGATGAGCCCCGCACATGGGCTGCAAGCGGCGCTCAAACTGCGTGGCAAAAGGCAAACGCCCGAGCGCGAGAAATTTTGCGGCAACACAAGCCAACCTATCTGGAACCAGACCAGAAACGGGCGATTAAGAAGCGGTTTAATATTCTTGAAAGATAACTGCTTCCCAATTGATTGAAGATTCAATCGGCGTTTTAATGGTGCGGCATTTTAAAGCTCGACCCGAGTCCGACAAGTTTCGGGACCTCAAATCTGCACACGTAATAGGCCATAAGATCGTCGACGGTCACATTCAGTGCATTGCATTTCTCTGCGATGTGAATCGACGACCAAAGGAAAAGAATCCTGTGGGCAAGAACCCCTGAACCGACGCCAAGGGATCCGCTTAGAAATACGACTGTTGAAAGGCCCACATTTTCAAAAAGCAGGCGCGCAATCGTGGCTGTCAAAAACAGTCCAGATGCAGAAACGATTGCCGTGATAACAAGGAAGATGGCAGCAGGTGTGCTTTCAAACCAAAGCAAGTACCATCCACTTGGAAGTCCGAATTTGTGAGACCTTAAAAAGTAACGATAGGATAGGGCAACGTATGTGACCCCCATTAAGAGGGCGCGCAAAGCAAACAGAAAGGCGACAGTGACTAATACTGAAGCAACGATCATTCGGGCCTCTTTGCTGAATTAAAAGTGGGACAAAACAAATCCTCGAAACAGATTAGAGACCATCACTTGTCCGTAAACCTACCTTTTAAGGGGTTTGGAGGTATCTTTTAGGGGTTAGCCAAACTAATGAAGTGTTTTTTGACCGACTAAGCCTTTGTCGGCTTCCTGCCACAGTGATGAAGGATTGACGCGGACAGGCGCGGTTTGATCGTAACGCGCTATGAGAAAATCTTTGATCGCCTTGACGATTTCACCAAGTTCGCAACGCTCACTCATCCCTATCAGAGATACGAACCAGACCGGATTTGACGGCCATCAACAGCCGTCAAATTGTTTTGGAAACACACTGTGACCATCTAGCGTACGAAACAACCGGTCACAGATTCAGAGTAAAATACGCCCGATCTGCCTTTAATTCCGGTAACACGGCAATAGACAGGCTTGTTTATCGAAGTGCCTCTGATCGTCCCGGATATATCAAACGTGAAAAAACACTCATCATTGACCGTCACATAGGTCTCGGGGTTGCTCACACTAGAGCGGTCGTTTCGATAAAGATCAGCCAAATCCCGGCCCATAAGCACCAAGGCAAGGCTGTAGATATCAGTGAAGCCCGAACTTGTGGTGCGATAGCGTACTTTCTCGCAGATGCCCTTAAATTCGTCCTTGGTTAGACAGTAGCGGCCTTCTTCTTCGGTGCAAGATCCGTCCTTATAGTAGACAAATGATCCTTCACCCTTCCTGATATTCTCGGCACGCTTTCGTGCTTCTTCGGCTTCTCGGGCACGCCTTGCCTCTTCACGTCTTTTTCTTTCGGCAGCTTGCCTTTCCATACGCTCATTGCGAATCTCCAGAGCCGTTTTCTCTGACGACTGGGCTGCCTTCCGATCCCGCAAATACTCAAGTGCTACGCTGGGTCGTACGCTAGTTGCATAACCACTGTCTCTGATCTCTTCCACAAGGCTTTTCCAGGTATCATCAGACGCAATTTCGAATTGCTTGAGCTGACTAAGTTCCGCGCTGCTTGCCGAAATCGATTTACCGAACTGGAGCTGAGCCCAATCACTGAAACCCTGTTCCTTGGCAGCGATATCAAACAATTCAACAACGGGCACCAAATCGTTAAACTCGTGAGCCACGTTTGGATTTATCCTGGTTGCGGCCTCGAGGAACTTGATGATTTCGGCAGGATAACCCACCCATA
>CAYVRN010000092.1:0-8348 GCA_964453855.1 uncultured Rhodobacterales bacterium
CGACACGAGGATTTTCAATCCACTGCTCTACCCCTGAGCTACCCGGGCACGGGAGCGACGTCGTCGCGGGTGCCGGTCTTCTAGATCAGGGTTCTGGGACTGTCCAGAGAAAAACTACAAAAAAAATCAACGACTTTTTTGGGCTCTTAAAATGCTTTCAAAAACGTCTATTTCCAGCTCAAGGCCCTTGCCTGCTTGCATCTTTCTACAGGCACACATAGGGTCCGCGCGATCATCCGGAGACCTTCCGGCTTACTAACGAGGACACAATGGACGCATTTTCACAATTTGTACCGCTTATCCTGATTTTCGGGATCATGTACTTCCTGCTCATCCGCCCACAACAGCAGAAAATGAAAGAACATAAAAAAATGGTCGAAAGCCTTCGTCGCGGCGACCAGATCGTTACGCAGGGCGGCCTGATCGGAAAAGTGTCCAAAGTAAAAGACGACAATGAAGTCGAAGTTGAGTTGGCTGAGGGTGTCAAAGTCCGCGTTGTCCGTTCGACCATTGCACAGGTTATGAGCAAGACAGATCCGGCCGAGGCCTGATCCTAAACAATCGGGGTACTCCCTATGCTTCAGGTTGATCGCTGGAAACGCATCGTCATCTGGCTGTTTGTGGCACTAGGCTTGGTGTTTGCCTTGCCAAATGCCTTTTATTCTCGTGTGGAAGGGCACAACGATGCGGCACCGGCCATTGACGCGGGAATTGCATCCGAAGCCCAACAGATCAGTTATGGAGCGTGGCCAACATGGATGCCGTCTTCATTGGTCAACCTTGGCCTCGATCTGCGCGGTGGTGCGCACCTTTTGGCAGAAGTTCGTGTTGAAGACGTTCACAAGGCCAGACTTGAAGGCATGTGGCCTGAAGTACGCGACCTACTTCGCGGCGAGCGGGCGACGATTGGCACAATCCGCTTGCAGGACACAGATGCGGCAGAACTGCGGGTGCGGATCTCAAAACCTGAAGCAATGGATCAAGCCGTTGCTTTGGCTCGGACATTAGCACGGCCTGTTTCGTCAATCGTTGCCGCCGGGGCGACCGACATCACGGTTTCAGGCGAAGGCGGTGATCTCGTCATTCGCCTTTCGGAAGCCGAAATCGCGGCGGCCAATGATCGAACTGTTCAACAGGCGCTTGAAATCATTCGCCGCCGTATCGACGAGGTTGGCACTCGAGAACCAACAATTCAACGCCAAGGATCGCAGCGGATCCTCATTCAGGTCCCTGGCTTGGGATCTGCTTCTGAATTGAAGGATATAATTGGAACAACGGCGCAGTTGACATTCCAGCCGGTGGTATCCCGCTCAAGCAGTTCGGAAACCGATCCTGGAGCGGGCAATGAACTTCTGCCTTCTATTGATCAGGAAGGGCTATTTTATGTGCTTGAACGCGGTGCTGTTGTCACCGGCGAGGAGCTCACCGATGCGCAACCAGATTTTGATCAGAACGGCCGTCCCGCGGTTAGTTTCCGCTTCAACCCTACAGGGGCACGGAAGTTTGGCGATTACACTGCCGAAAACATTGGCAACCCCTTTGCCATAGTTCTAGACGGCGAGGTGATCAGCGCACCGGTTATTCAAAGTCATATCCCAGGCGGTTCTGGCATCATCACGGGAAACTTTTCGGTTGAAGAAAGTACCAACTTGGCCGTTTTGCTTCGAGCGGGGGCTCTGCCCGCAGGACTCGACTTTCTTGAAGAACGTACGATTGGGCCCGAACTTGGCGCAGACAGCATTCAGGCCGGTAAAATCGCCTGTATTGTAGCCTTCGCCGCAGTTCTCGTATTCATGGCAGCAAGCTATGGAACATTTGGACTTTTTGCCAATATCGCGCTCATCATCAACGTAGCGCTTATCTTTGGGTTACTCTCTGCAATTGGCGCCACTTTGACCCTACCGGGGATTGCAGGCATCGTGCTGACGATCGGTATGGCCGTGGACGCCAATGTGCTTGTCTTTGAACGCATTCGTGAAGAAGTCGCGTCTGGCAAGGGTCCTTCCCGTTCGATTGCCACAGGCTACGAAAAAGCCCTAAGCGCAATTGTTGATGCCAACATCACGACCTTCATTACTGCTGTTATTCTGTTTGCCATCGGTTCCGGTCCGGTCCGCGGGTTCTCGATCACCTTGGGATTGGGGATTATAACGTCGGTATTTACTGCAATCTTCGTCACCCGACTGATCATCATAATGTGGTTCGAGCGTCGCCGCCCGAAAACGATTGAGGTGTAATATGCGACTACGTCTTGTTCCCAAAAACCCGACCTGGGATTTTTTCAAAAATGCTAACCTCTGGGTCTTGATTTCCGGCGTGTTGGTCGTTGCATCGGTCGTTTTGTCCATGACCGTTGGAATGAACTTCGGGATCGACTTTCGCGGTGGAACCACTATCAGGACAGAAAGCACTCAGGCCGTAGTTGTCGGCGCCTATCGTGATGCGCTGTCGAAGTTAGACCTAGGCGATGTTTCCATTTCTGAAGTATTCGATCCGACTTTTGCAGAAAATCAACACGTTTCGATGATCCGAATTCAAGCGCAAGAAGGGGCCGAAGCCGCTGATTCTGCAATGATTGAAACTGTCCGCGGCGCTCTTCAATCCGTTGTTAGTGACATCAAATTTGTCTCAGTGGAAAGCGTTGGTCCGAAGGTTTCAGGCGAGTTAATTCAAACAGCCTTTCTGGCTGTTCTGTTAGCGATTGCAGCCGTTCTGTTTTACATCTGGCTCCGCTTCGAGTGGCAATTTGCGCTCGGCGCAGTTGTGGCATTGATACACGACGTTGTGCTGACCATTGGTGTTTTTTCTGCCCTTCAGATCAAGTTCGATTTGGCAATCATCGCGGCGCTTCTGACTATTGTCGGATATTCTTTGAACGATACCGTCGTTGTTTTCGACCGCGTGCGTGAAAATCTTCGCAAGTATAAGAAACTTGTTTTAGCCGAGGTCCTAAACCTGTCGATCAACGAAACACTTTCACGGACGATGATGACCTCGGTGACGACGTTGATCGCTTTGGTTTCACTTTTAGTTCTTGGAGGCGATGTTATTCGCGGCTTCGTATTCGCAATGACCTGGGGTATTATCGTGGGCACCTATAGCTCGGTCTTTGTGGCCTCAACCGTCCTGTTGCGCTTAGGCGTCAAACGCGATTGGAGCAAAACGCAGGCTAATGCAGGCACCCAGTTTTCCAACATTGACGCTTAAACCCTGATGCAACTAAATGAAATATCCTACAAAGACGCGCGTCCTATCGACGGTTATGGGCTAGGATTCTTCCGGATTGGCGGAGAAGTATTTTCGGGGCCGCAAATAATCACGGCTTCAAGCGTTTTGCCGTGGGGCGGTCTAGAGGATACGGACGCGCCGCTCGCATTATCATCCGAGATCGATGTTTTACTAGTCGGCACGGGTGAACATATGGCCTATCTACCACCTGAGTTTAGAAACGCTCTGGAGAAGACAGGAATCGGACTTGAGCCGATGGCCACGGCATCCGCTTGCCGTACTTTTAACGTCTTGCTCGCCGAAGGACGACGGGTGGCTGCGGCCCTGCTTCCAGTGTAGCGCACCATACAAATTCCACTTTCGCATTTCGTTCCGATCCGTTAGGCGTTTGCTATGGTTTTAAAAGTTTCAGATCTGGCAGTGTCACGCGGCGGCGTGTTGGTTCTTGAAGGGCTGAACTTCACCCTAAAACGTGGCAATGCGTTGATTTTACGCGGCCCAAATGGGTCCGGAAAAACGACACTACTTAGAACACTCGCGGGACTTCAACCTGCTGTCGCTGGAAGAATAGAGGCCGAACAAGATGATATCGCCTTTGCAACCCATTCAGACGGCTTAAAACCAACTCTGACAGTGCGCGAAAACCTTACATTTTGGGCTCATATTTTCGGCTCTAACCATATTGATGAGTCCGTCGATGCATTTGCATTACAAAGCCTGCTCAATCGCTCTGCCGGAGCCCTTTCTGCTGGTCAAAAACGCAGGCTGGGACTGGCTCGACTTATGATCAGTGGTCGACCTTTGTGGATACTTGATGAACCAACAGTGTCACTGGACAAAGAGTCGGTTGCACGTTTCGCTGAGACCGTAAAACTGCATCTTTCGAAAGGTGGCGCAGCACTTTTAGCCACACATATTGATCTTGGATTTGAGGCAGATGTCTTCGACGTTTCGCCGTTCAAGGCTAAGCCAACAGACCTTCCCTTTCTCGACGAGGTCATGCTGTGATTGCCCTTTTGGACCGCGATATCAAACTTGCCATCCGTGCAGGTGGCGGGTTCGGTCTGGGGTTGGCGTTCTTTCTGATTGTAGTCGTTTTGGTGCCGTTCTCAGTAGGCCCCAAATCAGATCTGTTGGCCATCATCGCCCCCGGAATTCTCTGGCTTGGCGCGCTTTTGGCGTGCCTACTTTCTTTGGACCGGATTTTCGCACTGGATTACGAGGATGGTAGCCTTGATCTACTCGCAACCTCACCTTTGCCGATGGAAGCCATAGTTTCGATTAAAGCATTGGCGCATTTTCTAACAACGGCCGTACCTTTGGTTTTGGCAACGCCACTGTTCGGTGTCATGCTAAATCTGCCGGCCGAGGGATTTGTGTGGGTTATGATCTCTTTGGCGGTTGGCACCCCTGCCCTAAGTGTTATTGGCACTTTCGGGGCGGCTTTAACAGTTGGACTTAAGCGCGGAGGTTTACTGTTGTCGATTTTAGTTCTGCCGTTGTACGTCCCGACTTTGATTTTCGGGGCCGAGGTTGCAAGACGCGGAACGCTTGGAATGGACATACAAACACCGCTACTTATGCTTGCAGGCATCACATTTGCGACAATTGCACTTTTGCCCTTCGCATCTGCCGCCGTTATCCGTATCAATCTGCGCTAAAGGCAGGAGACTCTGACATGAGTGAAAAACGATCACTTTGGGAATACGCAAACCCGCGGAAATTCATGGGCCTATCGGGCACCCTATTACCATGGGTCGCAATTTCCGGAGGCGCCTTGCTGCTTATCGGTCTTATATGGGGCTTTTTCTTTACGCCTGACGACTATCGTCAAGGCTCGACAGTGAAGATCATATATCTGCATGTCCCATCTGCACTGATGGCGATTAACGCATGGTTCATGATGCTGGTAGCCTCTCTGATTTGGCTGATCCGGCGCCATCACGTCAGTGCTCTTGCGGCCAGAGCCGCAGCCCCAGTAGGTGTTGCTATGACAGTCATCGCACTGGTTACCGGTGCAATTTGGGGACAGCCAATGTGGGGGACCTGGTGGGTTTGGGACCCTCGGCTGACGTCTTTCCTGATCCTTTTCCTCTTTTATCTTGGATACATCGCCTTGTGGTCAGCTATCGAAAATGATGACACCGCTGCCGATCTTACCTCGGTTCTAGCTATTGTCGGATCGGTTTTCGCAGTTTTGTCGCGCTATGCGGTCAACTTCTGGAATCAGGGCCTGCATCAAGGCGCATCGCTTTCGATGGATAAAGAAGAGAATGTCGCAGACATATTCTATTATCCCTTACTTGTGGCGATTGCGGCATTCATTCTGATATTTGTCGCACTTGTCCTTCTTCGGACCCGTACTGAAATCCGCGCGCGCCAGTTGCGCGCCTATATGGCAAGGGAGCGTATGCAATGATGGTCGATCTTGGAGACTACGCTGTTCCGGTAATTTCCGCCTATATTTCATCCATCGTCATATTGACTGTATTGATCTGGGCCAGCCTATCTCGTTCTGCAAAAGTGAAACGCGAACTGGAAGAATTTGAATCAAAACGGAAGTCGAATGGCTAAGATAAATCCTTTGATGATTGCCCCTCCGGCTGTCTTCGCCGGGCTCGCCATTATGTTTTACTTTGGGGTTCTGAACAGTGGAGGCAACCGAGAGTTGCCGTCTACTTTTATCGGTAAGCCAGCGCCGCTAGTCACCGAGGAAACGCTAGGGGATTATCCTGGGATCACTATGGATGTACTGGCGGCTGGAGAGGTCACAATTGTCAACTTCTGGGCAAGCTGGTGCCCCCCTTGCCGCGCAGAGCATCCAAAGCTGATCGAATTGGCCGAGAGCGGCGTTCATCTAGTTGGGATCAACTTCAATGATCGCGAGAAAGATGCACTCAAATATCTTGCGGACGAAAGCAATCCCTTTGATGCGATAGCCTTTGATCCGACTGGGCGCACGTCGTTCGATTGGGGCGTTTCCGCTCCGCCTGAAACTTTTATCCTTGATGGTGACGGAATGGTTATGTTCAAATTCATTGGTCCGCTGGTCGGCGATGATTATGATCAGCGATTTGCGCCTGAATTGGAAAAGGCTTTAGCAGCCAACTAGCCCAAAACAGCCAACCAAACCCATATTGTCAGGATGCTGCCAGCCGTTCCGAATAGGACGCTAGAGGCGGCGACCCTACGGGCGCGTCCATACATGTCCGCGAACAGATAGGTGTTAACCCCCGGTGCCATTGCGGCGGTCAACACCGCGGAACGAAACGCTTCTTTCGACAGCCCTGATATTGATCCGAAAACATATACCACGACAGGATGCACGATCATGGACATCGCGCACACAAAGACAATTGTCCTTATATCCCCCTCTGGCCGGTACCGATACAGAACGCCGCCCAATCCGAATAGCGCCGCCGGCAAAGCTGCACGGATCATCATCTCCAACGAGTCTGTGAAGACTTGCGGCAACGGAACTCCTAGTAAATTAACAACGAAACCGGCAGTAATTCCCAGTATGAGAGCATTCCGGAAAATCGCATTCAGAACTTTTTTTACCAGCAAAACGCTGGGTGCGCCTTTGGCTCCAACAACCTCCATAACAGTAATGCCTAACGCGTAGCAAAACGGCGCGTGAAATGCGACTATCACATAGTTTGAGCCCAAGGCATCGGGCCCGTACGCGCGTTCTGTGATCGGCAACCCTAGAAGAACCGAGTTCGAGAAAAGGCCTATAAAGCCAATCGCAACGCTATCTTCCCAATCCCGTTTGAATATAACTCGCGCGCCAAGGGTCGCAGCCGCAAAGCTGATCGTTGCCCCAGCATAGAAGCTAAACAGCAACGCAGGTTGTAGACTGCTTGAAAGGTCAAGGGACGCGATAGCAGAAAAAAGAAGACAGGGAATCGCAAATTTCTGCGTGAATAGCATCAAGGCATCCGTGGCGGTTTCTGGAAAAAACCCACGCCAAACGGCAATATAGCCAAATCCAATGACCAGAAAAACCGGGAGGATAACCTCGACCAGAGCCTGCATTTAGTCGGAAACCTGATATGTCAAAACAAGACCATCATAAGCAGGATGTATGTGGTCAGGTGTTTCCTGGTTCACCGCATCATAATCAAGATCTATGTGCATATTTGTAAGGATGGCCGTTTTCGGTCGCGCCCGCTCTATCCACTCTAGGCTTTTGTCCAGATGCGCATGGGTCGGGTGCGGTGCTCTGCGTAGAGCATCTAAAATCCAACACTTTAGCCCCACAAGATGCACCCAGCTGGCGTCGTAAATTTCAGCAACATCAGGCATATACGCCACGTCTTCAACCCGAAACCCAAGTGCATCAATAGACCCGTGGTTCACGTCAATCGGTGTTAGTTTGATTGCGCCGCCTGCCCCATTTATTGTGACGTCGCCACGAATTGTATTCATCTCAAGGATCGGCGGATAAGGACTGTCAGAGGGTTGAACGAAGGCGTACCCAAATCTCGACAACAGAGCGTCCTGAGTCGCCCCGTCGGCCCATACCTGAAGACGTTTTCGCGTATTGAACACAATCTGACGTAAATCGTCCAATCCATGAACGTGGTCCGCATGTGAATGAGTGTAAACCACAGCGTCCAATTCACCGATACCGGCCTCTACCAATTGTCCACGCATATCGGGGCCACTGTCGATAAGAACGCACGTGGTTCCGTTCTCGTTTTCTTTTTCAATTAAAAGGGAACAGCGCGAACGTCGGTTTTTAGGATTTGAGGGATCACATGCCCCCCAGTGGCCTCCCAAGCGAGGGACACCGCCAGATGACCCGCATCCTAATATCCTAAACCTCAACTCTGCCATTATGCGGCCCTTTGATATTCGGCAACTTTCCAAAAGAGACGATCAAAGTTTGCCTGAGTTTGCGCGGCAAATGTTGGCAGATCTATGCCGAAAACGTCTGCGCCAATTTTTGCTGTGTGGACCGTATAGGCCGGTTCATTGCGTCTTCCCCGATGAGGCGGAGGCGCAAGATAGGGCGCGTCGGTTTCAAGGAGAATGCGATCAATAGGAGCCGCCGCAAAAACATCGCGAACCTCTTGGGATTTCGGGAATGCCGCGATACCTGACATCGACAAATA